>JBIOYQ010000001.1:0-8518 GCA_044870295.1 Actinomycetota bacterium
CCCCCCCCTCCACTCCTCCTTCGTCCGGACCTGAGGCGGGTATGTTCCGCTACCTCGTCCGGCGGCTCCTGTTCCTGGTCTTCGTTCTCTGGGTCGTCTCGATCCTCACGTTCCTGATCTTCGTCAAGCTGCCCGCCAGCGACCCAGCCATTCGCGCCGCGGGCCGCACCCAGACGCCGGAGACCATCGCAGCGGCCAGGCGTGCCCTCGGGCTGGACCGTCCGGTATGGGTGCAGTACTGGCGCTTCGCCAAGGGTCTGATCCCGCTGCCTGGATTCTTCCTGAACAAGCAGGTCTATTACTCGTGGTCGAACTTCACCCCGGTGAACAAGGAGATCTATGGGCGCCTCCCGGTCACGCTGGTCCTGGCCGTGGGCGCTGGGATCGTGTGGCTCCTCATCGGCATTCCCATCGGGATCATCTCCGCGGTGAAACGACGAAGCGCCATCGACCGCGCCGGCATGTTGTTTGCCCTCTTCGGTGTGTCGGCTCCGGTCTTCTGGCTGGCCTACGTCCTGCTGTTCGTGTTCTGGTTCAAGCTCCACTGGGCCCCGGGCAGCGGGATCCCGCTGGGGATGTCCGTGTGGAGCGCCGTGCTGCACGGGCGGTTCATCCTGCCCTGGATCACCCTCGCCCTCACTTATTCGGCGTTCTACGCGCGCATCATTCGCAGCAGCCTGATCGAGACCATGCACGAAGACTTCGTGCGCACCGCACGAGCCAAGGGCATGGCCGAGCGCCGGGTCATCCTGCGGCACGGATTGCGGGTGGCCATCACCCCGGTGGTCACCCTCTTCGGCATCGACCTGGGCTATCTCCTGGGTGGGGCGATCATCGTGGAGCAGGTCTTCAACCTGCAGGGGGTCGGCCAGCTCGGGATCCAGTCGCTGTTCACCAACGACTTCCCCGCGGTGATGGGCGTGACCATCCTGGCCTCGTTCTTCATCATCATGGCGAACCTGGTCATCGACGTGGCCTACGCCTTCCTCGACCCGAGGATCCGCTACCAGTGACGTTCTCCATCGTCGCCGCCGATCCCGAGGCTGGAGAGGTCGGCGCGGCAACCGAGTCGAAGTTCCTGGCGGTGGGCGCCGTCGTGACGTGGGCCAAAGGTGAGGTGGGAGCGGTGGCCACGCAGTCCTTCGCCGAGGTCACGTTCAGGCCACGCGGCCTGGAGCTCCTGGCCTCGGGTCTCAGCCCGCAGGCAGCCCTCGACCGGCTGCTGGAATTCGACGAGAAGAGTGAGGGCCGGCAGGTCGGGATCGTCGATGCGGCCGGACGGGCGGCCTCGTTCACAGGGAGCGACTGCTTCGAGCACGCCGCGTCGCTGGTGGGCGAAGGGTTTGCCTGCCAGGGCAACATCCTCGCCTCGGCCGAGGTCGTCCCCGCCATCGCCGAGGGCTTCGAGCGGGCCTCCGGACCCCTGGCCGAGCGCATGATCGAAGCGCTGCGGGCGGGGCAGCGGGCAGGCGGTGACCGGCGCGGCCAGGAGTCCGCCGCCGTCGTCGTGGCCAAGCCCGGCGGCGGGTACGGCGGCACCCACGACCGCTACATCGACCTGCGGGTCGATCACCACGACCAGCCCATCGAAGAGCTCGCCGCGTTGTTGTCGCTGCACCGCCTGTACTTCGACCGACCTCGCGAGTCCGACCTCATCGCGGCCGACCCCGCCCTGGAGACAGAGCTCGACGAGATGCTCGCCGGCTTGGGCCGGCGACAACCCGATCGCGACCTGTGGGACGACCTCTCCGACTACCTGGGTTGGGAGAACCTCGAAGAGCGATGGGCCGGCCGAGGGCGCATCGACCCGCGCGTGCTCGACTACCTCCGCCGAGACGCCGGTCGCGCGTAGGGGTGGATCTCCAGGCCGCCCGGGCCAAGCGGTGGTGGCACACGGCTCGTCCGATCCGGTCCCTCCAGCGCGCCGCCGCCTTCGTCGACCATGTCGGCTTCGCGCTGCTGTTCCCGACCCGCGACGTTCCCCTCCCGTCCCTGTACAACGCCGCCACGGAGCGGGCGGCCGGCACGGCGTGGGACATCGAGTGGGGACCCGACGCGGAGCGAATCTGGGGATGGAAGGACGAACTCCCCCGGCGAGGCCTGGCGTGGTACGGGAAACTGGTCTATGGGAAGGGATCCTTCGTCTCCCCCTCGCTGCTGGCCGACCTCTATCCCAGGTCGGGCCGCCCGGACGACTTCACCGAGGCGTCGCTGTCCGAGGACGCTCGTCGCATCGCCGAGATGCTGCTCCTGTCGGGCCCGACGTCGACGGGAACGCTTCGCGAGGCGCTCGGCATGGAGGGCAAGAAGCGCCAGTCCCGATTCTCCACCGCCGTCGCTGAGCTCGGTCGCCAGCTCGTCGTCACGAACTACGGGGTCGAGGACCGGGGGGGAGGCTGGCCCGCCGCCGTCCTGGAGCTGACGGCTCGGGCGTTCGAGGTCCCGGCCCGGGGACCGCTGGAGCGGCGCCGCCTTCGCGCCACGGAGACTTTCGTCCGGACCATGATCGAGGCCGACCCCACCCAGCTGTCGAAGACCTTCGCGTGGCCGCTCGCGCAGGCGCGGCGGTACCTCGAGAGCGCCAAGGCTCGGCCGCAGCCATCGAGCACTGGGGACAGCCCGAGCTAATGCCCGAAACCCTCCCTTCCGATGGCCTCAGGGACGATGGAGCTCCGAGGCCTCATCACCATGCTGGTCGAGTCCGACGGCAGCGACCTATATCTCAAGGCCGGCGTGCCTCCGACCATCCGCTCGAACGGCGAGCTGTGGCCGACCGATCTGGCCCCTCTGACCGAGCACGAAGCGAAGGAGCTGGCGGTCGCCGCCATGCCCGAGCACAAGCGCCTCGAGCTGGAACGGCACGGGGACGCCGAGATCGCAGTGTCGTTCGAAGGCCTCGGCCGGTTCCGCATCAACGTCTACAGCCAGCGGGGCATGACCGGAGCCGTCATCCGACGGGTCATCACCCGCATCCCCGAGATCGAGGAGCTGGGGCTGCCGCCCGTGGTGACGAAGCTGGCCGACGAGCGCCGCGGCCTGGTCCTGGTCACGGGACCTTCGGGTACCGGCAAGACCACGACGATCGCCGCCATGATCGGGCGGATCAACCGGACCCGCCGGTGCCACATCGTGACGCTGGAGGACCCCATCGAAGTGGTCCATGAGGACGGCATGGCGCTGATCGATCAGCGCGAGGTCGGCACCGACATGCCGTCCTACAGCGACGGGCTGAAGTACGCCGTGCGTCAGGACCCCGACGTCATCTTCATCGGGGAGATCAGGGATGAGGAGACGGCGGAGGCGGCTATGCAGGCCGCCGAGACCGGCCACCTCGTCATCTCCACGATGCACACGACGGACGCACGGGAGACCATCAGCCGGATCGTCGACCTGTTCCCGATGGGCCGGCAGCGCCAGGCCCGGTTCTCGGTGGCGAGCACGCTGTCCGCCGTCGTGTGCCAGCGGCTCGTGCCTCGAGCCGACGGGTTCGGTCGCGTCCCCACCGTGGAGGTGCTGGTGGTGAACGGTCGCGTGGTCGACCTGATCCTCGACCCGACGCGCACCGAGCAGGTCTCGGAGGTGATCCGGGAGGGTGGCTTCTACGGCATGCAGTCGTTCGACCAGTCGCTGCTGGAGCTGGTGCGAAACGGGCTGGTAACCATCGACGAGGCGCAGCTGGCGGCATCCAACCGGCACGACTTCATGCTGGCCCTGGCGGAAGCGCAACTGACTCGAAGCCGAGCGTGAAAACAGCGCGCTGACCTGCTCGTTTCCTAGGTCTCCTTGCCCACAGACGGCTCCGCGCGCATGCTAGTGGCTCGGCCGAGCAGAAGAGGGGATCGTTCAACCGCCATGTCGGAATCGTTCGACCAACCCGTTTCGGAGGCACGCCCTGCGCCCGTCACCGGAAGGCCTCGGGTCGGCGTGGTCCTGGCCGCCGGCAGGTCGGAGCGGCTCCGGCTGGTGACCCGGGGGCGGTCGAAGCTGCTCTTGCACCTGGGTGGGCTGACGCTCGTGGAGCGGGCCGTTCGCACTCTTCTGGCCGCCGGTGTCGACCGCGTCGTCGTGGTGATCGGCCATCAGGGCGCTGCGGTGACGAACGCCGCCCTCCAGCGGGTCGCTCCCGGTCAGGTGAGCACCGTGACGGCCGAGGAGTGGGAGCGAGGCAACGGCGCCTCGCTGGCCGCCGCCGAAGGAGCCGTCGCCGGTGAGCCCACCTTCCTTCTTCTCTGCGGTGACCACGTCTTCGCCGAGGGCGCGCTGGACGCGCTGGCCTCTGCCGGCGGCCCGGCCGTCCTGGTCGATGGGACGCCGGACCATCGGGCATGGGAGGAAGGAACGAGGATCAGGATGCGCGATGGATCGGTCGCCGCGTTCGGCAAGCATCTGGACGAACCCGCCATCGACTGCGGCGCCTTCCTGCTCACGCAGGAGGTGTTCGCGTGCCAGCGGGCGGCCGCCCGCGAAGGTGACGACACGCTGGCGGGAGCGGTGACGCGTCTGGCGGGCGTCGCGCCGGTGAAGGCGGTCGCCCTACCCGGGTCCAGCTGGTGGCAGGACATCGACACGCCGCACGACCTTCGGTTGGCCCGGCGCCGGCTCCGCCGGTCCTTGCCGCTCGAGGCCGACGGGCCGGTGTCTCGCTACCTGAACCGCCCGATCTCGACCCGCCTGTCCATGGCGGTGGCACCGCTGCGGCCCTCGCCGACGGCCCTGTCCTTCGTCGCTCTGGCCTTCGGCATGCTCGCGGCGTTCCTCTTGGCGGTGGAGCACCCGTTGCTGGGCGGCCTGGTCCTGCACGCGGGTTCGATCGTGGACGGCATGGATGGCGAGGCGGCCAGGCTGCAGCTGCGCCGGACCGCCCGTGGAGCCTGGCTCAACGGCCTGTTCAACCGGTGGGTGGACGGCGCGATCCTGGTGGGGCTGGCGATCTGGATGGCCCAGGACACGTTCAGCGACCGCACCATCTTCCTGATCCTGGCGACCGTGGGGATCGGATGGGCCATCCTGGCCATGACCGGGACGGCCCTGACCGCCGTCCTGCACGTACCGGCCGCCGCCGAGCGGTTGGTCGGTCTGTCCCTGGGTGGCCGCGACGGCCGGCTGTTCCTGGTGACGGCGTGGGCGGTCCTCGGCCACCCGATGATCGCCCTCGTGGCCTTCCTGGTGGCGTGGGCGGTGGCCGTGGTGGTCCGATTCGTGCTGTTCGTCCGCAGCGTCGGCTTCGAGGCGCCGACCGGTCTGACGTGATCGAGTCCCTCCCCCAAACCTTGGACGACATCGACCCGACCCCGCGCGCATCTCCGCCCACCGTCGGCGTGGTCCTGGCCGCGGAGGAGCAGCCGTTCCCCGCGGGATTCGCCACCGGCCCGGCGCCGCTCCAAGCGACGGTGGCCGGCATCCCCGTGGTGGAGCGGACCGTGCGGATGCTGCTGGCCGAGGGGCTGGAGCGCGTGGTGGTTGTGATGGGCCACGCGTCCGCGTCTCTCGCCGAGGCGGCGCGGCGGGCCGCTCCCGAGGACGCGCCCGAGCGGGTCGAGGTGGTCAGAGGGGAGAGCGGATCGGTCGGGGACGGGGCTCTCCTGGCCTCGGCAGCACCCGCGGTGGCCGGAGAGCAACTCTTCGTCGTGGTCCGGGGCGACGTCGTCTTCACCGCCGGCGCGCTGTCCGACCTGCTCCGGTCGAGCGGTCCGGCCATGCTCGCGGTGGATGCCGGCGGCGGCACCGGAGGCGGCGGCGACCTCGGGGCGTTCGTCTTCGGCCCCGAGATCTTTGGCTACCAACGGGAAGCGCAGATGGAGGGCGACCACTCGCTGAGTGGCGCCCTGCGGCGGATGGCGGCCGGCGAACGGCTCGCGACCGTCGCCTTGAGTCCAGGGACGTCGTGCCGGAAGGTCACCTCGCCGGCCGACGCCAGGGCGGCGCGCCGGATGTTGCGCCGGTCTCTTGGCAAGGCGTCCGACGGTCCGGTGTCCCGGTATCTGAACCGTCCGCTGTCGACGCGGCTGACCATGCTGCTGTCGCCACTTCGCATCCCCCCCGGCTTGATCACGGCCGTCGCCGGCATGCTCGGCCTGGTCGCGGCGGCAGGTCTGGCGTGGGGCCAGGGACTCCTCTCGGGCCTGCTGATCCAGACCACGAACGTCGTGGACGGCGTCGACGGCGAGACGTCCAGGCTGCACTTCCGATCCAGCCCTCGGGGCGCGGCGATCGACGCACTGGTCGATCGGGTCGTGGACGGCTCCCTGGTGGCCGGCGTGGCCCTGTGGCTCTGGCCGTTCCACCCTTCGTTCGAGTTCAAGGTGGCCATCCTGACCGGCACGGCCTACGGGTGGGGCTTCCTGGCGCTGCTATTCCAGCGACGCCTTGGCGGGTTCGAGGTGACGGGACCCGACCGATCGTTGGTGATGCTGCTAGGAGGACGGGACAGCCGGCTCTTGATCCTCGCGGTCGGGACCGCGCTCTACCACCCCGGCGCCGCGGTCGTGGTCGGCTGGGCCATCTACCTGAGCAGCGTGGCGCGGCGCCTGGTCATCGTTCGGCGCGCCCGCGCCCACGATGGCGACGGAGGGTCGCAGCCAGCTCCTCCGGCGCCGCCAGATCCCATAGGTGAGGACTCCCAGCGGGATCTGGAAGAAGAAGGTGAGCAACCGGAAGACCAGGACGGCAGCCACGGCCTCGTCGCGCGGGGCGCCGGCCACGGCCAGCGCGCCGATGTACCCGAGCTCCACGATGCCGACGTTGCCGGGGATGATGGGCACGGCGGTGGCGAGGCGGACGAAGGCGAACACGGTCAGGGCCTGCGCCCAGCTGACGGCCGAGTCGGGAACTCCCACGAATCGTAGGCTCGCCAGGAAGACGAGGAAGAGCGAGAGCTGGCTCACGACTTCCGCCGTGGCCAGGAAGAGGCCGCGTTTTCGCAGGACGCTGATGAGCTTCGAACGGAACGTGAGCGCCGCGTCGCCCCATGACCGGACAGGCGGACGGCGAACCAACCGCCGAACGAACGAAGCGGCCGCTCCGACGATCACCCCCACCCGGTAGGCGAACCGCTCCCGGCGGAGCATGGCCGCCAGGATGACCGACGTCCCCACCACGACCAACACGGCGGCCACGGCGGTGGAGAGCAGCTCGGTGTCCCCCTCGCCGTTGAGGGCGAGCAGGGCCAGGGAGGTCACCGGGAGGAGCAGCTTGAACGACAGGTTCACGACGCCGGTCAGCAGTGTGGACAGCGCGACGCTGGCGGGGCTGAACCCCCACGAGGTGTACATGGCGTAGGAGACGCCCACGGCGATGGCCCCCCCGCCGGGGAGCGTCATCGCCACCGACGTCGAGGACTGGCACACCACGGCGGCCTGCCCCAGCGTCAGCCCTGGCATGGCCGCGACCAGCATGGGCCAGTACGTCACGACGTTCCAGGCCGACAACGTGATCAGCAGGATCAGCTCGGTCGCCGACAGGGATCGAACGATGGTCCAGACACGGTCGAGGTCGGAGATCCGGGGCAGGATGCCGACGAAGACCGCGGCCACCACCACCACCGCGATCCCCGCCTGGAGCCACCTCGACAGCCGGGATCTCGACGTGGGCATCGGTCAAGGATAAGTCGGTTCGAGCGAGCCTTCGACGCGGGAACCCCACGCGGAAGCGCCCGGGCTCTGAACGAGCCCGGGCGCCTCAGCGCTACGTCATGCTGGGTGTTCCGCTTACGGAAGGTGCTCCGCCGCCGGCATCACCGTGAAGGCGTCGTCGAACCCGCCGGCGCTGTACACCGACTTACCGGACCCCCACGCGAAGTACCCCTTGGCGACCGGGACGTTGAAGCCGAGCGTCGACCACGACGCACATCCCGGCAGGGTGCAGGCGTAGGTCTTGTTGCTCATGGCCCCGGTGCTCGTCTGGCCGGCCCAGGCCACCAGACGACCGGAGACGTTCCCCAGGCCCAGCCCGGCCAGCGCCTGCGGCAGGTTGGCACCCGCCACCCAGCCACCCGCGGGGGTGAAGGACTGGGTGTTGTTGTGGGGGACGAACCCGAGGTCGACTCCCCCGGCCGCATACGCGGTCGTGGCCGTGCTGGTGAAGCCGGACCACAGGTAGCTGGTCACCATGGTCTTGCCCGTGTCGGCCCACGTGTCAGTAGCCGGGTCGTACACCCACGTCAGCGTCTGCAGCCCAGCGACGCCACCGGCATCCGTCAGACCGTACCCACCGTACAGGTACATCTTGCCGCCGATGAACGCGCAACCACTGTCCTGCGAGTAGTAGTTGCCGGCGGCCGGGATGTTCGGCCTGGCCGCGTTCGTCCAGGTGTCGGCGAGCGGGTCGTAGACCTGGTGCGCCGCGTACAGGAACTGGCCGTCGACCCCGTTCACCACGTGGATCTTCTTGCCAGCGGCGTCGAAGCAGAAGGCCGCGTCGCCCCAGCCGGCCGAGGGAGCGCCGGGGATGGGTGCCTTCGCCGACCAGGTGTTACTGGCCTTGTTGTACAGCTGGGTGTTGTTGTGAGCCGTGAAGCTGC
>JBIOYQ010000002.1:0-4985 GCA_044870295.1 Actinomycetota bacterium
CATCCCGACTGGCAGGGCAGAGGCATCGGGAGACGCCTGGTCGAAGAGGCCATCGAGGCATGCCGGGGCCGGGGGGAATGGCTGCACGTCGACGCCGACGACGCGCTCATGTCCAAGCTCTACTGGCCGGCCGGGTTTGAACCCACCCCGGCAGGCGTCCTCGACCTGACGAAAGAACCGCCGAAAGGGGAACCTACGGTCACGCCGATCCCGTCAGAATGAGATCGTGGATCAGATCTCCCCACTCAGACGCCACACCTTCGCTCTCCCTGTCGGCCTCCTCCTTGCTCTGATCCTGGCCGCGTGCGCCGGTTCCGGAGCCGCTCCTGCACCGAGCCCCACGGGTTCACCGCTCTCCACGGCGGCGCTCAAGCTGGCCGTGCTGGACGCGGTTGGAGGGCGGCTCGACTACTGCGACCCCGACCAATTTCCGATCGCCCACGGGTCAGCCCTGGAGGCCGCGCAGCAGCGGCTGCCGATGATCGAGGCGGACCGGGCCGCCTTCGAGGCGATCCTCCAACATCAGCATCTGTCGCCGGGATCGACGTTCACCGACGACCAGCTGATCACGATCAACGACCTCTACAAGCAGATCCAGGCGATCCAACTCACGGCCGAGGACGGCGCCTACCGGTTCGACGTCCTGGTGCCGGCCTCGGGCCCAGAGACCGCCAACCAGCGGGTGATCGGCACGGTCACGGCATCCGGGCACGTCACCATCGAGAAGCGCGAGAGCGGACAGCTCCTCAACTGTCCCATCTGTCTGGTTCGGGGCGTGCTGATCTCGACACCCTCCGGGGACATCCCGGTGGAGAACGTTCGGCCCGGGATGACGGTCTGGACGACGGACCGGCTCGGTCGCCGGATCCGCGGCGTGGTCCTGCGGACCGGCAGCATGCAGGCGCCCCTCGGGCACGAGGTGGTTCGCGTCGAGCTGGCCGACGGCCGGAGCTTCGTGGCCTCGCCGGCGCATCCCACGTCCGACGGCGGGACCGTCGGATCACTGAAGGTCGGCGACCAGCTGGACGGAACCACCGTCGTGGGCGTGGCGCTCCTGCCCTACGCGGGAAGGACGTTCGACCTCTTGCCTTCGGGACCCACCGGCGCGTATTTCGCGAACGGGGTGCTGCTGGGCAGCACCCTGTCCGCGTCGCGGTGACCCGGCTGCCCGCTACGGCAGCTCGAAGACGTAGATCCGGCCCTTGATCTCCACGGGGAAGTTGTCGTCGGAGCTCCCGATGTACAGCGTCCCGTTCACCACGGTCGGCGAAGACTCCACGATCGGGTTGTTGGTGAAGGCGGTCCAGATCTCGTTGCACACGAACTGGCCGCATCCGCCGGCCGGCCAAGCCAGCACTTGCTCGGTGTTCCTGCCCGCGTACACCACGCCGTTGGCGACCGTGGGCGAGGACAGGACCGCGGCCTGCTGACCGGTCCCGAACAGGGTGAAGATGGGATTGCACTGCGCCTGGCCGCACCCCTTGGCGTTGTAGACGTTGATCCCGTTCTCCAGCGGCTGGTAGACCTTGCCCTTCGCCAGGGCCGGTGAGGCGTTGAAGAAGTTCAGATTGTCGACGTCCTTCCAGACGGGCTGGCAGGTGGGCTGCCCGCAGCCGCCCACGCGGAAGGCGGTCAGGGCGTGCTGGCCGGCGATGAAGACGAAGTTCTTGAACACGGCCGGCGAGGAAGAGAACGTCGGCGTGCCGATCGAGCCGGTCCACAACGGCGAGCAAGTGGACTGTCCGCACCCGTCGGCGTCGAAGGCGTAGAGCTTGCCGTCGTCCGACCCGATGAACGCGATGCCCTGGCTGATGGTCGGGGTCGACTCGATCGTGGAGCCGGTCGCCCCCGTCCACAGTGGGTTGCAGGTCGCCTGGCCACAGCCGTCGGCGTCGAAGGCGTAGAGCTTGCCGTCGAAGGACCCCACATACACCACACCGTTGGACACGGCGGGTGAGGAGTCCAGGATGGACTGCGGGCCGGCCAGTCCCTGCCACAGCGGCGCGCACACCGCCTGACCGCAGCCGGCGGCGTCGAAGGCGTTGAGCTTGCCGTCGTTGTTGCTGAAGGAGGTCTGCGACCCCACGTAGACGATGCCGTTCGCCACCGCCGGGGAGTCGATGATCTGCGCGAGGTTGGTCGACTGCCACAGCGGAGTGGTACACAGCGACTGCCCGCAGCCGGAGGCCGGGTAGGCCCACAGGACCCCGTCGCTCGACCCGATGTACACGACGTCGTTGACCACGGCCGGCGACGACGCCAGGATCGTGCTCCCCACCTGCGCCTGCCACGCCAGCTGGAGGTTCCGAACGTTCTGGCGGTTGATCGTGGTCTCGAAGGGCTGGAACCCGGTGTGGTTGTCGTCGAACCGGAACTGCGGCCAGTCGACGGTGGTTGCGGGACCCATACTGCCGGCGGTGGCCGACGAGCCGAGCAAGGACATCACCAACGCCGTCATCACCAGAGCGGTAGCGCGGAAGACCCTCATGGGAACACCCTCCTGACGTGAGCGATCGGGAAAACTCTGTGTGGAAGTACTACGAATGGACGTCGGCACCGGATGGCGGGCTTGCCAGCTCGTCGACGCCCACGAACTGCGCCCCTTCGGCGCGAAGCGCGGACACCATCCGCGGCAGGGCCTCGCCGGTGGTCGAAGGCCACCCGTGCAACAGCACGACCGTATCGGACCCGCGAGCCGCCGTCTGTTCGACGACGAACCCTTCGAGCTCCTCGGCACTCCTGGCATCGTCCCAGTCGTTGGGGTCGACGTGCCACCCAACCTGCCGGTAGCCCAACGAGCGCACGATCTCGCCGATCGCTGCCTCGTCCTGGCCGTCTCCGAAGGGAAACCGGAACCACGGCCGGGGATCGACGCCGGTGGCCTCGACGATCGCCGCCTCGGCCCGCTGCAGGTCCTCGCGGACGCCCTCCGGAGCCAGCGACGTGAACCGCGCGTGATAGTGGGAGTGGTTGCCGATGAGGTGGCCTGCCGCCGCGATGGATCGGGCCACCTGGGGACGGGCGGTCACCCACCGGCCCTGGAGGAAGAACGTCGCCCGGATGCCCGCGTCGTCGAGCCTCCTCAGGATGCCCTCGGTCACTCCGGGGGGCGAGTGCGGCCGGCTGGGATGCTCGGCGTCGAACGTCAGGGCCACGCGGAGGTCGGCCACGGCGTCGTCAACCCTTGACGCCGGTGAGGGTGACCCCCTCGATGAAGACCCGTTGGGCCAGGAAGAACAGGATGATCACGGGCAGCATGAACAGGATCGACGCCGCCATCATCAGGTTCCAGTCGACGTGGTGGAGGCCCTGGAACTGAGCGAGCGCGATGGTGAGCGTCCAGAGGTGTCGGTTCTCCCCCAGGAACAGCAGCGGGGCGAAGAGGTCGTTCCAGTTGTAGAGGAAGTTGAACAGCGCGACCGCGGCGATGGCCGGCTTGGCCAACGGGACGATCACCCTGGTCATGATCTGGAACTCGCTGCCGCCGTCGACCCGCGCCGCGTCCGAGAGTTCCTCGGGGATGGTCATGAAGAACTGCCGGAGCAGGAAGATCGAGAAAGCGTCGCCGAAGAAACTGGGGATGATGAGCGGCTTGAACGAGCCGATCCAGTGGAGCCGCACGAACACGATGTACAGGGGAACGATGGTGACCTGGAACGGAAGCATGTACGTGCCCAGGACGGCGATGAAGGCCGCGTTGCGCCCCCGCCATCGCATCCTGGACAGCGCGTACGCCACCGGCACACAGGACAGGACGGTCCCCACCGTCGACAGCCCGGCGATGGTCAGGGTGTTCGCCGTGTAGTGGAGGAGCGGCACCACGTGGAGGACACGAGAGAAGTTTCCCCACTGGAACGGGTGGGGCCAGAAGCTCTGCCGAAGCGACTGCGTGTCGGACATCAGCGCGGCCAGGAAGACGAACGCCAGTGGCGCCAGGAAGAAGACCGATACCGTGATCAGGACGGCGTGGTTCCCGACGGCCATGAGGAATCGGTGCCGGCGAACGCGCGGTGGAATCGGCCGCGCGGCGATCCCGCGGGCCTCGAGCGACCGGGGGAGGGCGACAGTGGCTATCGGAACCCTCCCTGGTAGTGGACGAACCGACGAGACAGGCGGATCAGGACGACGGTGCAGGCCATCGTGACGGCGAACAACACCCAGGCCATGGCGGAGGCGTAGCCCATGTGGAAGTTCTGGAACCCCTGGTTGTACAGGTAGACCGAGTAGAACATGGTGGAGTTCTGGGGACTGCCGACGAAGTTGATCTGACCGGGCCCGCTGATGGCTGCCGCCGCCACGTACGCCTGGGTGAAGTACTGGAAGCCGTCGATGACGCCGATCACGAGCGAGAAGAAGATGACCGGAGAGATCATCGGCAGGGTGATGTACTGGAACTTCTGCCACCGGCCGGCGCCCTCGACGTCCGCCGCCTCGTATAGCTGGGAGGGCACGTTCAACAGGCCCGCCAGGAAGATGATCATGGCGTCGCCCACACCCCACAGCCCGAGCAGCACGAGCCCCGGCTTCGACCACGTGGGGTCGAAGAACCACAGAGGCTGTGGCAGGTGCAGGGATCCCAGGATGCGGTTCACGGGTCCCGTCGCCGGATTCAGGAGGTACACGAACCCGAGGGTGGCGGCCACGGCCGGGGCCATCGACGGCAGGAAGAACACGGTCCGGTAGACGCCGACCGACCGGGTCCGTTTGGTCAGGAGGGCCGCCGTGAAGATGGAGAAGACGATCCGCGTGGGCACGCCGACGGCGATGATCCACAGGGTGTTCTTCAGCGCCTGCCAGAACACTGGATCCCTGGTGAACATGAAGCGGTAATTGAAGAGGCCGGCCCAGCGAGGTGTGGACAGCAGGTCGTACTTCGTGAAGGAGAAGTACAGGCTGGACAGCATCGGATAGAGCAGGAAGAGGACGAAGCCGACGATCCAGGGAGACATGAACAACAGGACGGTCAAGGTGCGCCGCCGCTTGAC
>JBIOYQ010000003.1:0-4946 GCA_044870295.1 Actinomycetota bacterium
AAGCTGGCGGTGGATCAGGTCTTCTATGCGTGCTGGTGCGACGAGCACGGGAAGGTCGTGGACGACGGGACCGTCACACGCCTGGGCGAGACGTCCTACCGGTGGACCGCGGCCGATCCCTCGCTGCGGTGGATCCGGATGAACGCCCGAGGTCTCGACGTGCGCGTGGAGGAGATCTCCGAGTCGCTGGGGGCGCTGGCCCTGCAGGGGCCGCTGTGCCGGGCCGTCCTGGGATCCGCCGCCGACCAGGACTTCGCCGATCTGAAGTACTTCCGCCGCCGGCGCGCCGAGATCCGCGGCATCCCCGTCGACGTGACCAGGACGGGCTACACGGGCGACCTCGGGTATGAGCTGTGGGTGGAGGCCGACCGTGCCTGTGACCTGTGGGACGCCGTGCTGGACGCGGGCACGCCGTACGGCATCCGCCCCGCCGGGATGCTCGCCCTGGACGTCGCGCGGGTCGAGGCGGGCCTCATCCTGCTGGAGGTGGACTACACGAGCGCGCGGCACGCCCTGATCCCCGAACAGGCGTACTCGCCGTTCGAGCTGGGCATCCTCGGCACCCTCACCCGGTTCGACAAGGCCGACTACGTCGGCAAGCACGCCCTGGAAGCGGAGCAGGCCGCGGGCGGCCCGGCCCGGCGCCTGGTCGGGCTGGAGATCGACTGGCTGGCCATCGAGCGGCTCTTCGCCGACCAGGACCTTCCGCCGGTCCTGTCGCCTCTGACCTCCCGGACGCACGTGCCGATCTTCATGGGACGGAAGCAGGTGGGGCGGGCCACCAGCACCACGTGGAGTCCCACCCTCAAGAGGGCCCTGGCGCTGGCTTCCGTGGCCAAGGAGCACGCCGCCGAGGGAACCAAGCTCGAGGTCGAGTGGACGGTGGAAGCCCGGCGGGGCCGAGCCTCGGCCACGGTCGTCCCGATGCCGTTCTTCGATCCTCCCCGGAAGCGGGCCTGAACTCCCGCCGTCGGACCGTAGACGTTTTCCCCCGTGCTGACCTAGAATGCGCGACTCTTCACCGAAAGGAGCCGGGCATGAAGAAGTGGGGATCCCTCGCGCTCGCGTCGGCGGCCGTGCTGTTGCTGCTCGTTTCGCCGTTGCGGGCAGTCGGCGACGAGGAGCGGGGCGTCGTGAAGGCGATCGGGGCCTGCCAGGGCGCCAGCACGTGGAAGCTCGTGATGGAGCCCGAGGTCGGCATCAAGTTCGAGGCGAACATCGAGACCGGCGTACCGGACCAGGAGTGGGACATCACGCTCAAGTACGAGAACGTCGTGCTGATGCACGTCGTCGAGACCACGGAAGAGGACGGGGGCTTCGAGATCGTGAAGGTCGAGAACAACAAGAAGGGCGAGGACTCGGCGACCGTGGTGGCGTACAACCTCGAGACCGGCGAGCGCTGCTGGGGCAGACTGAGGGCTGAGCTCTAACCCGCCGGGCCGGGAGCCGGCACGGGTGACGTCCGGCTCGAGATCTGGAACCCTCGACCCCGCAGCGCTTCGACCATGGCCGCTGGGTCGACGGCCAGCTCCACCGGGCTGGCGCCGGGAGCGATCCCGCCGCTCGCCATCAGGTGACACACGATGGCGGCGTGCCACCCCGTGGCCCGCTCCATCGCGCTGAAGCCCAGACCGGGGTCTGGATCGACCAGCAGATCGACGACGGCCTCGCCCGGCATCCCGGCCGTGCGTCCCCGAGCCACGACGCGTGCGATCACCACGTCGCGCAGGTCTGGTGTGGCACGGATCCTGGGCTCCAGCAGCTCGTGGAACACCCGACGCGGGACGACGTCGCGCCCTTCCACCGAGATGGGTTCCTCGGAGAAGAGCCCGAGGTCTCGGAACGCGCGGAACTGCGCGGCGTGCCCTGGGTACCGGAGCACCCTGGCCTTCAGCGTCCGAACCCGTTCCCCGAGCGTCCACGCCATGGTCGACCCGGTCGACGCGGCGAACGCCTCCAGGACTCCGAACGGGGGGCCGAGGTCCACGATCTCGTCATGGGCCGGATCCAGGCAGTCGACCTCGACGATCTCGTCGTCGATCCGCCAGGTGGTGGTGCCGTGGTACTCGGTGGTCAGCCCGTCCACGTTGAAGGTCAGCGCGTAGTTCCACGGCGGCACCGGATCGGCCGGAAGGCCCCCGTCGTACAGCACGACCTCGTCGGCCTCCTCGAGGAGCCCGAGCGCGAAGGCGGTGAGATTGCTGGCCAGGCCGGGAGCCTCTCCGCAATCGGGGACGATGCAGACCCCACGTGAGGTTGCGCTGGAATCGAGAGAGAGCTGCCGCTGCACGATTCCGAGGTTGCCGCCCAGGTCGCACATGTGGGTGCCGGCCTCCAGCGCGGCCAGCGCGGCCTCGTGATTGAACCGGTACGACGCGGTCGCTGACGAAGGCGTCGAGCGGCCGGAGGAACTCGATGAGTTGCCCCCGATCCGACGCGTCGACGGCCATCGCACGGGCCAGCGCCCGGCCGGTCAAGCGGTTGACGCGGTCGGTGGCGCGCTGTGCGGCATCGGGATCGACGTCCGCCAGCACCACCGACGCCGCTTCCCCCCGTATCACCAGGTCGTAGGCGGCGGCCGTTCCCTGCCGCCCCGCCCCCAGCACGCCATACCGGTACACGAGCACGAAGGGTACCGGTCGCGGAGCGCGAACAAGGGATCGGAAGTCGGCGACCAAGCGTCCCGTTTGGCTGTCCCCAACCGGGGACTGTCGGTCTCCCGCGACCGTCCGGGCGTGGGTACCGTCTTTCGATCCCTCGGCCCGGAGCCTACTCCTGCTCCACAGAGCTGGAAAATCGGGCAACTGGGGGAATTGGCAGGATCGGAAGGCGAAGCCGAAAGCGCGCGCCCCCGCCGTCCGCCTGCTCGGCCGTCACGGAGCCGCCGTGCGACTCGGCCACCTGGCGAACGATGGCGAGCCCGAGTCCGGAGCCCGGGAGCCCGCGCGCCGACGCGGACCGATAGAACCGTTCGAACACGAAGGGGAGGTCCGCCTGATCGATCCCGGGACCGCGATCGCGGACGGTCAACTCCCCGCCGCGAAGACGGACGTCCACGGCGCCTCGCTCCGAGCTCCACTTCGCCGCGTTGTCCAGCAGGTTGGTCACCGCCCGATCGAGGCGGGAGGACACCCCCCGCACCACCACGGGTTCCAAGTCGCTGGTGAACCGCACCGCCGGGAACCGCTGGCGGGACCGGACCACGGCCCGTTCGACGATCTCGTCCAGCCGCACCTCCTCGGGGCTCGGGTTGGGCTCGCTTCCCCGGGCCAGCTCCACCAGGTCCGAGACCAGCACCGTCAGCTCCTCGAGTTGAGCGACGACGTCCGCCATCATCTGTCGACGCTCCTTCGGGTGCAGGTCGTCGGCGGCGGACAGCACTTCGAGGTTGGTTCGGATGCTGGCAAGCGGCGTTCGAAGCTCGTGCGAAGCGTCCGCCACCAGCTGGCGCTGGGTGATGACGGACCGCTCCAGGACCTCCAGCATCGCGTTGAAGCTCGTCGCCAGCCGGGAGATCTCGTCCGTTCCCTTGGCCTCGATCCGCTGCGTCAGATCGCCGGTGGCGATCACGTGCTCGGTGGCTTCGGTGAGGTCCCGCACGGGCGCGACGGAGGCCCTGGTGATCAGCCAACCCGTCCCCGCCGCGATGGCCACGCCGCCCAGGCTCACCAGGACCAGGATGAGCCCGAGCCGGTGCAGCGCCCGATCCACCTCGTCGAGCGGGCGGGCCAGCTGCACGGCCAGACCCGGACCGAGGTGCGCGGTCAGGATCCGCACGTGCAGGCCCGCCACCACCGCGTCCTGGAAGAACGCCGGGGCGTCGCCGGCCGCCACGGTCTCGACCCGCGATGAGACGGGAAGCTGGATGCGCGCGCCCGTCTGTGGAATGACGTTCCCTTCGGCCGTCGCCAGCTGCGCGTACCCACTCGCCCCTCCGAGCGGCAGGTCCGGGAAGACGATGCGCAGCGTGCTGGGGCCTTGCTCGTAGGAGACCGCTCGCAGCCGGCTGCGCAGGGCACCGTCCACCTGTCCGCGCAGCTGCGCCCGCACGGCCAGGTAGATCACACCGGAGGCCAGGACGACCGCCACGGCCACCGCCACGGCCGACACCACCGTCAGGCGGGCTCGAAACGTCATGCCGCGCCCTTCGGCTCCTCCACCGGCTCCCGCAACACGTACCCGACTCCGCGGATCGTATGGATGAGCCGTGGCTCCCCGCCGGCCTCGGTCTTCCGGCGCAGATATCCGATGTACACCTCGAGCGAGTTCGACGCCGGCCCGAAGTCGTACCCCCATACCTGGTCCAGGATGAAGTCCCGGCTGAGCACCCGCCGGGGATGGGACATGAGCTGTTCGAGGAGTAGGAACTCCGTACGCGTCAGCTCGAATTCTCGATCCCCTCGCCGGCCGGCGTGGGCGCCCGGATCCAGCGTGAGGTCGCTGAAGTGCAGCACGCCGCCATCCCCGTCCGTGGCGGAGGCGCTCCTTCGCAGCAGGGCTCGGATCCTGGCCAGCAGCTCCTCGAGGGCGAACGGCTTCACCAGATAGTCGTCTGCGCCCGCGTCCAGGCCTTCCACGCGATCGGCGATCGCGTCGCGGGCGGTGAGCATCAGGACCGGCGTCCGATCGCCGATCTTCCGCATGAATCTGCAGACCTCCAAGCCGTCGATCCCCGGCATCAGGATGTCCAGGACCACGGCGTCCGGGTGCGGCGACTGTCCCAGCCGCGTGATGGCCTCTCCCCCGCCCGTGGCGACGTCCACCTCATAGCCGTGCAACGTCAGGGCGCGCTTCAGCGCGTCCCGGATCGCAGGCTCGTCGTCCACCACGAGGATGAGGGGTCGGGTGCTCAGATCGCCACCTAGTTTGACGCCCTCAGCCTGAGATGGAACTGAAGGTGCGCTAGGGTGTGCGCCGTGGAGGGGTCCGGGAATTCGATCACCGCC
>JBIOYQ010000004.1:0-7442 GCA_044870295.1 Actinomycetota bacterium
CCACCCGCCGACAACCCACGGTGCTCACGCGCGACCGGCGTGAGCCATGCCATCAGCGTTGACCATGATGCCGGCGTATCCATACGCGGTGCACGAGGAGGTCACAAGGGCAATCCCGGCGACGAACGCAAGCAGGTGGACAGTGTGACGGCCGCCGTCATGTCTGTTCCGCGTCGGGTGCCCCGCATGCATCACGCAGGTAATGCTGCCGCTAGGTCTCTGCAGGCGTGCTGAATCAGCTGCTTAGTTGCCTATTCGCGGCAGACTCGGTTTTCGAGAAGGCCCGACGTGACCCCACCGTTGGGCCCGCCTCACGAACTCCGACGCGATATCCGAGACAAGCGGCCGGGTTCGGTCTGCGATCGGTTCAAGGAGCGACTGAACGGATCCCTCCGCAATCAAGTTGTGGCATTCGATGCAAACCGCCCACCAACGCGCGAGTGCTCAGACACCTGGAACCCGACCCTGTTCATCCGGCACCGCCTCCACGCTGTACCACCACCGCGGATCGGCGCTTCCACAAAAGCGAACACTGCTCGGGCACCTGCTCAGGCGCGACGTCGTCCGGAGGTACCAGGTCGAAGGATCCGCCGTACGACTCCATGGCCGCATCATGGTAGAAGGACATTTTTCCGAAAACCGGTGATGGTCCGGATACGCGCGATTTGCGGCAAATCCGGTTGTTCTCGCAAACGGCCCAAGGGGACGTCACGAGTCGACGAAGAAACCGGGAAGCAAACGATTGGGGCTGACGCCGCGGGGTACTTTTGGAATGTAGTCGCGGCGGTGCGACCGGGCTCTAGAGGAGGGACCCGAATGGACATTATCGGAGTCATTATCGCGGGCATCATCATCGGCCTGCTCGGAAAGTTCGTTGCGCCTGGGGATAAGGACAACATCCCGATCTGGCTCACCATTGTGTGCGGTATTGGTGGAGTGCTCCTGGGCTGGTATGTCTACGCGGCCTTCGGAGGTGGCACGACTTCCGGGGTTGACTGGGTGCGTTGGATCGTGGCGGTCGTTGTCGCAGCCGTCTTGGTCGTGATTGCCTCCACAGTCACCGGCAGAAACACGTCCAAGATGTCGAAGTTCAAGTCGAAGTTCAGCTGAGGTCGCGCGGACAGACCCAGGTGTCCGGGGTGGCGGGTCGGTGGAGCGGGTGTCGCCGGTCTAGGGACGTGAGTCGCGTGTGGTGGAGGGATCGGCTGCTCTCTCGATGCGGATCCAGCCCGTCCAGCCGCGTTCGACCGTAAGCTCCTGGAGGCGCTCGACCATGGGGTGGGCGTCGGATGCGAACGAGTCGAGGAGGGCGACGAACCTGTCGTCGCTCAGGTCCTCGCTCTGTCGGTCCCGCTCCCCGCCCTCGGCCGACTCGTCGGCCATCTCGGCCAACAGGTCGGCCACGGCCCTCAACCGGTCCTCGTGGATGCCGGCCTCGAGCAGCTCACCGATCAGCCGGTACAGCTGCACCGTCCTCGGATCGTCCAGTCGAGCCATCTTGTCGACCATGAACTCGGGGATCTTCTCCTGCCAGCGAGCAGCCATGAGAATCCAGCCATCGCGTTCACCCTCGACCACCGCTTGCGAAACGCCGCTGGCGCGCATCTTGTCGAGATACGGGACCACCTCGCGCGGGACCGCCAATGAGTCACCTGCGGCGAGCCGGGCGATCCGGCGCCGGTGTTCCTGCAGTTCGCGGATCCGCGCGCGGAGCCCGGCGTCGATCTGAGCGACCGCCTCGCTGAACTCCTCAGGCGCGGCGTCGAGCAGCTCCTGCACCCGGGCCAGCGGTACGCCGGACTCGGCCAGGGTGCGGATCCGGATGAGGCGTACGACGTCGCCGGCGTCGTACGCCCGGTAGCCGGAGCCGTCCCGAGCCGGCTCCGGCATCCGCCCGACGTTGTGGTAGTGGCGCACCGCGCGCACCGTGACCCCGGCGTACGCCGGCAGCTGGCTGATGGTGATCATGATGATCAGACTGCCCGACCCCGCCCGAAGAGCCGACCGGCCCACCAGAAGCAGAGCACGATGGTCAGGACGCACCAGCCGATCGCCCACCAGACGTCCGAGCCCGGATCCCGCCCTTCGAGGCAGGCGCGCAGCGTGTCGATGATCGGGGTGAAAGGCTGGTGTTCCGCAAACCAGGCCAGTCCGGGCGGCATCGTTCGGGGACGGGACGCGGATCGTGTCCGATTCGACTCTGCGATTCCGCTCCCGGGCCGGGTTCGAGAGCAGCCTGCGCGAGGCGCGCTTTTCGGTTCTGGACGTCAGAGATGCCCCCGACCGGCCTGGGCGTGAGTTCGTCTTCGTCGCGCAGAGGCAGGTTGCTTTTCGTACGGCGTGTCGGCCGGCAGCCGCGGCAGCAGCCGCAGCGGGTGAGGGCCGTCCTCACGAGCGGCGATGGGCCCACCACTCGGGTCCAACGGCCCTGAGGCAACCCGGGGCAGCCACCTAGCCTCGTGGGGGGAGGGAGGCCGCTATGTTCGCTGTACGCATCCACGGCCGTGGGGGCCAAGGTGCCGTCACGGCGGCGGAGCTGCTGTCCGTGGCGGCGTTCGACGAGGGCCGCCACGCCCAGGCGTTCCCGACCTTCGGGTCCGAGCGCACCGGTGCGCCGGTGGTGTCCTTCTGCCGCATCGACGACCGGGCGATCCGGCTCCGTGAGCCGATCACCGACCCGGACGCGCTGATCGTCCAGGACCCGACGCTCCTCCATCAGGTCAACCTGTTCGCCGGGCTGAAGTCCGACGGCTTCCTGGTGCTCAACACCTCGCGCACCCTCGACGAGCTCGGGCTCGAGGGCCTGGTCCAGCGACTGACGCTCGAGCACGCGGTCACCGTGCCCGCCACCGAGATCGCGCGGGAGCACCTCGGTCGTCCGTTGCCCAACGCGGCACTGCTCGGCGCCTTCGCCGCGCTCACCGGTCAGGTGTCGCTCGGCGCGGTGTGCGACGCGATCCGGGACCGGTTCCCCGACGAGGTCGGTGCCGGCAACGCCCGGGCCGCCGAGGTCGCCCACGACCACGTCCGCGCGTCGATGAGGAGACTGACTGATGCTTGAACAGATCGAGGGCTCGCAGGCGGTGGCCCGCGCAGTCACGCTGTGCCGGCCGGAGGTGATCGCGGCCTACCCAATCTCGCCGCAGACGCACATCGTGGAGTCGCTGTCGGACCGGGTCCGGACCGGGGAGCTCGCGTCGTGCGAGTACCTCATGGTGGAGTCCGAGTTCGGCGCCATGTCGGCGTGCATCGGAGCCTCCGGAGCGGGCGCCCGCACCTACACCGCCACGTCCAGCCAGGGGCTGCTGTTCATGGCCGAGGCGCTCTTCAACGCCTCCGGCCTCGGTCTGCCCATCGTGATGACGGTGGCCAACCGTGCGATCGGCGCCCCCATCAACATCTGGAACGACCACTCCGACGCGATGTCGATGCGGGACTCGGGGTGGATCCAGCTCTACGCCGAGTCGAACCAGGAGGCGCTCGACCTGCACATGCAGGCATTCCGCATCGCCGAGCAGGTTTCCCTGCCGGTGATGGTCTGCATGGACGGCTTCGTCCTCACCCACGCCTTCGAGCAGGTGGACCTCCCCACCCAGGAGGAGGTGGACGCCTTCGTGCCGCCCTTCGTCCCCCAGCAGATGCTCGACCCCGCCGACCCGGTCACGATCGGGGCCATGGTGGGGCCCGAGGCGTTCGCGGAGGTGAAGTACCTCATGCACGCCAAGCAGATGGCAGCGCTCGACGAGATCCCCCTCATCGCGGACGACTTCCGCACGGCCTTCGGGCGCCGTTCCGGTGGACTGCTGAACCCGTACCGTCTCGCGGACGCGGAGACCGTGGTCGTCGCCCTCGGTTCGGTGCTCGGCACGATCGAGGAGGTCATCGACGGCCTGCGTGGTGAAGGTGTCTCGGTCGGTGCGCTGGGCATCACCTGCTTCCGCCCGTGGCCGGTCTCGGAAGTCCGCGAGGCGTTGCGCCGCGCGAAGCGGGTGATCGTCGTGGAGAAGGCGTTCGCGGTCGGGGCCGGCGGCATCGTCGGCCAGAACACCCGCGACGCCACTCGGGGCCTCCCGGTGGAGGTGTACGACGTCGTGGCGGGACTCGGCGGTCGACCGATCACCCGCGCGTCGCTGCGGCGACTCCTCGACGAGGTGCTCGAGGGGCGGGTCGACCCCCAGCGCCTGCACTTCCTCGACCTCGACTTCGAGCTCGTCCAGCGCGAGCTCGAGAGATCCCGACACGGCAAGCGACCGGGCCCGCACGCCGAACACATGCTGCGCGACATCGGCACCGTCGCATCCGGCGCGTACGAGTAGGGGATGACGTGGCGTACCAGGAGATCAAGCTCTACCAGACCGGCACCTTCGTCGCCGGCAACCGTCTGCTCGACCCCGAGCAGAGGTCGGTGCAGGCGCGGATGGGTCGTTCCAACTCGCTGACCTCGGGCCACCGGGCCTGCCAGGGATGCGGGGAGGCGCTGGGGGCGCGCTACGTGCTCGACGCAGCCATGCGTGCCACAGACGGGAAGATGGTCGCGGTGAACTCGACCGGCTGCCTCGAGGTGTTCTCGACGCCGTACCCCGAGTCGTCGTGGCAGCTCCCGTGGCTGCACTCCCTGTTCGGCAACGGGCCGGCCGTCGCCGCGGGCGTCGCGGCCGCACTGAAGGCCAAGGGTCGGGAGGACATCCGCGTCGTCGGACAGGCCGGCGACGGGGGCACCGTCGACATCGGCTTCGGGACGCTCTCGGGGATGTTCGAGCGCAACGACGACGTGCTCTTCGTCTGCTACGACAACCAGGGCTACATGAACACCGGCGTGCAGCGGTCCGGTGCGACCCCGCCGGCCGCGCGGACCGCGAACACCAAGGCGCTGGGCCCCGAGCCCGGCAACGCGTTCGGTCAGGGCAAGAACGTCCCGCTGATCGCGATGGCCCACGAGATCCCCTATGTCGCCACGGCCACCGTCGCCGAGCTGCGCGACCTGGAGTACAAGGTCGAGCGGGCGATGAGCTTCCGCGGCGCCCGCTACCTGCACGTCTTCGTGCCGTGCCCGCTCGGCTGGGGCGCCGCCTCCGCGGACACGATCAAGCTCGCCCGGCTGGTCAAGGAGACCGGCATGTTCCCCGTCTTCGAGGCCGAGCGCGGCGAGGTCACCGAGGTCTCGAAGATCCGCAGACGGGTTCCGGTCGAGGAGTACCTCCGCCCCCAGAAGCGCTACGCCCACCTCTTCGGCGACCCCGGACGGCCCGACATCGTGGCACGGCTGCAGGCGAACGCCGACCGCAACATCGCCCGCTTCGGGCTCCTCCCGGAAGGCGACGAGTGATGGACAAGCCCTTCGCGATCACCCTCGAGATCGGCTCCAGCCGGGCCAACAGGACGGGCTCGTGGCGCACCGAGCGGGCCGTGTACACGAACCGGATGCCGCCCTGCAACGACGCCTGCCCGGCCGGGGAGAACATCCAGGCCTGGCTCTACGAGGGCGAGGAGGGTGGCGCCGGGTACGAGCGCGCCTGGCGGAAGATCATGGAGGACAACCCGTTCCCCGCGATCATGGGCCGGGTCTGCTACCACCCGTGCGAGACCGCCTGCAACCGCGGGCAGCTCGACGAGGCCGTCGGGATCAACTCAGTCGAGCGGTTCGTCGGTGACGAGGCGATCCGCCAGGGGTGGACGGTGTCCGTGGAGGTGCCGTCCACGGGCAAGAACATCCTGGTCATCGGGGCCGGACCCTCGGGGCTGTCGGCGGCGTACCACCTGGCGAGGCGCGGGCACGCCGTGACGATCCGGGAGGCCGGACCGATGGCCGGCGGGATGATGCGTTTCGGGATCCCGCAGTACCGCCTCTCACGCGACGTGCTCGACGCCGAGGTCCAGCGCATCCTCGACCTCGGGGTCACCCTCGAGCTCGACGCCAAGGTCACCGACCTGATGGCGGTCAAGGACGAGTACGACGCGGTCTTCCTCGCCGTGGGCGCCCAGCTCGGGAAGCGCGCCTACATCCCGGCTGGGTCCGCGGCCCACGTGCTCGACGCGGTCGACATGCTGCGCGACCTCGAGACGGGCGAGAAGCCGCTGCTGGGCAGGAAGGTCGCGGTGTACGGCGGCGGCAACACCGCGATGGACGCCGCCCGCACCGCCCGGCGGCTCGGTGCGTCAGAGGCGATCGTGGTCTACCGCCGCACCAGGGACCGGATGCCCGCGCACGAGTCCGAGCTTGCGGAGGCCGAGGACGAGGGCGTGCTGTTCAAGTGGCTGACCACCATCAAGCAGGTGGATGCCGGCAAGCTCGTGGTGGAGCGGATGGAGCTCGACGAGTCCGGCTTCCCGCAGCCCACCGGCGACGTCGACGAGCTCGACGCCGACTCCCTGGTCCTGGCACTCGGCCAGGAGACCGACCTCTCGCTGCTCGACGGCGTGCCCGGCCTGGCCGTCGACGACGGCGTGGTCGCGGTCGGGCCGGACATGATGACCGGCTGCCCGGGCATCTTCGCCGGCGGCGACATGGTGCCGTACGAGCGCTCGGTCACCGTCGCGATCGGCCACGGCAAGCGGGCGGCCCGCAACATCGACGGGTGGCTGTCCGGCGCGGTCCCGGAGCCTGCCGTGCGCCCGGCCCTGGCGACGTTCGACACTTTGAACACCTGGTACTACGCCGACGCCCCGCGGTCGCACCGGGCCGTGCTGGACCGGGCCCGGCGCGAGTCCACCTTCGATGAGGTGGTGCTCGGCCATGACGAGTCCACCGCCCTCATGGAGGCACGACGGTGCATGTCCTGCGGCAACTGCTTCGGCTGCGACAACTGCTACGGCGTCTGCCCGGACAACGCGGTGATCAAGCTCGGCAAGCCCGGCGAGGAGTACCTGATCGACCTCGACTACTGCAAGGGCTGCGGCCTCTGCGTGGCCGAGTGCCCCTCCGGCGCGATCCAGATGTTCCCCGAGGAGATCTGAACGGCGTCCCACGGAGCAGAACCCCAGGGTTGCCCTCCCACTCGAGACGGGCCGCCCGGGGGGTTCGACCTGCATCCGACACACGTGGTCGACGACCATTGCGGACACAACCTTTGAACTGCCGCCCTCGAGCCAGAGCATGTGGTCGGGGACCTGATCGAGCCACCAATGCCGGTCCCTGACCTGGACCGATGGTCGCGGCGACATGTGGAAGATTGGGAGGAGCCGACCCGACCTTCCAGCCCGCGCCCGGCGAGACGAACGCCGACATCCGCCACGTCGCGATACGCCACGGCGCCCACGCCGCCGTGGTCGTCCGCGTGTCGTTGACGGACCTGCGCCGCAACCGCGACGACGTGGTGGTCGGAGGCGTCGTCAAGACCAACGAGGGCCTTGCCCGCCACTTCCAGTGGGCGTGGCGACCGACCTGGAGCGGGCACCGGCTCCACTGGACCAACCGCGACGGCCGGACCGTCAAGTGCGACCTC
>JBIOYQ010000005.1:0-7341 GCA_044870295.1 Actinomycetota bacterium
TCGCCCTTCGTGCGGTATCAGGTCAATGACCTGGCCCGGCGCGACTCCGTCGGGCAAGTCGACGAAATCAACGGCATTGCCCGTCGCACACGGAACACGCCGACCATCCTCAAGGAGGAGCGTGAAAAAGCATCCTCCCATGGCCGACTCGCCTGCTCGGTACATCTTGTTCGCGACGCTCGCCGGCAGACGCTTCGGACTCTCTCGAATCTCAACGACATCGGTGATCGCGACCATCTGCTTGCCGGAATCGTGCTGGGGCCAGATGCCCCACATCCGAATGTATGGGTCGGCCTCGACCAGGTACACGCAGTCCAGGGTCCTGCCGCTTCGGAGAACAACGGTACATGGTCGATATTGGAGCCAAGCATCGGTCGTAGCTTCGATGCGTTCGAGTTGTTGCATGAGTTCCGGCGGAATCGCCGGGGTGATCGCCAACATCACCCGGTCGAGAGCCTCCCGCTCGGCCGTACTCGTCCCTTCGGGGACCACGTGGTGAGGGAGCCAGGCCTCAAACTCTTCGCGCGCGACCTCGAGGACATCCGCGTCAGCCGTGGGATTGTCTGTCTCCGTCGACAGGATCGGAATGGTCGGCTCCATCGACCATCGAAATCGAGGCGGTGCCGTGAAGGGCCGTACCCACAGGGAGTCCGGACCGACCGCAAGCACTTTCATGAATCTGACTGTCCCAGGTGGACGTCCCAAGGCATAAAGGTGGCCAGCCAGAATGGGCATCTCCACCGCAACATTCTAGGTAGGCCGAATTGACGGACTCAGCGGCGACTGCGCGCGGGGTCCTTCAGGTACAGGGAGTACTGGGTCCGGACCTCTTCGCGCGAAGAAAGCAGCGCGTCCTCGACGTCCGGCGGCAGTCGCCGGCTCTCGATGAGTGCCGTGAGCTTCTTGGGATCGATCGACAGCACCTGCTCCCACAGGCCGAGCGGTTCGAGGACGTGCCGGATCCCCATCGGGTCGGGCGCGGTCACGTGCACCGGACGGCGGTCGACGGCCGAACCGTCGGAGCCGTACAACCGGCGGTACCCATGCTCCTCGCAGAACGCGTTGATCAGGCCCCGCAGCTCCTCCAGGCGCCGGTAGCGCTCCCAGTCCTCGCGCTTGAGCGAGATCCACTCGTCGACCAGCTCCGTCATCTTGGGAGCCGGGTCTCCCTGCTCCTTCTCGTACTTGTGCCGGTACAACGGGCACACCTGCTGGAAGTCGCACCAGTCGCACAGCGGGTTCTGCCGCGGCTCGAACATGCCCGCGGCGATGCGTTCGGCCACGGTGGCGATTCGGCGCCGCAGGTCGTCGGCGTCGGCCTGGGTGCGGAAGGTGGTCATGCGCTGACCCGGCAGGAGGTAGTAGAGGGTCAGGCGCTCGGGCTCGATGCCCCAGATCTCCCGCGCGGCCAGGTAGTACAGCGAGAGCTGGAGGTCGCGGTCGACCGCGGCCTGCGGCGGCAGCCGGCGGTTCGTCTTATAGTCGATGATCTCGTAGCCACCGCCGGGGATGCGGTCCATCCGGTCGATCATGCCGGCCAGTTGCACGCCCTCGACCTCGACGGTGAACCGGAACTCGAGCGCGGCCGGGATCCGGAACGCATCGGCGTTCACTCGGTGGTACTCGGACAGGATCTGCCGGGCGTGGTCCAGGTACAGGCGTTCCTCGGACTCGTCCATGAACCCATCGCTGGTCCATTCGTCCTCGAGCATCTCGAACAGGTCGTCCACGGACGGCGGGACCGGCACCGGCCGGTTATGGAAGCGGTGCAAGGTCCGGTGCAGGACGTCGCCGAAGGACAGCGCGGGGGAGCTGGAGGTGGGGAGGCGCTCCTCGTACTGGAACCGGTACTTGGCCGGACAGGTCTCGTAGGTGTTGATGGAGGAGTAGGACAGCTTCATGCGCGGAGTGGCTCCCTTGACCGCTGCTCTGCCGGAGTGTAACGTTCGGGCCGTCGGAATTACAAGGATGTAACTTTATCCCCAGGTTTTCCACCGGCCCGGGCGACCTCCCTCCGCCCGAGCCCGCGGATGCCCGTAAGGTCGATGGCGAATGGCTTCGAAGAGCTTCGTCCACCTTCACACGCACAGCGAGTACTCGCTCCTCGACGGGGCCTCACGTCTGGACGAGCTGTGCGCCACCGCGGCATCGATGGAGATGCCGGCCATCGCCATCACCGACCACGGGGCCATGTTCGGTGTCCTCGACTTCTACCAGGCGGCGGTGCGCCACGGGATCAAGCCGATCATCGGGGTCGAGGCGTACGTGGCGCCGGGATCGCGGTTCGAGCGGACCCCCGGTGAGAACGAGGAGAAGTACCGCCACCTGACCCTGCTGGCCAGGAACCAGACCGGCTACCGCAACCTCCTCACCATCGTCTCCGACGCCAGCATCGAGGGCTTCTACCACCGGCCGCGCACGGACAAGGCGTTCCTGGCCGAGCACGCCGAGGGGATCGTGGCGCTGTCCGGATGCCTGGCCTCGGAGACGGCTCGTCTCCTCGTGGCCGGTCAGGAGCGGAAGGCGCGCGAGGTGGTAGGGCAGTACGCGGACATCTTCGGCCCGGGCGGGTTCTACCTCGAGCTGCAGGACCACGGCCTGGCCGATCAGCGTCGAGTCAACCCGATGCTGCTCGAGCTGTCTCGGGCCACCGGCGTCCCTGTGGCCGCCACGAACGACATCCACTACACGCAGCAGGACCACGCCAGGCCCCACGACGTGCTGCTGTGCATCCAGCAGCAGAAGGTGCTGACCGACACGAACCGGCTGAAGTTCGATACCGATGAGTTCTTCCTGAAGACCCCAGAGGCCATGCGTCAGGTGTTCGGCGGGCTCGAGGAGGCGTGCGACGCCACGCTGGAGATCGCCGACGCCTGCGAGCTGGAGCTGTCCTTCGGCGAGCTGCACCTCCCGCGGTTCGACCCCCCCGGTGGGAAGGGTCTGGACGAGTACCTCCGCGATCTGGTGTACGAAGGCGCCGCCCGACGGTACGAACCCGTCACGGACGAGGTGCGGGCGCGCATCGAGGACGAGCTGTCCGTGATCACCCGCATGGGGTTCTCCGGCTACTTCCTGATCGTGTGGGACCTCATCCGGTTCGCCCGCCAGCACGGCATCCGGGTGGGGCCGGGCCGGGGGTCGGCCGCCGGCTCGGTGGTGAGCTACTGCCTGCAGATCACGGACCTCGATCCGCTGCGCTATGGGCTCATCTTCGAACGCTTCCTCAACCCGGAGCGCAAGCAGATGCCGGACATCGACATGGACTTCGACGAGCGCCGGCGGGACGAGGTCATCCGGTACGTGGCGTCGAAGTACGGCGCCGATCACGTCGCGCAGATCATCACGTTCCAGACCATCAAGGGGAAGCAGGGCATCCGCGACGCCGCGCGGGTCCTGGGGTTCCCGGCCATGTTCGGGGATCGCCTCTGCAAGATGTATCCGGGCGCGGTGCTGGGCCGCGAGTTCACCATCGAGAAGGCCCTGGAGATGTCGCCCGAGCTCAAGGAGGCCTACCGATCAGAGCCCGAGGCGAAGGAGGTCATCGACACGGCCCGGGCGTTGGAGGGTCTGCGCCGCGAGGACAGCGTCCACGCCGCGGGAGTGGTGATCGGCGACGCCCCCTTGGTGAACTACCTGCCGCTCAAACTCTCGAAGGATTCTCGCGACGACTCGCGGAGGATCGTGACCCAGTTCGACATGCACGGGGTGGAGAAGCTCGGGCTCCTCAAGATGGACTTCCTCGGGCTGCGGAACCTCTCGGTGATCGAGGACACGGTGACGCTGCTCAGGGATGCGGGCGTCCACCTGGACATCGACCACGTGCCGCTGGACGACAGGCCCACGTACGAGATGCTCCAGCGTGGAGACACCAACGCCGTGTTCCAGCTGGAGTCGCCGGGGATGCGGCAGCTCATCCATACGCTGGTGCCCGACCGGTTCGAGGACCTCATGGCGTTGGTGGCGCTGTACCGGCCGGGCCTGCTGTCCATGGGCCAGCACATCGAGTACGCGGAGCGAAAGCACAACCGCAAGCCGGTGACGTTCCCGCATGACTCGCTGCGGGAGATCCTCGAAGGGACGTACGGCATCATCGTCTACCAGGAGCAGGTCCTGCAGATCGCCGTGCGGATGGCCGGCTACACGCTGGGGGAAGCGGACCTGCTGCGCAAGGCCATGGGCAAGAAGATCCGCGAGATCCTGATCCCGCACCGCGAGCAGTTCGTCCGGGGGGCCATCGACCGCGGGTACTCGGACCGGCTGGCCAACGACATCTTCGACCTGATCACCCCGTTCGCCGACTACGGCTTCAACGCCGCCCACGCCTGCGCGTACGCCTACGTGGCCTACCAGACCGCGTACCTCAAGGCCCACCATCCGGTGGAGTACATGTCGGCGCTGCTGACCAGCGTGCGCGACGACAAGGACAAGAAGCCCTTCTATCTCAACGCCGCGCGCCTGATGGGCCTGCGAGTGCTCCCGCCGGACGTCAACCGGTCCCAGACCTACTTCACGCCCACGGAGGGCGAGGTTCGGTACGGCCTGGCGGCGGTGCGGAACGTGGGGGAGGGAGTGGTCGCTCAGATCATGGGCGCCCGGCAGGAGGGAGGCCCGTTCGAGTCGTTCACCGACTTCTGCCGTCGGGTCGATCCCGGGGTCCTGAACAAGAAGTGCCTGGAGAGCCTCGTGCTGGCGGGGGCGTTCGACTCACTGGGCTACACCCGGAGAGGTCTGTTCGAGGGCTACGCGAAGATCGTCGAACCGGTCCTGTCCGACCGCCGGGCCGAAGCCACGGGTCAGGAGTCCTTCTTCGGAGGCGGGGTGGCGCCGGCGCTGGACATCGACGAAGCCGTCCTGGCCGGCGCGGAGTTCGAGAAGCAGGAGTTCCTGCGCTTCGAGAAGGAGATGCTCGGCCAGTACGTGACCGACCATCCATTGCTGGCCATCCGGGATCGCCTGGCCCACCAGACCGATCTGGAGATCTCCGAGGTGTCCGCGCTGGGGGATGGCGACGTCGTTCGGGTGGCCGGGATCGTGGCGGCCATCGGCCGCCGGTACACGAAGCGTGGCGAGCCCTATGCGCTGTTCCGGCTGGAGGACCTCACCGGAGGGATCGGCATCGTGGCGTTCCCCTCCGTGTACGACGCCGTGGCCCGCCTGCTCGAGCCGGACAGCATCGTGCTGGTCAAGGGGCGAGCCGACCTGCGCGGGCGCGAGCTGCAGCTCGTGGCGCTGGAGATCTCCGAACCGATCATCACTGGCCCCGCCGGCGACGGCGAGGTCGGCGTGAGGACCTCCGGCGCGAACGGCAAGGCCGACCCGCTCATGGTTGACCTCTCGCCGTCGACGTGCACCGACGGCCTGATCGCCCGGATGAAGGAGCTCTTGGCCATGCACCCGGGGAACTTGCCGGTGGTGTTCCAACTGGTCGATGACGGCGAGGTCACCCGGCTGCGGCTCGGCGACGCATTCCGGGTCGACGGCTCGGCAGCTCTGCTGTCCGAGCTGCGCCGGCTGGTCGGATGGCACGCGGTCCGGTTGGCCGAGGACGCCAGTTTGGTCCGGTCCTGATCAGCGGTCTGAGGCGCGACGCTCTGGATCCGACCGACGCGTCATGCCCCGCGGCACTTCACCAGTCGCACCAGGGTGCCGGGGTGACGCGACGTGCCCTCGTGGATGGTGACTTCGTCGACCAGGGCCATCATCAGGGGGATACCGTGTCCGCCCTGGCCCTCCACCTCCGACATCCGCACCCGTTTCTTGAACACGCCCTGGTCGCGGATCTCCACTTCCACGCACTCGCCTCGCTGCGCCCACCGCAGGCGGATCTCGGGCGTGGTGGTGTGGATGATGGAGTTCGCCGCGGCCTCCGACACGGCGAGGAGGAGGTCGTTGGTCATCGCCTCCGAGAACGCTGCCACGGCGGCTCGGTTCCGGACGAATTGTCGGATCTCGAACAGAGCCGAGGGATGCGCCCGGAACGCGGCGCCGTCTGGCACCACAGCATGGTCGCTGGTTGCCATCGGTCCGACCGGGGACGATACGTCCGCCACCGCGGGCCTGCAAACCGACCTACGGCCGATCCGTCACGTCCGTTCCAACCCTCCCGGGCCGCTGGTCTCGTACATCAAGTGAAAGGGGCCCCGAATGCCTGCGTTGCACCCGCTGACCTGGAGTTTCGCTGCTGGATGTGGTATTAGGTGCCCGAGTCGAAAGGGGGGCTTCTTTCTGGGACGAAGGAAGACCGCTCTCCTCAGTTGGACGATGCTGGGGGACGTCCCCAGGAAGGAGGCAGTATGAAGAACCGCAAGTTGCTGGCGGGCCTGGCTGTGCTGGGCACCGTCATGCTGGTGGCGGCGGGCTGTTCGAACAAGACGACTCCGGGCGGTGGCGGCGATCCATGCGCCAGCGACAAGTTCGGTTGCGTCAAGTACGGCGCCTCGGAGCCGATCCGTTTCGCTTCCCTGTTGGCCATCTCCGGGGACGTCGCGACTCTGGGGGTGGACAGCAACAACGGCATCAAGCTCGCCATCGATTACCTCGACGGCAAGTTCGACGCGAAGGACGGCCAGCTCCTGGGCCATTCGGTCACCCTGCAACAGGAGGACGACCTCTGCTCCAAGGACGGAGGCCAGGCCGGCGCGACCAAGCTGGCGGCCGACAAGACCATCGTCGCAGTGGTCGGAACGAGCTGCTCGAGCTCAGCGCTCGGTGTCGCGGACACCATTCTCGGAGACAAGGGGATCCTGTTGGTCTCACCGTCGAACACGGCGGCCGGGCTGACCGACCCTGCCATCCACAACGCGTTCTACCTGCGGACCGCGCAGAACGACGCGATCCAGGCGAAGGTGGTGGCCGACTTCGTGTCCAAGCAGCTGGGGTTCACCAAGGCTGCCACGATCCACGACCAGAGCCCCTACGCCGCGGGCCTGACCGGCGGGTTCAAGACCTTCTTCGAGGGCCTGGGCGGCACGGTCACGTCCGAGGAAGCCATCACCACCGGGGACACGGACTTCAAGCCGTTGCTCACCAGCATCGCGCAGACGGGTCCGGAACTCATCTACCTGCCGGACTTCAACCCCGAGTGCGGGCTGATCGCGAAGCAGGCGAAGGACATCCCCGAGCTGGCCAACGTGAAGTTGATGGGTTCCGACGGCTGCAACGCCAGCACGTTCTTCGACCAGGCTGGCTCGGCCGCGGACGGGTTCTACCTCTCCAGCCCGATCGCCAGCCCTGGAAGCACCACCAGCGGGTTGCTCGGCGAATACAACGCCGCGTACAAGGCGCAGTTCGGCAACCCGACGGCCTCGTTCAACGCGAACTCTTTCGATGCCTTCAACATCA
>JBIOYQ010000006.1:0-3726 GCA_044870295.1 Actinomycetota bacterium
TCCATCGCCCTCACCGACCGAGTCGACCCCATCGCCATCTCCGACCGAATCGACCCCATCGCCATCTCCGACCGAGTCGACTCCATCGCCATCGCCGACCGAGTCGACTCCATCGCCCTCACCGACCGAGTCGACCCCATCGCCATCTCCGACTGAGTCGACCCCATCGCCATCTCCGACCGAGTCGACTCCATCGCCCTCACCGACCGAGTCGACCCCATCGCCGTCGCCCTCGGAGTCGCCTTCACCGACAATGGCTCCCAGCCCCGGCCCTACGGCAACTCCGGGGTTCCGTCTCTAGGGCGACTCAGCGACGCCGAGCCTGGGGCTCCATCCAGGGCGGACCCCAACCTCGATCGAAGTCGAACACCACGGCGCCAGGGGCGACCAGGGCGTCGATGGCGTCCAGGGTCTCCTCGTCCAGCCTGACGTCCGCGATGTCCAGCAGCTCCTGGAGGTGCTGTGGCGTCCGCGGCCCGATGATCGCCGAGGTCACCGCAGGGTGGGCCAGGGTGAACCCGATGGCCAGGGCGGTCAGGGAGATGCCGGCCTTGTCGGCGACGTTGGCAAGGTCTTCGACCAGGTCGAGCTTGCGTTCGTTCTCGGGGACCGTGGGGTCGTACCGACGGGCGATGGGGCTGCCGCGCTCCGCGTACCGGACGGCGCGGGAGTCCTTGGGTACCTCGACGCCGCGACGGTACTTCCCGGCCAGCCATCCCCCGGCCAGCGGGCTCCAGACGATCGCCCCCATCCCGTAGGCCTTGCACACGGGCAGCACGTCCCATTCGATGTGCCGCACGAAGATCGAGTACGGCGGTTGTTCGCACACGAACCGCTCCAGGCCGCGAAGCTCACTGGCCCGATGGGCCTCGACGATCTGGAAGGCCGGGAACGTCGAACATCCCAGGTACCTGACCTTCCCCTGGCGCACCAGGTCCGTCAGGGCTGAGAGCGTCTCGTCGATGCGGGTGGTCGGGTCCGGCCGGTGGATCTGGTACAGGTCGATGTGGTCGGTCTGGAGGCGACGCAGGCTGTTCTCGACCTCGTGCATGATCCAGCGGCGGGAGTTGCCCTGATCGTTGATCCGGGACCCCATCTGCCCGTGGACCTTCGTGGCCAGGACGACCTCGTCTCTGCGCCCCTTCAAGGCCTTCCCGACGATCTCCTCCGAGCCGCCCTCGCCGTACACGTCCGCCGTGTCGACGAAGTTGATCCCGTTGTCCAGGGCCGAGTGGATCATCCGCACGCACTCGTCCTGATCGGTGTTGCCCCATGGACCGAACATCATGGTCCCGAGGCAGTGCGCGCTGACCTGGACGCCGGTCCTTCCCAGCACCCGGTACTCCATGGGCTACCTCAGGAACACCGGCGGGTGCCCGGAGACGTGGCTGGCCACGATGGCGATCACGTATCCGACCAGCAGCAGCAGGCCGGTGGCCAGGTGGAGCTGGACCCCCTTGCCCATGTACGGCATGAGTTGATACGGGCTCTCGTAGTGTTCACGAAGACCTCGATACACCTCCACGGCCAGCGGCGCCGCGACCACGGCGATGATGGCCGGGCGGACGATCACGCCCGCGATCGCCCCGCCGACGATGAGCCCGAACGCCACGACGACCGAGGCCACGTACAGCCCGATCACCGCGTCCTTCGACAGCCGGACGGGGAGGGTGCGCTTGCCGGCCGCCGCGTCGCCCGGTCGATCGGGGACCTCGTTCACGTAGAGGACCAGCGCGATCAGGATGGCCACCGGCAGCGACACGTAGAAGGCCTCCCACGACCACGTCTTGGCCTGCACCTCGTAGGCCCCCATGGTCATGATGGGACCGAACCCGAGGGCTACGATCAGCTCGCCCAGCCCGCGATGGACGAAGCGGAAGGGCGGCGCCGTGTAGAAGACGCTCACGAAGACCCCTACCACGCCCAGCCAGAACACCGGCCAGAAGGTGGTGACGGCCGCCAGGTACAGGCCGAGGCCGATGGCGATCGCGTAGAAGCCCAGCATGATCAGGATCATCTGCCGCAGGCTCAGCAGCCCGTACAGGATGACCCGGGAACCTCCGCTGAACTGGGTCGGCGTCACGTTGGCCTGGTCCGCGCCCGACATCGTGTCGAAGACGTCGTTCGCCACGTTGAGTCCCAGGTGGACGCAAGCCGCCGCCACCAGGGTCACGATAGCCAGCCACCAATGCCATTGCCCGTGCAGGGCGGCGACCGCCACACCCAGGGACACCGGGACGAACGTCGCGGACAGGAACGGGAGCCTGGTGGCTCGCAGGAACAGCCAGCCGGCGGAGAGCTTGGGCTTCACCGGCCGGCCCTGCTCGCGAGACACCCGTTCGAGGTAGCGGTGGGCCTGGGGAACCCCCCGCTCCGAATACTCGAAGAAGGACATCTCCTGCTCGTCCCAGTGCTGGACGCGTTGCGGGGTGAACTGGAGGCCCCCCTCGATGGAGGACAGCGATCCCCACAGCGACACGTACCGGCGTTCGTCGTATCCGATCCCGGGCTGGGGCCGAATGTGGCTGAAGACCACGTTCACTTCGCGGCCGAGCGGCAACTGGGCCTCGTCTCCGGCCACGCGCTCGAGCACGATCACTCCATCGTCCGGCCGGACCACGAAGCCGGTCGCAACCGAGAGCGGATAGCCGTCGTTGTCCAGGAAGGCCACCACGGCATGGGTGTATCCGCGGGTGCGCAGCCCGTCCAACAGCTCGACCGAGGCGCTCATCGCGACGCCCCCGCCAGCTGGAAGACCTGGGGCGGTCGGGAGGTGTCCCCGTCCTCCCAGAGGTACGCGCGTCGCGGGACGATCTCGATCACCCCGCGCTCGAAGAACAGGGGCAGCGCGACACGTTTGCCCAGGAAGAAGTCGATGGCGGGCTCCTTCTTTCGCCAGATTGGGAGGACCCGCTCCCACCCCGCATGCAGGTCGGCGTCATCGACCGTGGCGTCCCCCTGGATGGTGGCCCGGCGGAACCGGTCGACGCTCACCGCGTTGGGATCGGTGATCGAGACCGAGACCCGCGGGTTCGCCTTGATGTGCTCGAGCTTCCGGGAGAATAGGACGCTCGATGTCATGTAGATCCGCTCCCCGTCGTACAGCGGGATGAGCGGGTGGGTGACGGGCCGGCCGTGGTCGTCGATGACGGTCAGCTCCCCCACCAGGGCCGTGTTGAGCAGCTCCTCGATCGGTTCGGGCAGAACTCCCATGCCAACCCCCTGTGAGCAGGCCAAGGACAGGCTCCAACGATAGTCGATCGGCCCCCGTCCAGCTGTGGGCCGCCCAAAACGCCCATTGGGTCCGCACAGTGTCCCGTTGCGGTTTTGGACACTTGAGAGTAGGGTTCGCTGTCCACGATTCCCAGGAAGGGGGAACGGATGAAGAGACGTGTCCTCGTTATGCTCGGGTTGACCTCTGCCATCCTGGCCACGGTATGGGCCAGTTCCGGCAGTTGGGCGGGTGCCTCCGGCAGCCGCCAGACGGTCGTTCCCGTGCCGAACAAGTTCACGACCGTCCCGTATAAGAGCTCGGCGTTGCCCGGCCACGCCGGGCCGCTCCAGCATGCCGCGGACTTCGCCTCCATCACTAAGAGCGGCGCCCAGAGCGAGACGAGCATCGCGGTCGACCCGACGAACCCGAAGCACGTGGCTTCCCAGTGCAACGACCTGGCGAACTTCAGCTCGTACAACTGCGTGTACGAGTCGTTCAACGGTGGCAAGACC
>JBIOYQ010000007.1:0-2973 GCA_044870295.1 Actinomycetota bacterium
CGCCGGTCACCCGCAAACAGGCCGGGCGGTTCGTGGAACGCCAGGCCCGGGCGTGTGGGCTAGATCCTCGGGTCGACGATCTGGCTGCCGTTGCCCGGGCGGTGGAGGGGATCGCTCGCGCGGCCGCCGACCTGCGTGGCAGGTTGGCCTCGCTCGAGGCGAACCCGCTGATCGTGACGAGCCGTGGGGCGGTCGCCGTGGACGCCCTGGCCGAAGCCCGGCCTCCGGCGTGATCTTCGGTCTGACCGCGGCCCTCGGCTGGGGGGTGGCGGATTTCGGAGCGGCCGTGGTGGGCCGCCGCCTGGGGAGCGTCAGCACCGCCGTGACGGCACACATGGCCGGCCTCCTCACGTTGCTCGTCCTCATCGTCGGGCTCCGTCCGACCTGGAGCACTCCCGCCGTGGTGATCGCCTGGATGGTCGGGAACGGCATCATCGCGGCGGCCGCGTATCTCCTGCTGTACCGCGCACTGGAGCTCGGGCCGGTGGCGCTCGTGTCGCCGGTCGTCGCCGCCTACGCGGTCATCACGATCGCCCTCGCCGTCACCTTTCTCGGGGAGTCGCTCCCCGGCATCGTCACCATCGGCGCGTTCACGACGGTCGTGGGAGTCGTGCTGACGTCGACCGACCTTCGCAAGCTCGGCCGGCCCTCCCCGATCGGCCGCTCCGGGCTCCGGTACGCGATCGCGTCGATGGCACTGTTCGGCGTGGCGACCTTCCTCCTCGGCAGGTACGCGAAGGAGGTCGGGTGGCTGCCCGCCCTCACCCTGTCCAGGGCGTTCTCGACGGTATCCCTGGTGGGGGTGGCGTTGATCACTGGGGGCGCTCGACCCGCGCGCTGGGACGGCTCCGTGATTCCGGCCGTTGCAGGGGCAGCCCTCGTCGGTGTCATCGACGTCCTGGGCGGCGCGGCCTACGCTCGGGGGACCGAGCTCGGGTACCTGTCCATCGTCTCGGCGGCGTCGGCGACCTTCCCGCTCATCCCCGTGGTGGGCGGGATCATCCTGCTCCGCGAGCGGCCCGCGGCCAGCCAGCTGACCGGCATCGCGCTGGTCGTCGGGGGACTCCTCCTGCTCGGCGGGGGCTGAGGAACTCGCGTCACCGGATGACGGAGTAAGGTTGCGCCGTGCCCAGGGTCTCTCAGGTAGGTCGCGGGCAGTGAGCGATCCCTTCGAGACGGCCGCCCAGACCGCCCGCCTGGCCGCGGAGCGCGACGTCCCCCTCCGCCTCATCGGTGGCCAGGCCATCCGGCTGCTCACGCCCGACTTTCCTCCGCGCGCTCGAACCGGCCAGGACATGGATTTCGCCTCCGTGTCCTCGGCGAAGGGAGCGGTGATGGAGTTCCTTGCCGGGCAGGGGTTTCAGGGGGACAAGCGCTTCAACACGATGCACGGGCACAAGCAGATGTACTTCACGACCCCCGACGGCGGCACGAGCGTCGACATCGTGATGGACCAGCTCAACATGTGCCACGTCCTGACGTTCAAACACCGCATCTCCCGGATGCCGTACACGCTCGACGTCGCGGACCTACTGCTATCCAAGCTCCAAGTCGTCGAGCAGAACGAGAAGGACGTTCAGGACATCGTGTACCTGCTGGCCGAGTTTCCGATCGCCGAGGGGGACGAGCCCGGGACGATCGGGATCGGCCGCTTCTGTCACATCGTCTGCGAGGATTGGGGGTGGTGGCGGACCGTGACCCGCAACCTCGATCGGCTCGTCGAGCTCGTGGGGGGCAATCTCCGTTCCCTGGTGCCGGCGACCGCCCGTTTCGACCCGGTCGATCAGGCCACGTTCCTCCTCGGCCAGGCGGACACCGCACCGAAGACCCTGAAATGGAAGCTTCGCTCCAAGGTCGGCGAGCGTGTGCAGTGGTACGAGCTACCGGAGGAGATCGCGCACTGAGCGGCCGGTCCTGGCTTGCGCCGCAACCAGGGGTGGTCGAGACTGTGCGCGGCGGCTAAAGGGGGGGCATGCCCAAGATCTTCTACGCCACGGATGTCCACGGCTCCGAGGTCTGCTGGCGGAAGTTCCTGAACGCCGGACCGTTCTACAAAGCGGACATCCTCATCCTGGGCGGCGACATCACCGGCAAGGCCATCGTCCCCATCGTCGAGAGCGACGGGAAGTGGGAGACGACCCTCCAGGAGTACCACGAGGTCCTCGAGTCGGAGGAAGAGGTCCAGGCGATCGAGAAGAAGATCATCAATCGCGGCTACTACCCCGCCCGCATGTCTCGCCAGGAGTACCTGGCCCTGAAGGGCGACGAGAAGCTCGTGGACGCGAAGTTCAAGGAGGTCATGCTGGCCACGGTGGAGCGGTGGATGAGCATCGCGGAGGAGAAGCTCGCCGGCAAGGACATCCGGTGCTTCCTGTGCCCCGGCAACGACGACATGTTCGAGGTCGACAAGGTGATCGAGAAGTCCAACGAGGTCGAGATGGGGGAGGCCCGAACGCTGGACGTGGGCGGGTTCACCATGGTGTCGATGGGGTGGACCAACCCCACGCCGTGGAACACCTACCGAGAGGCCCCCGAGGAGAAGCTCCGGGAGCGGATCGACCGCATGCTGAAAGACGCCCCGGACTTCCGACGGACGATCTTCAACTTCCATGCCCCGCCGTATGGCTCCAACCTCGACGAGGCCCCCGCACTCGACGCGGATATGAAGTTCATCGCTGGAGGGCGAGCCATGCGGGCGGTCGGCTCCAAGGCCGTCCGCGACTCGATCATGGAGTACCAGCCGCTCATGTCCTTGCACGGACACATCCACGAGAGCAAGGGCGGGGTGAAGCTGGGCAAGACCCTGGCCGTCAACCCGGGGAGCGCGTACGAGGAGGGCACGCTGCAGGCCGCGATCATCGACCTCGACCCCAAGAAACTGAGGATCAAGAACTATCAGTTGGTGAACGGATGACGTCGGCTCGAGCCAAGGAGGGCACGAGATGGCCGCGGTAGGCGAAGCACCGACCCTGT
>JBIOYQ010000008.1:0-4991 GCA_044870295.1 Actinomycetota bacterium
GAACTCGAACGCGTACGTGGCGTCGGGGACGCGGAACGCGACGTCCTTGACGCCGTCGCCGTGCTCCAGGACGTGCCGGGCGATCGGGCTCTCCGGCCCCATGCCCCCGGTCATGACCAACCGCGCGTCACCTTGCTCCAGCAGCCAGGATGCGCGGTCGCGAACCTTGGTCTCCGGCCCGCCGTACGCCGTCACCTTGAAGCCGAAGGCCTTCGAGTAATAGAAGGCTGCCTGCTTCGCGTTGCCGACGTAGTACTCGACGTGGTCGATGCCCATGAGCGGCATGACGTCTTCGTGCTGGTCGGCCGACGGCTGCTCGACGTCCTGTGCCATGGATGATTCCTCCTGCGTCGGGATCTCTCCCGACTATACCCCCGAGGCCTTTCCGGGCACCCCTTGCTCAGGGCCACGCCGCGAAGACGGTCTCGTGACCGCGAACGACCGCCTGTCTCATGTGGTCCTCCACTCGTTGCTGTAGGACCCCCGAGCGTAGGTCTCGGGCCAGGGCGGCCAGTCCCGCTTGCCGAGTTGCCTCGTCCAGCGTGGCCCAGAACGACGTGTTGCGCAGATAGGCCGGGCCCGCAAGGTGCATGGCGGTGGTGTGGAGGGCGTGGAGCGATCCGTCGACGGAGTCCGTGTACACCAGCGGCTCGTGCTCGATCCGGTCGAAGCCGGCCGCCCGCAGATTCGTCATGATCTCCTCGGTCGATGGCCGCCCTCGCGATGCCGAAGGGTCGCGCCCGAAGTACTCGTGGACGAACAGCGCCGCGTTCTCGCTCGTCGGGTCCACGGCGACGGCCGGTCCTGCCCGAAGGACACGGCGAAGCTCCGCCAGCGCCCCGGCCTGGTCCTCGATCAGATGAAGGCCGTGGACGAGCGTGGCCGCTTCGACGCCGGCATCACGGACCGGCAGCCTCAGGGCGTCGCCGACCACGCAGGCCCCCTGTCCGAGCTTGCGCGCGGCATGCTCGAGCATCTCGGGGGAGGCGTCGATCACGATGACCCGGAAGCCCCGGGCGGCCAGGACCTGCCCGTAGTTGCCGGTTCCTCCGGCAACGTCCAGCACCGTCCCGCCACCCGGCTCCCCGAGGAACCTGAGGAGCGCCCGCACGATCGTCGGGCTGGCCCCGCGGGTGAAGTCGTACGTGCGGGCTTGCTCCGCGTAGTTGCCCGGACGAGAGGCAGCTCCATTCACGACGGCTCGAGCATGGCACGCGCCTCTCCTGTTCACGCGACGTTCATCTGGGATCGGGCCACCGATGGCCGTCGCCGTCCCCAAGTGGGCTATCCTGGCCACTCCCCAATGAGCGAGAGCAGCGGCCCCCACCGGACCTCGCGCCTTCCAGCACGGCCGCCTCGGTCCGCCCCGGACGCCGGCCGGCCGGCCCTCGTTCCAGTGCCGGATCGACCCGCGCCGTCCTTGGATTCGGGAGCCCAGCAACGGCCGGCCGCGCCGCCGGGAGAACGGTATCTGAACCGCGAACTGTCATGGCTCGACTTCGACGAACGTGTCCTGGCCCTCGCCGAAGACCGATCCATTCCCGTCCTGGAGCGGGCCAAGTTCATGGCCATCTTCAGCCACAACCTGGACGAGTTCTTCCAGGTCCGGGTGGCCGGCCTGAAGGAGCAACACCGCGCTGGCGTCACCGCCACCTCCCCCGACGGCCTGGGCCCCCTCGAGCAGTTGGTGGCAATCCGGCATCGTGTCGAGGAGCTGACGGCCCGACAGGCAGCCGCTTTCGCCGGTCAGCTGGTCCCCGATCTCGAGGCGGCGGGCATCCGATTCGTCGATTGGGAGAGCCTGGACGACGAGGACCGCGCGTTCGTCGACCGGGTGTTCGAAGAGAAGATCTTCCCGGTCCTCACGCCGCTGGCGGTCGATCCGGCCCACCCCTTCCCGTACATCTCCAACCTGTCGCTGAATCTGGCCGTCGCGGTGGACGACCCCGAGCGGCGCGAGCCGCGAATCGCCCGAGTCAAGGTGCCGCCACTGTTGCCCCGCTTCGTGGTCATGCCGGACGGAGAACGATTCCTGCCCCTCGAACAGGTCATCGCCACCCATCTCCCGGCGTTGTTCCCGGGGATGGGGATCGTCGATCACTACCCCTTCCGGGTGACGCGGAACGCCGACTTCGATCCCGACGATGACGCCGCCGAGGATCTCCTGGCGGCGGTCGAGGCCATCCTGCAGCGTCGTCGCCGTTCGCCGGTCGTCGTGCGCCTGGAGATCGACGAAGCCGTCTCCGACCAGATCGACGACCTCCTGATCCGCGAACTGGAGATCGGGCCGGAGGACATCTACCGCACCACCGGTCCCCTCGATCTCGGAGGGCTCTGGGCTCTGTACCGGCTGGACCGGCCCGACCTGAAGTTCGACGCATGGACGCCGACGACGCAGAGGCGATTGGCCATCTCCGACGGGTTCGAGCGGATGGCGGCCATGCTTCGATCGGGCGACGTGCTGGTGCACCACCCCTACGACTCTTTCAGCACCTCCGTCGAGGCGTTCATCAGCAAGGCGGCGGTCGACCCCGGCGTGCTGGCCATCAAGCAGACGCTGTATCGAACCTCCGGCGCGGAGAGCCCCATCGTTCGCTCCCTGATTCGGGCGGCCGAGGCGGGCAAGCAGGTGGTGGCGCTGGTGGAGCTCAAGGCGAGGTTCGACGAAGAGGCCAACATCGCCTGGGCGCGCGCCCTCGAGGAGGCGGGCGTGCACGTCGTGTACGGAGTGGTCGGGCTCAAGACCCACGCCAAGATCGCCCTGGTCGTCCGGAGCGAAGCCGACGCCATCCGTCGATATGGGCACATCGGCACGGGGAACTACAACCCTGACACGGCGCACCTGTACGAGGACGTCGGAATCCTGACCGCCGATCCCGAGCTCGGCCAGGACCTCTCCGCCCTGTTCAACTACCTCACGGGGTACAGCCGCGAGCAGCGATACCGCAAGCTGGTGGTCGCCCCGCTCTCCATGCGCTCCCGCCTCCTCCGGCTGATCCGCTCCGAAGCCGAGAAGGACGACGGCCGCATCGTGGTGAAGGTCAACAACCTCGTCGATCCGGTCACCATCGACGCGCTCTACGAGGCGTCGGAAGCCGGGGCGGAGGTGGATCTCATCGTTCGAGGCATCTGCTGCCTGCGGCCGGAGGTCCCAGGGATGTTGGACAACATCAGGGTTCGGTCGTTGGTGGGCCGGTACCTCGAACACTCCAGGATCTTCCGGTTCGGTGCCGACGACGCCGCCGCCACGTACTACATCGGGTCGGCGGACCTCATGCCTCGCAACCTGGACGATCGCGTGGAGGCGCTGGTCCCGGTCGAGGAGCCCGACCACCGCGCCAGGCTCGCCCAGATCCTCGATGTCTGCCTGGCCGACGAGGCCCTGGCATGGGAGCTCGGGGCAGACGGAGCGTGGACCAAATGCTCCGATGGGTCGGGGCTCGACGCGCAAGTCGCTCTCCAGTCGCTCGCGTTGGAGCGAGGCTCGCACACCACGATCGGCCGCTAAGCTCTCACTCCGTGGCTCCAGCTCGAGGCATCCCGTCCGTGCGGGGCTCGCGCGCCGGAAAGCCTCTCGCGATCATCGATGTCGGATCCAACTCCGGCCGTGTCGTCGTCCTCCAACTGGGTCCCGAAGGGCACCTCGAGCTGTTGGCGGACGGCCGCTCACCCCTTCGGCTGGCGAGGGACGTGGTCCGAGGCTCCCGCCTCTCGGCGGCGGCCATCCAGCGCACCATCGGGGCACTCCGGGACTTCCGGGCCATCGCCACCGGCGCGGGGGCAGGGACGATCGTGGCCGTGGCCACGTCGGCGGTCCGCAGCTCGTCCAACGCCGGCCAGCTCCTGGACCGGATCCGCGAGGAGACCGGCTTGGACGTGCGGCTGATCGACGGTGAGCAGGAGGCGCGGTGCGCGTTCCTCGGCGCGCTGGCCGAGCTTCCCCAGGAGCACGGATGGGTGGCCGACATCGGCGGGGGGAGCGTGGAGTTGACGCAGTTCCGCAATCGCGAGGCGAAGCACACGGCCACGTTCCCCCTGGGATCGCTCTCCATGAGCGACCGGTTCCTCAGCAGCGACCCTCCCGACCCAGATGACGTCCGTGACCTGTGCGACTTCGTTCGAAGCTCACTGTCGGATGCCGAGATCCCGGCCATGGAGCCCGACGAGCAGCTGATCGGGACGGGCGGGACGATCCGCAACCTCGCCAAGATCGACCACCGCAGCCGCGCCTATCCCATCCCGCGCCTCCACGGGTTCGTCGTGTCACGACGACGGGTGGACGAGCTGGCCGACATGCTCGCCCGCAAGCGGGCGTCTCGCCGGGCCTCGGTGCGTGGGCTGAACCGAGACCGTGCCGACTCGATCGTGGGCGGCGCCCTGGTAACCCGGACCGTGATGGAGGTGCTGGATGCACCCTCGATGGTGGTGTCCGGCCAGGGCCTGCGCGAGGGCATCGTGTACGAGTCGCTGGGCAGGGGCATCCCGACCCCCGACGAAGCCCGGGCGTCCTCGCTTCGGGCGCTGGTCGCCCGGTTCTCCACCTGGGACCCCGCCCGCGCCGAGCGTCGGACCCTGATCGCGAGCCGGCTCCACGCCGCCCTCGACCCCGAGGCAGGGCCGCGATGGAAGGAACGGATCGAACACGCCGCGACGCTCCTCGACATCGGCCGGAGCATCGACTTCTACGAGCGCTACCGCCACGCCGCGGACATCATCGTCGCCTCGGACCTGGCGGGGTTCACCCACCGAAAGTTGGCCCTGCTGGCCGCCGTGGTCCGCCAGGGAGGGGACGCGTCGATGAACGTCCGCCAGTACGGGCCGCTGCTCGGACCACAGGACGCCGAGCCCGTTGCCAGGGCGTCGGCCATCCTCGAGCTCGCGGACGAGATCGAGCACCGTTCGCGTCCGGACCAGGTGGCCGCGCTCGACGTCCGCGAGCTGCGGCGGACCATCGTGATCAACGCTCCCGTGTTCGACGCCTACCGGCAGGA
>JBIOYQ010000009.1:0-15705 GCA_044870295.1 Actinomycetota bacterium
CGCCGGGTTGGCCGCTGCCGTGCCCGACGGCGCGATGGAGAGCCCACCCAGCGCCAGGACCTCACCGGGATCTCGTTCCTCGATGACGATCTCGCCGCCGCCCGCCAACGCGAGGTCGATCGAGGAGAACGGCGCCGCGACGTAGAACGGAAGGTCGTGGTGCCGGGCCAGCACCGCCAGCTGATACGTCCCCACCTTGTTCGCCACGTCCCCGTTGGCTGCGATCCGGTCCGCTCCCACGACGACGGCGTCCACCAGGCCTCGGCTCATCAGCGAACCCGCCGCGGTGTCGGCGACCAACGTCATGGGGACCTCCGCGCGACGCAGCTCCCAGGCGGTGAGTCGGGCGCCCTGGAGCACGGGGCGTGTCTCGTCCACCCAGACATGCAGTCGCTTCCCTGAGCGAACGGCCGCCACGATCATGCCTTGGGCCGTTCCCCACCCCCCGGCGGCGAGCGCCCCCGTGTTGCAATGCGTGAGCACGTTGCCCTGGTTCGGCAGCAGTTCGGCGCCGAGCACACCGATGGCCCGACACGATGCCTCGTCCTCGGCGGCGATGGCGACCGCCTCATCGACGGCCCGCGATCGGATCCGCGCGCCAGCGGGGTCTCCCTCGGCGGCCGCCCGCGCCGTCGCCAGGACGCGTCGGACCGCCCAGCCGATGTTCGCGGCGGTGGGTCTACTGGCCACCAGCAGGTCCGCTGCACGGTCGAGGTCAGCGAGGATCTGGTCCGCTCCCTCCGTCGCGCGCAGAGCCGCCAGTCCCATCCCGTACCCGGCGGCGACCCCCAGCAACGGCGCACCTCGGATGGCGAGGCGGCGGATGGCCGCGGCGACGTCATCGACGGTGAGCGCCTCCACCACGACCTCGTCCGCCGGCAGCCTGGACTGGTCGAGGATCCGGAGCGACGACCCCGTCCATTCCACCGCCCGAACCGGGTCAGCCATCGACGGCCGCCCCTCGCGCTCGGGCCACGATGGTCTCCGCCGCATCCGCCAGGGTTGCCGCGAACGCGTAGTCGCCGTGAGCCCCCGGCCCGCCGGCCTCCGGGAGCACGCCCGGCGGATGTGCGTGGGCGACCGCGCCCGGGCCGTGCCGCCGGTACAGCTCGCGGTGGAACTCGAGGTCGCTGGAGGCCTCCGGAAGGTCGCCCTCGAGCGGACCCTTCACCACGTCCGACGGCGACAGCCGGACCAGCGCGGCTCCAGTCCTGGTGATCCTCAGGACCTCCCCGTCATAGGTGGACAGGTTGCCCTCGGCGTCCTTCACCAGCCCCAGGGAGAACAGCGTCCTGCCGGCCGACCGGAAGTGGTCCAGGCCGGCCTGGGACGAGGCGCGGGCCGATGGGCCGGGCACTTACGTGCCGTGCTCCCAGGACGAGAGGTAGGCGGCCTGCTCGTCGGTGAGCTGGTCGATCTCCATCCCCCTGGCGGCCAGCTTCAGCCTGGCCACCTCGCGATCGATCTCCGCCGGAACGCCGTAGACCTGTGGCTGGAGTTCCTTGGCCTGCACGATCCACTCCACCGCCAGGGCCTGGTTCGCGAACGACATGTCCATGACCGCCGCGGGATGGCCCTCGGCGGCGGCCAGGTTGATGAGCCGCCCCTCGCCCAGGAGGTTGAGCCGCCGCCCGTCCGGCAGGCGGTACTCGTCGACGAACTCGCGGATCCGCCGAACGCTCGTAGCCATGTCGGCCAGACCGACCTTGTCGATCTCCACGTCGAAGTGGCCCGAGTTGGCCAGCACCGCCCCGTCCTTCATCACGTCGAAGTGCTCGCGGCGGAGCACCGAGGTGTCCCCGGTCACCGTCACGAACACGTCACCGACGCGGGCGGCCTCCCGCAGCGGCATCGCCTCGAACCCCTCCATCACGGCCTCGAGGGCCCGCAGCGGATCGACCTCGATGACGATGACACGGGCTCCCAGCCCCCGCGCGCGCGAAGCCACGCCCTTGCCGCACTGGCCGTAGCCGCAGATCACGACCGTTCGTCCGGCCAGCAGGCGGTTCGTGGCGCGGATGATGCCGTCGATGGTGGACTGGCCCGTGCCGAACCGGTTGTCGAACAGGTGCTTCGTGTCCGCGTCGTTGACCGCCACGATCGGATAGGCGAGCACACCGTCGGCGTGCATGGCGCGCAGGCGGATCACGCCCGTGGTGGTTTCCTCCGTCCCCCCGATCAGCTCGGAGAGCTGGTCCCGGCGCTCCTTGTGCAAGGTGGCCACCAGGTCCATCCCATCGTCCATGGTGATCTGCGGGCGCGTATCGAGCACCGCGTTGATGTGACGGTAGTAGGTCTCGTTGACCTCGCCCTTGATGGCGAACACGTCGATCCCCTCGAACTCGCACAGGGCCGCCGCGGCGTCGTCCTGGGTGGACAGCGGGTTGGACGCGCACAGCGCCACCTCGGCCCCACCTGCCACCAGGGTCCGCATCAGGTTGGCGGTCTCGGTGGTCACGTGCAGGCACGCGCCGATCCTGACGCCGGTCAGCGGCTTCTCCTTCTCGAAACGGTCACGGATCTGCGCGAGCACGCGCATCTCCTGGTCCGCCCACTCGATCCGGGCCCCGCCCTTCTCGGCCAGGCCCAGGTCCTTGACGTCACAGTCCATCGATCCTCCTCGGCTCACTCAGCGATCTCGGACAGGATGGCCTCCAGGACGCCGCGCAGCCCCATGGCCGCTTCACGCGCCCCGTCCAGGACATCTTCGTGGGTCGACGGCGTGCCGGCCACGTTCGTGATGCACGAGACGCCGACCACCCGCATCCCCAGGGCGACCGCGGCGACGGCCTCGGGGACCGTGGACATGCCGACGGCGTCGGCCCCGATGCGCCGCAGGAACTCGGTCTCTGCCGGGGTCTCGTAGGAAGGACCCGGCAGGGCAGCGTAGACGCCCCGGGCCGCCGTGGTCCCCTGCGCCCGTGCCGCGGCGAAGCCCACCTCCAGCAGCCGCCGGTCGTACACGGCGGAGAGGTCGACGAAGGCCGGCATGCCGTCAGGGTACCGCCAGGCAGAAAGGGGGTTCACCCCCAGCAGGTTGATGTGGTCCTCGATGAGCATGAGCTGCCCCCGCCGGAGGGTCGGGTACAGGCCCCCGGCGGCGTTGGTCAGCACGACGGTGGAGGCACCCAGCTCGGCCGCCAGCCTCGGGATCAGCGTGGTGGATCCGATCCCGTACCCCTCGTAGAAATGCACGCGGCCGAAGAACACCGCCGTCGGAACGCCCCGCAGCGTCCCGAGGACGAGTCGGCCGGCGTGCCCCGGGACACTCGCGGGAGGGAAGCCCGGCAGCGTCTCGAAGGAGAGCTCGCGCTCGGGATCGAGGTCGGGGTCGACGGCTTCGCGCAGGCCCGAGCCGATGATCACCGCGACCTCGGGGCGGAGCGAGGAACGCTCCTTGATGAGCGCGACGCCCTCGGCCGTGAAGGAGTCGGCTGGATGAGGCAGGGACGCGTGGTCGATGGCCGGCTGCTCGCTCAAGGGGCGAGCCTGGCCTTCAGTCCCGTCAGGATGGGAACGGGCGTCGGGTCCACGCCTCGGAGGATCCCGAGATACACGCTGGCGAAGTCCCCGAGCAGGATGGTCCCGAACAGGCGCTCGAACGAACCCGTCCCCGGAACGCGCACCTGACGGACCGCGACGCCGGAGCCCATCACCAGCTCCACCGTGGCATCGATCCTGGCCGCCAGGGCAGCGCTCTCGCCGTCGTGGCGCAGCGCCACGACGGCGAACCCCTCACCCATCCCGGGGCCCCACCCTTCGACCTCGTTGTGATCGAGCTCTGGGAACACGGCGCTGAACGCCGGCTGCTTCGCGTTCTCGTTGATCTGGTTCTTGAACCTGAGGGCGGCCGCCTCCAGCAGCCCCTCCGACCCCCAGATCACCGGGGTCCGTCCCAGCAACCATCCGGCGACCGCCTTGGCCTCGTTCGCCGTGGCGGGAACCTCCGGGGACCACGCCTGCGCGAGGTCGCTCAGTCGGCTGCCCCCGGCCTCGACGTCGTCCTCCGCGCCCACTGACCACTGGCGGTCGAGCCAGCCGATGAGGGCGCCGCACAGGTATCCCAAAGCCGCGCGCGGCATCGCGACGTCGCTCGGGACCGCGAGATGGACCCCGCCGGCGGCCGCGGCCCGTTCCTGCAAGGCGCCGCCGCCGCTGACCGTCACCAGGGGGGCGCCGCGCCGGACCGCCGCGTCGTAACACGACAACGTCTCCCTGGTGTTGCCGGAGTAGGACACCGCGATCACCAGCGTTCGGGGCCCGCAGAACGCCGGAAGGGTCTCCGCCTTCGACACCAGGATCGGGACCGGCAGCCTGCCGCCGAGGAGGGACCGGGCCACGTCCCCGGCGATCCCCGATCCGCCGACCCCACAGATCAGGATGGTGGTCACGTCCGCGGAGACCGGGTCGCCTCCGCCGCGTCCGACCTCGACGCCGCGCCGAACCTGGGCTCCCAGCCGAGCCACCGCCCCGAGCATGCCGTTCGGATCAGCCGCGGCCACCGCCCCCGCGTCGTCCAGCGACGCTCGATCCACCATCATGGACCGGCGGTCCCCCTCGCCAGGCTCGTCCTCACGAGGTTCCGCCGGGCCGTTCGGCCTGGTCGATCAACATGACGGGGACGTCGTCCCGGACCGGATAGCGAAGCCCGCACTTGGTGCAGACCAGCTCTTCCACCGGATCGGTGCGGTAGTCCAGCTCCCCGTGGCAGCTCGGGCACACCAGGATCTCCAGCAGCTCCTTGTCGAGCGGCATCGTTCGCCTCCTCAGGTCACGGTGGGCCTCAGGCCTCGCCGCGGATGACCGCGAGCACCTGGGCCGTCTTCTCTTCGAGCAATTCAGGCGTGCGGGCTTCCACGTTGACCCGAAGCAACGGCTCGGTGTTGGAAGGCCGCACGTTGAACCACCAGTCATCCCATTCCACGGTCAGGCCGTCCAGCCGGTCCTGCCGGCCGTCCGCGAAGGCCCCAGCCAGCTCCTCGATGGCAGCCACCTTGTCCTCGACCTCCAGGTTGATCTCGCCCGACTGGGAGTACCGGCGCAGCGGAGCCAGCAGCTCGGACAACGGCTTGCCGGCTTTCGACATCTGATCCATCACCACCATGGAGGCGACCAGTCCGGAGTCCGCGTTGTAGTGGTCGCGGAAGTAGTAGTGGCCCGAATGCTCTCCCCCGAACACCGCGCCCGTCTCGGCCATGACCTTCTTGATGAAGGAGTGGCCGACCCGGGTCCGCACCGGCGTGCCGCCGTGTTCGCGGATCACTTCGGGAACCATCCTCGAACAGATCAGGTTGTGCAGGATGGTGGCTCCCGGGTAGCGCTCGAGCATGCCGATCGCCACCAGCGCCGTGACCATCGAGCCGTTCACGCCCTCGGCATGTTCGTCGACCAGGAACACGCGGTCGGCATCTCCGTCGAACGCCAGGCCGAGATCGGCCCCGTGCTCGGTGACGGCGCGCTTCACGTCGACCTGATTCTGCGGCTGGATCGGGTCCGCCGGATGGTTGGGAAAGGTCCCATCCAGCTCCATGTACAGCGGCACCAGCTTGCACGGCAGCCGTTCGAACAACGGGGGGACCACCAGCCCGGCCATCCCGTTGGCGGCGTCGGCGGCCACGACCAGCGGCGCGAACGACTGGACCTTGCCGAAGGACAGCACGTGCTCCAGATAGTCCTCGAGCAGGTCCCTGGCCTCCAGCCCTCCCCTGGATGCTCCCGCCGGCCCCTGTTCGGTGGCTTCGGCCAGGCGGCGAACGTCGGCCAACCCCGTGTCCTCCCCCACCGGCGCGGCCGCCGCGAGGCAGAGCTTCACGCCGTTGTACTCGGGAGGGTTGTGGCTGGCGGTGAACATGGCGCCCGGCGACGACAGGCGCCCGGAGGCGAAGTACACCATGTCGGTGGTGGCCAGTCCGAGATCCATCACGGTGGTCCCGGTATCACGCGCTCCGTCCGCGAACCGGCCGGCCAGGCCGGGCGATGACGGACGGCAGTCCTTGCCCAGGACCATCCTCTCGGCTCCGGACCAGGACGCGAAGGCCTTGCCGATGCGGTAGGCCGCGTCCTCGTCGAGCTGGGAGGGATAGACACCCCGGACGTCGTACGCCTTGAAGATGGAACCGAGGTCGCCCGACATGCGGGCGATTCTATCCGACCACCCTCAGGGCCCCTCCCTCATCCGCGCCGAGGCGGCGCGGATGACCTATCGGGTGGAGACCATCGAGAGGACGGAGCCCAGGGCGATGTTCTCACCTTCACGCTGCCATCCCTTCCACTCGCAGACCGGGCAGGAGGTGAAGGAGAGGAGCGATCCGCCGACCGTCATCGTAACCCTGAGCGTTTCCTGCGACCCGCAGGAGGGGCATGAGTTCCGGGCGATGGGCGCCATGACTCCCATGTCATCGGCGTAACCACCCGCGGTCCTGGATAGTCCCCCGGCACGAATTTCTGACGCCGACCTCAGGCGATGGTCCATCCCCCAATCGGGGGGATGGGGGAGGTCCCTGGTCTACCAGACGATGATGACCGGGGTGCCGATGTCCACCCGGCCGAACAGGTCCTCGGAGTCGGGGATGTGCATCCGGATGCACCCGTGCGAGGCCCAATGGCCGATCGAGGCATCGGCGGGCGTGCCGTGAATGCGGATGCCGGAGGCGTCGAGGTCGAGGGCTCGGGTGCCTAGCGGGTTGTCGGGGCCCGGTGGGATGAACGCCGGTTCGTCCGCGCCCCAGCTGTCCTTGGCCGGGTTGTACCAGGTCGGGTTGACCCGCTTGTTCACGATGGTCCAGTGCCCTAGCGGCGTCGGGTAGATGCCGAGCTGCCCGGTGGCTACGGAATAGCTCTTCTCGAGCTTCAGGCCGTCGTAGAGGTACAACTTGTTCTGAGAGACACGGATGATGATGGTCTTGCCGAGCGAACGGTCCGCCACGTCCGGATGCACCTCGGCCAACGGGAGGTCGACCGACGCGCCGGCTCCATGGACGGCGGCCGTCAGCGCAGCCTGAGCCGTCCTCACCTTCAGCCGTTGCCCCTCCCGCGAATGGCGGCGGATCAGCTCGCTGTCCACGAAGTCCAGGTAGGCGTCACGCGGCGCCTTGATCAGATCTCCCGCAACCTTGTGGACGAACGAAGCCACCACCGTGTCGTCATAGGAGACCGGGAGCTCGATGGACCGTTGCACCGGCTTGTCCAGAACCCGGTGGTACAGGCGAGACGCCCAGTCGAAGCCCTGAGACACCGCGATGGCCTGGTTCAGCGCCGCGTCGACGTCGACGTGGGCTCCGAGAACCGCCGGAGACAGATCCCAGCTACGGTCCCCCGCCGTGATCTCGATGGGCCTCGACAGGATCGATCGGACCGGTCCGGCGATCGCGTTCCTGGCCTCGGCCAGCGTCATCCCGCTGACGTCGATCCCCGCGATGCGAACCCCGGGGAGGATGCGGGCTGCCCTGTTCTGTTCGTAGCGATATCCCGCGTAGGCCGCCCCCGCGAGCATCGCCGTCAGGAGGGCGGCCACCGTGAGCAGGATGGAGAGACGGGTCAGCCCCGTGCGCCCCGGAGCGTGCCTTCGTCGCCGCACTTCGACCTCGCCTCTCGGTTGTGATCAAGAACTGTACCCGCCGGTGGGCGGTGGTCCGTCATCTAGCGTTCATTCCTTCATCGGCAGGCCCAGCGTGACGGCGTAGCCTGCCCCGCCGCGTCCAATGGACGCGATAGACGCGACGAAGGTTCCACCCTCGGACCTGGCCACGACCGTCACCGGTGCTCCCTTGGCCGGGCCGGCCAGGCCCACCACCGAGGTCCTTCCCGGTGCTACCAGCACGCTCGAGAGACGAGGGGCCGGGACCGTTCCGTTGGACCCGATGAGCTGCACCGAGACGCGCACTCCCTTGTCGCCGGGGTTGTGGAGGACCAGGAACGACTTGCCACCGGCCAGGGTGGTCGCGGGCATGACCAGCCAGTTCTTCGACCCGGTGGTCGCGCCCGTCAGCGTGGCCAGGTCACCGAACGGGCCGGTGGCGCGGGCGCTCGCCACGATGGGTTCCTTGTTGTCCGACCGCACGACCGCGGTCGAACCAGGGAAGTCGGAGAAGATCAGCGTCTTGACCGTTCCCGGCTCGAGCGTGAACGTGGCCGCGACCACCTGCTGGCCCGTCCGGCCCGAGGCGAGAACGGACACGTCGGCCGGATCCTCCTGCGGATTGAGGAGGATCACCCTCGGCGGTCCGACGAACCCGGACAGGGGCAGCATGGTGACCTCGGCAGGTTCGGCGGCCCCGGTCTCGGCTCGGAGCCCCTCTTCCGTGGACACCGATCCGCCCGCGACGATCCGCCCGATCCGCTGGGTCACCTCGACGGTCACCGTCTCCTCCCCGGGGCTCTCCAGGGCGTAGTCGTTGATCCGGATGGCCACGGAGCTGTTCCCCTTCAGCACGTACGGCGTCAGGGCGCCGGGGGTGATCGTGCGCCCCTCGGTGCGCATCACCACGTCGAACGCGGCATCGGCTGCGAACGGGTTCATCACCACCACCTGGGAAGCGTCCCCGGCGGCGGTGGTCTGGTCCAGAAGGAACCAGGTGTGGCGCGGCCCGTCCTCGCAGTGCTCGGCGGCCACGCCCGACGGAGCCTCGGATCGCACGACGGCCGACACGCCGACCCAGCCTCCGAAATACTCCACGGTCGCCACGTCGGCGGGATCCTCCGCTGCCACCTCACGGTAGACCTGTCGGAGCGCCCCGACCGTGAACGTCCCCACCGACCGCACACTGGCCCCCGCGAGCTGGGTGAGTCGAACGTCGACCGGGGCCGTTCCCGGGTTGGAGACCACGACCCACGCCCGCCACCCGGGGCCTCCGCCGTGCGGGCAGTACCACGCCCCCGTGGGGCGACCGCCGGCCACGCCGGGACCCACCGCTCTCGCGCCGACCGTGTGGTCGAGGAACAGGCCTGTGGCAGCCACGGCCAGTGCGGCCAGCCCGACCGCCAGGAGGCGCCGACGGAGCCTGGGTTCCTCAGGCACGCTTCGCCGGCCTCCTGGTAAGCCACAAACCGGCGGCCCACAGGACCGCCAACAGCGCGATCTCGAGCGTCCGGGCCCGCTGGCCGCCGAAGCGAAGGGTGAACGCGCCCGTCGAGGAAGTGGTTCGTACGCCGACCGCCCATCCGAACGCGCGGATCGGTTGCGGTGGTGCCGTTTCGGCCGAGGCCATGCGCCAGTCCGCGAACTGCTCCGAAAGGAAAGCCAGTCCCGGTCCCGAGCCTGCGTCTCCCCGGAAGGACTCGTCCGACGCCGGTGTCAGCGGACGGGTCTCGGGTGGCCGCAGCATCTCGATCGGCCCAGGGTCCGAGGAGCCGGCCGCTCGCCGCCAGTCCGGTGACCCGATCACGCCGGCGACACTCGCCGAGGTGGCGTTGCGGAAGATCGTGAGACCCCTCGTCGGGATCTGGTCGAGGTCCACCTGACGGAGCAGCCGCCGATAGGCCGCTGGGGGCAGCTCACCGGACCGAGCCACGACGAACGCCACGCCGAACGGAGCCAGCATGGCCCCGCCATGCCGCGTCTCGCCGGCCAGGATCTGGGAGAGGGCGGCCTCCAGCGCTCGATAACCCGGGCCGGATGGCGAGCGGCCGACATCGAGGATGGAGGCGCCACCGGGATCGCGGATGGCGTAACGAACCGATGCCGGTCCGGCCGGCAGTGTCCCGTCGCGCGTGCCGCCGGGCGTGGGGAAGGCGTCTCCGTCGGGTGCCCCCACCCACAGGACGCGGTAGGTGGTCGGTGGCTGGTCGACCAGGGCATAGGCAGGCTCGATGCGGTCCGGGCCGCCCACCGCCCACGATCCGGCCATCGCCTGCATGGCTTGAGCGCCCAGACCCACGCCGAGGGCCACCGCCATGGCCGCCGCCCCGAGCTGTCGATGACCGAACGACGCCTCGCCAACGCCGCGCAGGAGGTCCCTCAGTCCCAGCCCCACCAGCAGGGCCATGGCGAACCCGGCGATCCCCAGATAGGCGGCCGGGTTCGACAGCGCCTCCGGCAGGTACCCCGCCGCGGCCAGCCACGCCAGATAGAGGGACAGGACGAGGGCGATCGCGGAGCGCACCGCCTCCTTGGCGGCTCCACGGGACACGAACACCAGCGCGAGCACCGCGGCAAACGGCAGGAAGAAGCCGGTGGCCCAGGATCCCGGCCCGGCGCCCAGCGAGAGCCGAGCCAGCGCTCCGAACTCCGCGTGACCGGCGTGGTCGGCTAGCGCGCTGGTGCCCCCGCCCATGATCTCGAGGGCCAGGGGGAGGCACAGCACGGCCGCGAGCACGGCCGCGGCGGCGCCGAGCAACGCTCCTCGAGCCCGCCGCACCGTTTGGACCGGGACGAGGGCGGCGGAGGCGATGACGACGCCGGCGGCCACCACGGTTGCGGGGAAGAACGAAGCCAGGACGGCCAGCCCCAGCGCGCATCCGGCGATCCACCGAACCTTCGGGACCGCGAACTCCGGCTCGAACGGCTCGGTGAGCTTCCGGGACAACCAGGGGACACCGGCCAGGAACACCAGGGCGGGCAGTCGCCCTTGGGAGACACCCCACAGCACGATGCTGGACAGCCCATAGCAGGCGGCCGCAACCGATGCGGGCAGCGTCTGCCGGGTCACGTCCCGAACCGTCCGGAAGCATCCGACCGCGGCGACCGCTGGCAGCCCCAGCAGCAGCAGCTTCTGCAGGAGCGCGGGATTACCCAGTGTCACCACACTTCCCAGGCCCAGGATCCCCAGCGCGGGACTGGCGGCCTGGCTCCCGCCCAGGCCGGTGTGACGGAGGCCCGACACGAGCTCGCGGAAGAACACGGCCGGCGATCCCGGGAAGGCGTCGAGGCCGGCGCCCGTGAGCGTGGGGAGGCCGAGGAGACTCCGGTAGGCCACCGCCGCCACGATCACGGCCAGGACCCACGCGGTGGCGACGGGATGGTTCCGAGCGACCCGAAGGACCTGGACCCGCCTGGAGACGGGCTCCTCCGCCACGTCGAGGTCGCCCGGCACGAACGCCTGCGCCGCCGTCTGGGCCCACCGACGGAGCCGGATCCACGCCGGAGCCATGGACCGTCGCACAGACCGGTCCGGGACACTGCGGACGGCCTGGGCCCTGATGCGGCGGCGAAGGGTGCCGGGGAGGTGCACGAGGTTCCACGCCCACGCCGCCAGGACCTGAAAGGCATCCTGGAACCGGCGGGTCACCGCGAGGACCGCCACCCGGACCAGTCCCTGGCCGACATAGAGGGGAAGGATCCAGACCAGCGTGAGCAGGCCGTAGTTCTTCAGGATGGCCGCCAGGGCCGCTCGTTCGATCTGGTAGCGCGCCCGCTGGTCGGACCCGTCGAGCATCGGCTCGCCGTGGTGCCCTGCCCCGCGGTGGCGAACCACCGCCTTCGGTGTCATGAGGACGCGAACGCCGGCCAGCCTGGCTCGCCAGCAGAAGTCCATGTCGTCCTGGGCCGGCGCCAGGCGTTCGTCGGGTGGACCGATTTTCGCCAGGGTCTCCTTCGAGATGAGCATGGCGCACGAGGAGACGTAGAGAACCTCCCGCATCCGGTCGTACTGGCCCTGGTCGATCTCGCCGTCCTCGAGCGGTGAGTACGGGTACCCGAACCGGTCGGTGGACAGGCCGATCTCGCGAAGGATCCGCGGCTCGTCCCAATCCAGCACCTTCGGGCCAACGATGCCGACGCCCACGACCCGCTCGGCCGCGTCGACGAGGGCCGCGGTCGCCTCCGGCTCCAAGAGCGTATCGTCGTGGAGGAGCAGTATGTAGTCGGCCTGCTGCGCGGGAGGCGAGGCAAGCGCTAGCCGGACGGCGCCGGAGAAGCCCACGCTCTCCTCGCTCCGGATCACTCGTTCGCTGCCGAGGGCTGCCTCGAGGATGTCGGCCGATCCGTCGTGTGACCCGTTGTCCACGGCCACGACGCCGATGCGTGGATGCGTCTGTTTGGCCAGGCCGATCAGGGACTGTCGTAGCCACGCCGCGCCGTCGCGCACGACCAAGACCGCCAGGACGCTCGGCTCCGTTGGGCGGGATCGGGCCGAGGCCGCCCCAGCGCGCGTTTCAACCGTTGACATGCATCAGATGAGTGGTGAGGCGGGAAAGCGGGAGGGAGCATAGCACGGCTCATGGGCAACCTCGCCGCCGGACCGATCCTTGGGAGGATCGACCGACGGCTCCGGTCCCGGCGCCCGAGCCACAACTGATCTGCGGGACGGACCGGAATCCCAGGGGACCCAGCGCTGAGCGCTGTCGGTCCCCGGTATTCCGTCGACGCGATCCGCGGCTAGCGCTTCTTCTTGGCCGTGGACTTCCTCTTCGCCGTCGACTTCTTCTTGGCCGTCGACTTTCTGGCGGTGGACTTCTTCGCCGTCGACTTCTTGGCCGACTTCCTCTTCGCCGTCGACTTCTTCTTGGCTGCTGGCATGTTCACCTCCTCTCCCTCATCCCGTCGCCTCGGTTCGGGCGCTTCCGAGGCAGGCCCTGTGCAGGGAAGCTGGTGACGTGGCGCACATCACGCCTAGGAGGCCATTCGCTTGAGCCGCCGCCGCTCGCGCTCGCTCATGCCGCCCCACACGCCGTACCGCTCGTCGCGACGCAGGGCGTAGTTCAGGCACTCGATGCGAACGGGGCAGTCGGCGCAGATTCTCTTGGCCTCGCGCGAGGATCCCCCCTTCTCGGGGAAGAAGATCTCGGGGTCGTGATCTCGACATCGCGCGCGGTCCTGCCATGGAACGAAATGATGCATGGCATCTCCCCAGAATTACATTCTTGTAATTCTGGACCACAACCGCGCCGGAACGCAAGTCGCCTCGCCAAACTTTCTGATCCCTCTGCAAAATCATCTCAACATGAAATCCTGAGGGCCCCAGCGAGCACATGCAAGCCGTGAAAGGGGTTTTTCTCGCAGTCAGGTCACCTGACGGTGGTGGTCAAGTGACCTGACGGAAGTGCCAACTTCCGACGCCTTTTGGAGGTGGAGGGTCGGCCGACCGGCCTATCGCGCGACCGAGGGACGCTCGAGGCGTTCCACGCGCTCGTAGGTCGTCGTGCGCTCCATGGGGGTACGGCCGATGTCGCGGATGGCGCGGACGAAGTCCTCCGGCTCCTTGCGGATCCCCCACTCCGCGCCCGCCATGCGAGAGATCGTCTCCTCCATGAGCGTCCCGCCGAAGTCGTTCGCGCCGCCCTGCAGCAGTTGCTTCGACTCCTCCATGCCCATCTTCACCCACGACACCTGGACGTTCGGAACCCTTCCGTCCAGCAGCACCCGCGCCACCGCGTGCATGCGCCGGTTGTCGTCGTAGGTCGGGCCCGGCCGGGCCTTGCCGGCCAGGTAGATGGGCGAGTTCTGCCACACGAACGGCAGGGGGACGAACTCGGTGAATCCGCCGGTCTCGTCCTGGATCCGTGCCAGCCGCTTCAGATGGGCCACCCAGTGCGGCGGCGAGTCCACGTGTCCGTACATGATGGTCGACGAGCTCCGGATCCCCAGCCCGTGGGCCGTCTTGACGATCTCCTCCCAGCTGTCGGCGGGCAGCTTGCCCTTCGTCAGGACCCACCGCACGTCGTCGTCGAGGATCTCCGCGGCGGTTCCCGGGATCGTGCCCAGGCCACGCTCCCGGCACTCCTGGAGGAACTCGCGGAAGGAGATGCCCAGCCGCGTGGAGCCGTTCAACACCTCCATCGGGCTGAACGCGTGGATGTGGATCTTCGGCACGCGGGCCCGGATGGCGTCCAGGATCCGGAAGTAGAAGTCGCCGGAGAGGCTCGGATGCAGCCCGCCCTGGATGCACACCTCCGTGGCTCCGTACTGCCACGCTTCCTCGGCCCGGTCCGCCACCTCGTCGAGCGACAACGTGTAGGACTCGGTGTCGATCTCTCGTTGGGCGAACGCGCAAAACCGGCACCCCGTGTAGCAGACATTGGTGAAGTTGATGTTCCGGTTGACGATGTAGGTGACCTCGTCCCCCACGGCGCGCGCTCGCAGCTCGTCGGCCACGCGGGCCAGCGCCTCCAGGTCCGGACCCTCCGCCTCGAACAGGGCGACCGCCTCGCGGTCCGAGAGCTGACCCCCCCGGCCGGCCTCGGCCTTGGTCAGCGCCCCCTTGATCTCGGCCCCGACGCGCTCCGGAGAACGGCGGGCTCGTGCACGAACCCATTCCCTGGTCGCCGCCACCTCCTCGAAGGTTCCGTACACGTCATCGGCGTCCTGACGGAGTCCCGCCGCCGGACCCTTGGCGAAGGTGAGATCGATGACGCGCGGCTTCCACGTGACGTCGGGGTCCTGCCACGGCACGGGCTCCGGCTTCGGACGCCCCGGGTCGGCCAGACCGTCGGGGCCGGCCAGCCGGCGCACGGACTCGTGCATCTTGCCGGCGATCCACGGATCGGGCCGAAGGGCGAAGGCCGGATAGATGGCCAGCCGCTCGCGCAGCTCGTAGCCCTTCTCGGCCGTCCGCCGCTCCAGGTCGGTGAGCTTCGGCCACGGCGCCTCGGGGTTCACGTGGTCGATGGTCACGGGACTCACGCCGCCCCAGTCGTTGATGCCGGCATCGAGGAGCAGCGGGTACGTGGGATCCGAGAGGTTCGGAGGCGCCTGGACGTTCATGCGGGGGCCGAACACGACGCGGGCCGTGGCCACGGTCGCCAGGAACTCGGCCTGGTCCGGCTCGGGGTGGTCCTGCATGGCCGTCCTCAGCTTCGCCTTGAAGTTCTGGACGATGACCTCCTGGATGTGCCGGTAGCGGCGATGCAGCTCCGCGATGTCCAGCAGGGACCGCCCGCGTTCCCGCGGGGTCTCGCCGATGCCGACCAGGATGCCCGTGGTGAACGGGATGGACAGGCGCCCGGCGTCCTCGATGGTTCGGAGTCGAACGGCCGGCACCTTGTCCGGCGAGCCGAAGTGCGGCCCGCCCCGCTCGGACAGCCGATTCGACGAGGTCTCGAGCATGATCCCCATGGACGCGCTGACGTGCTTCAGCCTGGCCATGTCCTCCCACGACATGACGCCCGGATTGAGGTGCGGGAGGAGCCCGGTCTCTTCGATCACGCGGATGCAGACCGCCCGGAGGTACTCCAGGGTCGAGTGGTATCCGCGTTCGGCCAGCCAGGCCCCGGCGACCGGAAAGCGGTCCTCCGGCTTGTCCCCCAGCGTGAACAGGGCCTCCTTGCAACCGGCCTCCCGCCCCGCCTCGGCGATCGCCACCACCTGCTCGGGGGTGAGGAAGGGCGTGTCCAGCTTCGCCGGAGGCTTGGCGAACGTGCAGTAGTGGCAATGGTCGCGGCACAGCATGGTGAGCGGGATGAACACCTTCCGCGAGTACGTGATGGTGCGGCCGTGGCCAAGGTCACGCAGCGACGACGCGATCGTCAAGAGGTCGTCGAGGTCTCCACCTCGAGCCAGTAGGAGCGATTCGACCTCGTCGACGGAGAGGGTCTTGCCCGCCCGCGCGCGGGCCAGGGCCCGGCGGACGCGATGATCTCGAGTGGCCGGCATCCCCTCGCAGCGTACCATCGAGCCATGAGACGCTCCGCGGGCAGGATCGTCGCGCTGGCCGGAGGGGTGGGTGCGGGCAAGTTCTTGCGGGGTCTGGTTCGCGTGGTGTCACCGGAAGACGTGACCGTGGTGGTCAACACCGGCGACGACCTTCGGATCCACGGGCTCCACGTGTCTCC
>JBIOYQ010000010.1:0-7643 GCA_044870295.1 Actinomycetota bacterium
CGCGCGGTTGGTCATGACCGGGGGCATGGGGCCGGAGAGCCCGATCGCCCGGCACGTCCTGGAGCACGGCGACGGCGTCAAGGACGTCGCGTTCCGCGTCCCCGACGCCACGTACGCGTTCGAGTTCTCCACCGGCCAGGGCGCCACGCCGGTCCTCGAACCGACCGTCCTGGAGGACGACCAGGGGAAGGTGGTCCGTTCGTCCATCGCCGCGTACGGCGACACCATCCACTCCTTCATCGAGCGCGAGAACTACAGCGGTCCCTTCCTGCCTGGTTTCCGCGCCGAGCCGGCCATCGCCGACGAGGGGCCGGAGGTGGGCATCCAGCTCATAGACCACATCGTGTGCAACGTCGAACTCGGCAAGATGAACGAGTGGGCCAAGTTCTATGCGCGGGTCCTGGGGTTCAACCAGCTGGTCCACTTCCGCGACGACCAGATCTCCAGCGAGTACACCGCCTTGATGTCGAAGGTGATGTGGGACGGCGTGGGCCGGGTGAAGCTGCCCATCAACGAGCCGGCGCCCGGCAAGAAGAAGAGCCAGATCGACGAGTACCTCGAGTTCTTCCGGGGGCCCGGCGTGCAGCACATCGCGATGCTGTCGAAGGACATCATCTCGACCGTGGACGCGCTCCGGCGGCGAGGGGTCCGGTTCATCCGCGTGCCCCAGACCTACTACGAGGCCATGCGCGAGCGGATCGGGAAGATCGACGAGAGCCTGGACGACGTCCAGCGCCTGAACATCCTGGCCGACCGGGACGAGGAGGGGTACCTCCTCCAGATCTTCACCAAGAACGTCGAGGATCGGCCGACCGTCTTCTACGAGATCATCGACCGTCACGGCTCGAAGGGGTTCGGGCTGGGGAACTTCAAGGAGCTGTTCCTGGCCATCGAGCGGGAGCAGGAAGAGCGCGGCAACCTCTAGGGCGCGCCGGTGCCGGAGGACAAAAAGGCTCGGGTCGACCGCGAGCTGATCGAGCTGCTCAACGAGCTGCGGGTCGTCCTTCCCGGCGTGCAGGTGTTGTTCGGCTTCCTCCTGATCGTGCCGTTCAGCCAGCGCTACGGAGACATCACCGACGTCCAGCGGGCGGTCTACTTCGGCTCCTTCGTGTGCACGGCCCTGGCCACGGCGCTGTTCATCGCCCCATCCACGTACCACCGGTTGCGGTTCCGCCAGCGTGACAAGGAAGGGATGCTGTTCACCGCCAACAAGCTGGCCATCGCTGGGACCGTGTTGCTGCTCCTGGCCATCGCCGGCGTGGTGTTCCTGATCACCGACGTCCTGTACCACGTGCTGGCGGCCAGCCTGATGACGGCCGCGATCACCGCCTGGTTCGTGTGGTTCTGGTACGGAATCCCGCTCTCGAGGCGCCTGGAGGACGAAGAGTCCGACCGGCCGGACGGGGCCGAGTGATCAGCCGGGCGTCAGCTCGGTGATCCCGCGCCAGGCCAGCCGCACCAGGACGTCCACGGCCTCCCGGCGCTTCGCCGCCGAGCCGCCGGGCTCCCGTTGGGCCACGGTCTCCACCATCCCGATCAGGGCCAGCGCGACGATCTCGGCGTGCTCCCGGCCGAGCCGTCCGCGCGATTCCCGGACGATCAGGTCGGCCACCTCGGCCAGGATCCGATCCCGAACCCCCGCCACGCGGCGGCGGAACTCCTCCTCCGCCCCAACGGCCTCCTGCATGAGCAACCGGAAGCCCTCCGCGTGCTCGTCGACGAAGTCGAAGTAGGCCTGGAACGACGCCCGGATGCGCTCACGGTTCCCGGTGGGCGCGGCCAGGGCCTCGCGCACTCGTTCGTGCAGCATGGCCAGGTCGGCGTCGATCAGCGCCAGGTCTAGGTCCTTCTTCGAGGGGAAGTGGTCATACAGGATGGGCTTGGTGACGCCGGCCTCCTTGGCGACGGTGTCCATCGACACCCCGTGGAAGCCAGCGTTCCCGAACACCCGCCTAGCCACCTCCAGCAGCTGAGCCCGCCTCTCCGGACCCCGCATCCGGCGGCGAGCCTGGGCCGGCGGAGCAGTCGGTCGAGTCCCTGGTTCGGCGCGCGCCATGTCCGGTAGTATTACCGACCGGTAACCTACTGAGAAGTAGCTTGTGTCACGGAAGGACTCAGCGGATGGACTTCCAGCTCTCCGAGGAGCACCTCGCCGCCCAGAAGCTGGCGCACGAGTTCGCCGAGAAGGAGATCCGTCCGGTCGCCGCTCGCTACGACGAGACCGAGGAGTTCCCCTGGCCCGTGGTGAAGCGGGCGGCGGAGGTCGGTCTCTACAGCACCGAGTTCTACCTGGAGACCGTGGCGGGGGACCAGACCGGCCTGATGCTCCCGATCTGCATGGAGGAGACGTGCTGGGGGTGCGCCGGGATCTCGCTCGGGATCTGGGGGACGGGGCTGCCCCTGTCGGCGCTGGCGTACACGGGAACGCCCGAGCAGCTCCTGACCTGGGCGCCCAGGATGTTCGGGACGGCCGACGATCCGAGCGTCGCGGCGATGTGCGTCACGGAACCCAACGCCGGCTCGGACGTCTCGGCCCTGCGGACGACGGCAAGGCGGGACGGGGACGCCTGGGTGCTGAACGGGCAGAAGAACTTCGCCACCAACGGGAGCGTGGCGGACATCCGGATCGTGGTGGCGACGGTGGACCCCGGTCTGGGCCATCGGGGGCAGGCGGCCTTCATCGTGCCCTCCGACACGCCGGGCATCCGCGCCGGGAAGAAGGAGCGGAAGCTGGGGATCCGAGCCTCCGACACCTCCGAGGTGATCCTGCAGGATTGCCGCATCCCGTTGGAGAACGTCCTCGGAGGGGTGGAGAGGCTCGAGGGGAAGCTGACCCGAGCCCGCACGGCCGGCCACCGGCAATCCGCGGCTCTCAAGACGTTCGAGATGACCAGGCCCTCGGTCGCGGCGCAGGCGGTGGGGATCGCCAGGGCCGCGTTCGAGTTCGCCCGTGACTACGCGAAGGAGCGGCGCACCTTCGGCCGGCCGATCATCGAGAATCAGGCCATCTCCTTCAAGCTCGCCGACATGGCGATGGAGATCGACGCCGCCCGGCTCCTGACACATCGTGCCGCATGGCTCGGCCGGAACGGTTCGTTCGAGCACGCCGAGGGCTCGATGTCGAAGCTGAAGGCCGGCGAGACCGCGGTCTGGGTGACGGAGCAGGCCGTCCAGATCCTGGGGGGGTACGGCTACATCAAGGACTTCCCGGTGGAGAAGTGGTACCGGGACGCGAAGATCTACACGATCTTCGAAGGCACCTCGGAGATCCAGCGCATCGTGATCAGCCGCGCGCTGGCCCAGAGCTCCTAGCTCACCGGGGCGCGGTCCGTCTCGACTGGAAACTTCGCGTTTCCCTGGCGAAGCAGGCCAATTGCTTGATACCCTTCCTGACCCAATCCCCCCGGGCGCAGGTGCGCCCCCGAAGATGACGGAGGTGCTCGTGAGACGTATGTCGACTGCCCTGGCCGCAATGGTCGCGTTGGCCGTCGTGGCCTTCGGTTCCGTCGGCTCAGCCGGCGCGGTCCGATCCCCAGCCCCGCTTCGATCCACCGACGGGCCGGCCGCTCCCCGTTCACAGGTGGACCGGACCTCTGCCCTCGTGCAGTTGGCGGGCGACCCACTGTCCACCAACGTCAAGACCAAGCCCCCCAAGGGCAAGAAGATCGACTTCGACAGCGGCTCCGTGAAGTCCGTCCGGGCGCAGCTCTCGGCCGAACGGAACGACTTCAAGCAGTGGCTGAAGCAGAACGCCCCCAGGGCCCGGGTCACCGGCCACTTCGACATCTCGCTCAACGCCGTGACGGTCAAGCTCAATGGCGAGAGCCTGAGCACCATTCGGCAGTCGAGCCTGGTGGTGTCGGCTGAGTACCAGAACCTCTATTTCCCAACGGACGACGACCCCGACCTGTCGATCATCCACGCGCTCGAGGCGTGGGACGTCGGCGGCGGGCCGGCGACCGCGGGTGAGGGAGTGAAGGTGGCGATCGTCGACACGGGGATCGATCAGACGCACCCATGCTTCGACGACACCAACTACCCAGCCCAGAACCAGATCGGGGACACCCGGTTCACCAACAACAAGGTCATCGCGGCCAAGGTCTTCTACAACAAGGCGAACAACCAGCACTTGACGGCCGAGGCCATCCAGGACCACGGGACCCACGTGGCCGGGACCGTCGGCTGCAACTACCTGACTCCGGCCGAGGTCAACGGCGTCGACATCCCGTACGACGTGTCGGGAGTGGCGCCGCGCGCCCTGCTGGGGAACTACAACGTGTTCCCGGGCGAGGTGCTCGACGCCAGGTCCGAGGACATCCTCAATGCCCTGGAGGCCGCCTACCAGGACGGGTTCGACGTGGCGAACATGAGCCTCGGCGGCGACCACCCGGGCAAGAAGGATCTTCTGACCATGGCGGTCGACGACCTCGACCAGGCGAACATGGTCGTTGCCGTGGCCGCCGGCAACAGCGGTCCGGGTCACTTCACTGTCGAGTCTCCGGGTTCAGCCGCCCGGGCGTTGACGGCTGGCGCCAGCACCGTCCCCCACTTCGTGGGGGCTCCGATCGACGTTGAGGGCACTGGGTACTCGGCGGCGACCGGAGACTTCGAGGTGGTGGAGAGCGACCTCACGGCGCCGCTAGCCGTCGTGACCGGCAGCACCAACGGTCTGGACATCGCGTGCTCGCCTCTGTCGGTCGACCTCACCGGCACGATCGCGCTGATCTCCCGCGGCACGTGCACGTTCTCCACGAAGATCCGCAACGCGCAGGACGCCGGCGCGGCTGTGGTCCTGGTGGCGAACAACGTGGCGGGCGATCCCATCGCCATGGCCCAGGATGGGACGCCGAATCAGCCCACGGTTCCGGCCTACATGGTCTCGTTCGACGATGGGCAGGCACTGCTCGGGAGCGACGGGGCCAGCACGACGGTCGGCGCGACGCTGCAGTACTTCCTGACCTCGAACGTCGACATCATGGCCGGGTTCAGCAGCCAGGGGCCCACCGATGTCGACTTCCGGGTCAAGCCGGACGTGGTGGCTCCCGGCGTGAACGTCCTCAGCTCTGTCCCCGGCGACTGCGGTGACCTCGGGTGCTGGGCGTTCTTCCAGGGCACCTCGATGGCCACGCCGCACCTGGCCGGATCGGCCGCGGTGGTCATTGGCCAGCACCCGGATTGGAGCGCCGCGCAGGTCCGGTCGGCCATCGTGAACACCGCCGACCTGGGGGTCCTCACCGACTTCCAGACGGGCACGGTCCTGGTGACCGACCCGAACATCCAGGGCGCCGGCCGCGAGAACCTGCTGTCCGCGGTGCAAGCCACCGTGGGCGCCGACCCGGTCAGCGCGTCGTTCGGCTCCATCCCGTCCGGGTCCGGCCAGACCAGGACCTTCACGGTCACGCTGAGCAACCTGGGCACGGGCAGCGAGTCCCTGACCTTCTCGTTCGACGCCGTGAGCGGAACGGGAGTCTCGTACTCGGTGAGTCCGTCAACGGTGACGCTGGGCTCGGGCGAGTCAGCCAGCATCACCATCACGGCCACGCTGGACAAGAAGGCGAGCAAGGGCGACCACCAGGCGTACCTGACCATCCTCGATGGTGGTGTGGCGGTCGCGCACATGGCCGTGTACACGCTGGTGAAGTAACCAACTGACGTCGGAAGGTAGAGAGGGGCGCCATCGGGCGCCCCTCTCGCTTTTTCCGGTTCGACCCGAGGCTCTTGCTCTGCTAGCGTCCGGCGACAGCGGGCCCTACTCAGCCCCCCGAGAAGGAGGTGCCCATGCGGCGCTTCGCGATCGTCCTCCCGCTCGTCCTCTTGGTGGCGGTGATCATCTCTCCGCCGGCCATGGCCAAGAAGGACCCGAAAGTCGATCCGGTGAAACTGCTGCTGATGAAGCTCACCGACTCGTCCCTCCAGTTCGACGGTCTGGGCAACCAGGGAGGAGGGAAGGGGTTCAGCAAGGAGCAGTTCGAGCGGTTCACCTGCACGAGCAGTGGAGACCCCACGACGGCGGTCGACATGAGCTGCAACGACCCGACGTGGGCCCAGGACTTCAGCCCGGACAACGAGATCGCCATCGCGGTCGACCCCAATGATCCCAACCATGTCGTGGCCGGGTCCAACGACTACACATACCGGTTCAACAACCATACCGGCGCCAGGCAGGCCCTGGTCCTGACCGGCTTCTTCACGTCCTTCGACGGCGGGGCCACTTGGTTGGACGGCCGCATCCCCGTGCGGACCGGAAACGGTGCCGGCGACCCTTCGCCTGCGTTCGACGGCAAGCACGGCGTGGCGCTGATGGCGCAGCTCGAGAACATCGGCGGTCAAGGCTCGCCCTTCACCGGCCAGGGCAACGTGTCCGTGAGCCGATCTACCGACGGGGGCGTCACCTGGAGCGAGCCGATCCGCGTGCTGAAGGGGCATGGCAACGGCATCGGCAACTCGAACAACGCGGTGTTCTGGGACAAGGAGTGGCTGACCGTCGACAACAACCCGGGCTCGCCGTTCTACGGCCGCGCATACTTGACGTCGACGCGATTCCTCAACGGGCTGCACGGCAGCTACACGGAATCGCCCATCTATCTAACCTATTCGGACGACGGAGGGCTGACCTGGTCGAAGGAGGCCAGGATCTCCGGATCCCACCCCAGCTGCACGTTCCAGACCTCGGGATCGGGCGATGAGTGCGACGAAGACCAGTTCTCCATCACCGATGTGGCCTCCGACGGCACCGTCTACGTCCACTACCTCAACTCCCAGGACGAGGCGTCGTGGGAGGTGAACTTCGACTTCGACACCCAGGTCATGGTAGTCAGGTCGGACGACGGTGGGGTGACGTTCGGGGATCCCGTCCCGGCGACGCACTTCGAGGATGGGCTCTCCGACACGCCGTGGTCGGTCATCGGTCGCCAGACGGTCTGGGGACACCAGATCCGGTGGGCCTCCGGTGGGAACATCTCGGTCAACCCGCTCGATCCGAACGACGTCACCGTGGTCTACAGTGACCGCGGCACGCCCAACCCGAACGCCACCGATGACTGTGTCTTCGAAGTTCCGGGCACGGGCCCGAACTACGACCCGTGCAACGCCGGGCCCAGCCAAGAGCTGGACATCTACATGGTTCGATCCCTGGACGGTGGACTCACATGGAGCGCTCCGACCCCGGTCGAGGCGACCACCGGTCACGGGTGGTTCCCCTGGGCGGATCACAAGCCCGACGGGACGTTGGTCGTGGCGTGGGATCAGGACGACACGGCCTCGCCCGCCGATACCTTCCACCACGTGCTGAAGGTGGGCGGGGCTCCGTCCACCCAACTCGGCTCGGCCGAGAACGTGGACGTCTCGGTGACGCACTGGGCCGGCCAGTACACGACGGACTGGCCCGCGATCTGCGGCCCGGCCGGGTCCGCCACGCCTGGCAAGGACTGCAACGCATTCCACGGCGATTACACCGGGCTGGCGGTCGGGTCAGATGGGAGCATCAACGTCGTCTGGACGGGACTGAACCGGTTCGCCACGTCCACCCAGATCGACTTCTACACCGGCGCCCCGCACGAGGGGTACGCGCAGGACGCCATGTACGCTCGACGGTAGACAACACGATCCACGCAGGCGGCCCGGGGCCGAAGCCCCGGGCCGCT
>JBIOYQ010000011.1:0-19110 GCA_044870295.1 Actinomycetota bacterium
CATCCCCACGTTGCGTCCGTCCGCCTCCAGCCGCTCGTACCCGAGGAACTCGGTGGGGCCGGCGGACGCGGCGAGGTCCTTCAGGGCCTCGTCGGCAGCGCCCTTCTTGGCTCCCGCCCGCCCGCGCTGGCGCTGCTCCTCCATGAGACGGTCGAACTCTTCGACATCCACCTCGAGGCCCTCTTCGCGGGCCGCCTCTTCGGTGAGCTCGCGGGGGAACCCGTACGTGTCGTGGAGGAGGAACACCACCGACCCGGGGAGCTTCCCCCGGTCGGTCTCGCTCGCACCCTTGACGTTGGCAATGTGCTCATCGAGCAACGTCCTGCCCTGGCGATAGGTTCCGGCGAACCGCTCCTCTTCCGACATGGCGACTTGCCGGATGAACGCCTCGTTGGCGGCGAGCTCCGGGTAGGGCTCGCCCATGATCTCCACCGTGGTGGAGACCAGGTCGGCCATCACGGGCGTGTCCACGCCGAGCTTCCGGGCGTGCGTCACCAGGCGGCGGAGCATCCGCCGCAAGACGTACCCTCGCCCCTCGTTCGACGGGAGGATGCCGTCGCCGATGAGGAACGTGCAGGCCCGGCCGTGCTCGGCGAGGATCCGAAGGCTGACGTCCGCCTGCTCGTCCTGCTCATAGCGGACGCCGGAGACTCGCTCGGCCGTCTCGATCAGCGGCCGCAGCAGATCGGTCTCGAAGACGGTGTCGACCTCCTGCAGCACCAGCGCGACGCGCTCCAGGCTGGACCCGGTGTCGACGTTCTTCGCGGGCAGCTCCCGAACGACCTTGGCCTGGTCGTCGCACTCGTCCTGGATGAACACCAGGTTCCAGATCTCCAGGAACCGCTCCTCGTCGACGTCCGGCCCACCCTCTGGGCCGTACTTCGGGCCGCGGTCCACGTAGATCTCCGAGCAGGGGCCGCACGGTCCGGCCACGTGCGTCCACCAGAAGTTGGCGGGCTCCCCTTCCGCGTCGAACCTGCCCCGTCGCACGATCCGCTCGGGCGGGATCCCCACCTCACCCCAGAACGTGGCGGCGTCGTCGTCGGTCTCGAACACCGTCACCCACAGGCGCTGGTGGTCGATCCCATAGACCTTCGTGACCATCTCGTGGGCCCACGTGATCGCGTCCTTCTTGAAGTAGTCGCCGAAGGAGAAGTTGCCGAGCATCTCGAAGAACGTGAGATGCCGGGCGTCGTGCCCGACGTGCTCGATGTCGCCGGTCCGCATGCACTTCTGACACGACGCGGCTCGCGGGTAGGGCGGCTCCTGCTGGCCAAGGAAGTAAGGGACGAACTGGTTCATCCCGGCGTTCGTCAGCAGCAGGCCGGGCACCGGCGCGATCAGCGACGACGAGGGCACCACGCGGTGCCCGCGCTCCTCGAAGAACGACAGGAACGTTCGCCGGATGTCGCTGCCCTTCATGGGGCTAGTGTATCGGTGCCTCGCTGGCGCTCCGGAAGGGAAAGGAGTGGACGACATGGATCACCGAGCCCTGGGCAGGTCCGGGCTGATGGTCTCCGTGGTCGGCTTGGGCGGCAACAACTTCGGACGCAGGGTCGACCTCGAGGCCAGTCGGGCGGTGGTCGACGCCGCCCTGGACGCCGGCGTCACGTTCATCGACACCGCGGACGTCTACGGCACTCGCGGCGGCAGCGAGGAGATCCTGGGTCAGGTCCTGCAGGGCCGCCGGGACGACGTCGTGATCGGCACGAAGTTCGGCGGCGACATGGGCGGGGCCAACGGTGAGGACTGGGGGGCGAGGGGCTCGCGACGCTACGTGCGGCGGGCCATCGAGGGCTCGCTCCGGCGCCTGCGAACCGACCACATCGACCTGTACCAGTACCACGCGCCGGACGGCATCACGCCGATCGAGGAGACCCTCGCCGCCCTGCACGAACTGGTCCAGGAAGGGAAGGTTCGGTACACGGGGTCGTCGAACCTGGGCGCCTGGGAGGTGGCCGACGCCGACTGGGTGGCTCGCGAACACGGCCTCACCCCGTTCGTGAGCGCGCAGAACCACTTCAACGTGCTCGAGCGCTCCGCCGAGGTCGAGCTGATCCCGGCGTGCGTACGCTTCGGGATCGGCGTCATCCCGTACTTCCCTCTGGCCAGCGGACTGCTCACCGGCAAGTACCGCCGCGGACAGCCCGCCCCCGCCGACAGCCGATTGGCCGGGCGCGCCGACGACCTCACGGACGAGATGTTCGACCGGCTCGAGGCCCTCGAGAAGTTCGCCGCCGATCGCGGCATCTCCCTGCTGGACACGGCCATGGGATGGCTGGCTTCGCGGCCGCAGGTGGCTTCGATCATCGCCGGCGCCACCCGACCCGAGCAGGTGCGCGCGAACGTCGCCGCCGTCGGTTGGACGCCCACGGACGAGGATCAGGCTGAGATCGATCGGATCGCGCCCGTAGCAGCTCGCTAGTCGGTCAGCGGTTGCTGGCCAGCGCCTCGTCCAGGAGTCCGCGCTCGCGAAGCCATTCCCGGAGCGGCGCCGGCCCGTCGCCGAGCCCCCAGTAGGACATCGCGTCGAGGCCTTCACCCAGGAGCTGGCGGCGGACCGGTGGGAGCCCCGCCAGCCACGCCGGATCCATGACGTAGTCGTCCCGAGGCCTGATCCACCGGTACGTGTAGGCGAGGAACACGGCCTTGCGGGTGATCGACGACGTGTTCTCCGTTCGCGCATGCCAGAGGCGCCGGTCGAAGAGGACGGCCGTACCGGGCTCGGCCAGGATCGGGATGGCGCCCGTCGGTTGGTCGAGACTGCCGTCGGTCGATGCGGGCCTGGGAATCCGGTTGAGCCGGTGGCTGCCCGGGATCACGGAGAAGTTGCCCCGCCCCGGTTGGGAGACGTCGCTCAGGAAGTACGCGATCTTGACCGAGAGCAGCGGGCGGGTCGGCTCCGTCTCGATCTCCAGGTTCTGCCTGCCGCCGTCCTGGTGCCAGCCCCACCATGACTTGGGCGGCGTCGTGACCGGCGGATGCACGTCGAGATGCGAGTGATAGAGGTAGATGTTCCATCCCAGCAAGGCGCACACCAACGGGAACGTGGTGGGGAGATCGAGCAGCTCGAGGTACTCGGGATCGCGCAGCACGAACGCGAAGCAATGCAGCGAACCGTCGGCGGCCAACCGGCCGGCCGCGCGCTCGTCCTCGTAGAAGCGGTCGTGGACCGCCAGCAATCGATCGACCTGGGCAGAGGAGAGCGCGTTCGGTATCAGGAGGTATCCGAGTCGATCGAACTCCAACGCCTGGCCCGGCGTGAGCCGGCTGATCTCGTCCACGGACGCACGGTCGACCATGCCCCCTCCCTCCCTGCACGGTGATGCAGAAAGGACGCCGCTTCGGGCTCGGAGGTTCGATCAGCCCACGAAGTCTTTCGCCAACCCGATCCACAGCTCGGTGGCCAGCCGCAAGGACTCCTGGTCGATGCGCTCGTTGTCGCCGTGGAACATGGATGCGAAGTCGGCGAAGGAGATGCGATCGCTGAAGAGGCCGGCGCCGTACGCGACCATCCCCGCGCGGCGGAAGAACCGCGAGTCGGTGGCGCCCACGATGATGAAGGGGATGTTCTTAGCGCCCGGGACCAGACGCTCCGTGACCTTCTGCAACGAGTCCCACAGCGGCGTCTCCACCGGCGAAGCCGTGGCGGGATCGTTGCTCTGCGCCTGGATGTCGACGGCGTCGGACAGGTCGCCGAGCGCTTCGTCCAGCATGGCCCTGATGTCCTGCTCGCTCTGGCCGGGCAGGGTGCGGATGTCCACTTCGAGATCCACGGTGTCGGGGATGACGTTGGTTTTGATGCCGGCGTGCATCACCGTAGGGGCGAACGTGGTGTGCGTCGCGGCGTGCACCATCCGGGCCACGCCGACGTCGGGGAACTCCTGCGCGAACCGCAGCACCTTGCCGGGATCGAGCAGCATCTCCGCCATCTCCGGCGGCAGATCAGCGCGCTCCACGAAGGCTCGCCATGCGTCGATGATGTTCGTCTCGGGCTGGTACTCGGCGATCCGCCGCACCACCTCGGCGGCTTTGATCAACGCGTTGTCCGTTCGCAGCGGCATCGAGCCATGGCCCGGAGTGCCTTTGACCCGGATTCGGCACCAGTACGTGCCCTTCTCCCCCACCATGACCGGCAGCTTCGCTCCGGGCGTGGTCGACGGCAGCGGCATCTCGAACCCGCCGGATTCCGTGATGACGTAGTCGGCCTTCACCGCGTCGAGCTCGTTGCGAACCATCCATCCAGCGCCGAAGGTGCCGAGCGCCTCCTCGTCGGCGACGGCGAAGTACGTCAGGGTCCCTCGCGGCCTGAACCCCTCCTGCGCCAGCCGCCGGACCGCGACGGCCTGCGACGCCGTCTCGTTCAGCATGTCGACGGCCCCGCGGCCCCACACGACACCGTCGACCAGCTCCCCGCCGAACGGATCGCGCTGCCAGCGGTCGGCGTTCACCGGAACCACATCCGTGTGTCCCATCAGGAGGAGGCTCGGGGCGTTCGGATCCGTCCCCTCGAGCTTGGCCACCAGGCTGGCCCTGCCGGGGGCGGCCTCGTATCGCTCGAGGTCCAGCCCGCTGCCTTCCAGGTAGGAGGCCAGCAGGTCGACGCTGCGCTGCTCCTGCCCGGAGCCCGGCGTGCCGTCGTTGACGCACGCGTTGCGGATCAATTGCTGGAGGAGATCGGTGGTCTCGTCGACGAGCTGGGCCATCTGTCAGACCCTCAGGGAGGCGCGGACCTCGGACTCCTTCTCGGCCATCCCCTTCCGGAACTCCGAGATGGCCTCGGCCAGGAGCGACCCCAGATCACCGAGCGTTTCGGTGGCCTGCTTGGCTAGGTTCGGGGGCGCGTAGCGCTCGGCCTGGCGGCGGGCCCACCGGCCGACCAGCACGGCCGCGGTGACACCGGCGCCGAGGCCCATGGCCAGCCAGAACGCCCGTCGCATCGCCGCTAGCCCTTGCCCTTGTCCTTGCGAAGGCGGCGCATGGCGCGGGAGGCGCCCGCCCCGAACGCGGCGATCTTGATCAACGGGCTGGACACGGCCTGCTCCACGACGGAGCTGACACGCTCGGCGCTCTTCACGATGTTGCCGGCCGACTCGACCATGCCGTCGACTCGCTCGAGCTCCTTGTTGACCGACCTCACGGTGCCGGTGACCTCGTGCAGGAGCGGGACGGTCTCCTTCCGGATGTCGTCGACCATGGTGGCCGTTTCCTTCACCGTGACGGAGAGCTGGAAGACCAGGATGGAGAGGAAGACCACGAGCCCTGCCCACGCGACAGCCGCGATGATGGCGGCAAGTCCTCCGGCGATGGACCAGAAGCTGGCGATCACCCGCGATCTCCTCCCTTCCCGTGCGTGCGCCCGCGCATCATACCCGGAGGCTCAGGGAGCCTCGGTATCGGGCTGGTCGGCGTCGATCTCCTCCCCCTGGCCGGACGGCTCGTAGTACCGCGAGCCCCGGAACCGGGTGGGCCGGTATTCCTGCTCCACGCGGTGGCCGGGGAAGTCGTGCGGATACTTGTAACCCTTGCCGTAGCCGAGCTTGCGCAGGCCAGGATGGCCCGATGCCTCCTTGAGGTGCAGGGGAACGGGGTCGGCGCCGCCGGCATCGGTCGTGGCCTTGCCGAGCGCCGTGATCACGCTGTTGGACTTGGGGGCGCGGGCCAGGTAGATGGCCGCCTCGGCCAGGTTGAGCCGGGCCTCCGGCAGGCCGACGTACTCGACGGCCTGCGCCGCGGCCACCGCCACCAACAGCGCGCGAGGATCGGCCAGTCCGATGTCCTCGCTGGCGTGCACCACCATCCGGCGCGCGATGTAGCGAGCGTCCTCCCCCGCCTCCAGCATCCGGGCCAGCCAGAACAGCGCGGCGTCGGGGTCGGATCCGCGGATGCTCTTGATGAACGCCGAGATGACGTCGTAGTGGTAGTCGCCCTGCCGGTCGTACACGATCGCCTTGCGTTGCAGGGCTTCCTCCGCGTCTTCCCGGTCCACCTCGGCCCGACCCTCGGCCTGGGCGGTGAGCACCGCCGTGTCCAAGGCCGTGAGCGCCACCCGGGCATCGCCTCCGGCCGCGCTGGCCAGGTGCTCCATCGCCTCGTCCGTGACCTTCACGTCGATCGCGCCGAGCCCTCGCTCCCGATCGACCAGGGCCCGCTCTATCAGGGTCCGGATGTCGTCGGTCGACAGCGGCTCGAGGTGCAGCAGCATGCACCGCGACAGCAGCGGTGAGACCAGCGAGAAGTACGGGTTCTCCGTGGTGGCCCCGATCAGCGTGATCGTGCCGGACTCCACGGCCGGCAGCAGGACGTCCTGTTGCGACTTGCTCCACCGGTGGACCTCGTCGACGAACAGCACGGTCGGCAGCATGCTGCCCTTCGCCCGCTCCATGACCTTGCGGGCGTCGGCGACGCCGGACGCTACCGCCGAGAGCTGCACCAGCTCGCCCCCGACCGCGTTCCCCAGAAGATGGGCGAGGGTGGTCTTGCCGGTCCCGGCCGGACCCCACAGGAGCAGGGACGGCAGGCGGCCGGACTGCGCGAACGTGGTGAGCGGCTTCCCCTCGCCGATCAGATGATGCTGACCCACGACCTCGTCCAGGGTCCGAGGACGCATACGCGTGGCCAAGGGGGTCTGTGCCATGCACCCGACTCTAGGCGATTCGGCGCATCGAAAGACGACGAACGGATCGTCCCGATCCGCTTCGTCGCGAACCTGCGCTCACGCAGGTGGGTGCCCTCCCAGTGGCTTCGAGTACCCCTTGCGGGGCGCTGCTCCACGCACCGGAGCCGGGCTCCCGGATTCGACGATGCTGGTTCTGCGAGTCCACGAACCGGGACGATCCGTCGAACCGATGGTATGCCTCGCGATCGGATCGTTCAAACGCAACCGACCCGATGCCGACGGGACCTTCAGCCCTGCGAGCTCCTGGTCCCCTTGGGGTCCGGCGCGAGTCGCATCCCGAGCTGGCGCAGTTGCTCCTGCGAGGGAACGGAGGGGGCTCCCGTCAGCAGCTCCTGCCCCGAGGAGGTCTTGGGGAAGGCGATGACGTCGCGGATGTTCTCCGTGCCGGCCAGCATCATCACGACGCGGTCGATGCCGAAGGCGAACCCCGCGTGTGGCGGCACGCCGAAGCGGAACGCCTCGAGCATGTGGCCGAACTTCTCCTTCGCCTCCTCGGGCGAGAGTCCGAGGATCTCGAACACGCGGCTCTGGATGTCGGGGCGATGGATCCTGATGCTGCCGCTGCCGAGTTCGTAGCCGTTGAGCACGATGTCGTACGCCCGGGCCTTCGCCGTCGCGGGATCGAGATCATCGGTCGACGGCATGGTGAACGGGTGGTGCTTGGCCACCCACTTGTCCTCGTCCTGGCTCCACTCGAACATCGGGAAGTCCGTGATCCAGGCGAAGTCCCACCGGCCTTCGGGGATCAGCCCCAGACGTTCGGCCATGATCCGGCGCAGCCCGTCCAGCGCCACGGCCACCCGCGATGCTTCGTCGGCCACGATCAACACCAGGTCGCCGTCGTTCGCGCCGGTGGCGTCTCGCACGGCGGCCACCTCGTCGGACGACAGGTGCTTTTCCACGGGCGACCGGGCGGCGCCGCCTTCGAAGGCGATCCAGACGAGGCCGGCGGCTCCGCGCGACGTGGCCTCCTGGATCAGCCCGTCCAGGTCCTTGCGGGGCCACGCCGCAGCCCCCGGAGCGGCGAGCCCTCGGACCTCGCCTCCCTCGGCCACCACCTTGGCGAAGGCGCGGAATCCGCTGCCGGCGAAGATCTTGGTCAGGTCGGCCAGCTCCAGGCTGTAGCGGGTGTCGGGCTTGTCCGTGCCGTACCTGGCCATCGACTCCTCGTAGGTGAGACGCGGCCACGGCACCGCGATCTCCACCCCGAGGATCTCCCGCCACACGGTGACGAACATCGCCTCCAGCACGTCGGCCACGTCCTGTTCCGACGCGAAGGACATCTCCATGTCGAGCTGGGTGAACTCCCAGTGCCGGTCGGCCCGGAGATCCTCATCGCGCATGCACCGGGCGATCTGGTAGTAGCGGTCGAAGCCCGCCACCATCAGCAGCTGTTTGAACTGCTGGGGCGACTGCGGCAGCGCGTACACCTTCCCCTGCTGCAGCCGCGACGGCACGATGAAGTCGCGAGCTCCCTCGGGGGTGCTCTTGGTCAGCATCGGCGTCTCGACGTCGACGAACCCTGCCTGGTCGAAGAACCGACGGATGGCGCCGAGGGCCCGGTGGCGCAGGCGGAGGATCCGGGTCATCTCCGGCCGGCGCAGGTCGAGGTAGCGGTACCGGAGGCGCAGGGCCTCGTCCACCTCCACGCGATCCTCGACCGGGAACGGCGGGGTATCGGCGCGGGTCAGCTCCTCGATCTCCGTCGCTGCCACCTCGACCTCACCGGTGGGGAGCGAAGGGTTGACCGTTCCCTCGGGACGCTGCCGGGCCTGGCCGGTGACCCGAACCACCGACTCCAGCTTCAGGTCCTTCGCCACCGCGTGCGCCGCCGGAGCGTCCTCCGGGTGCGCCACCACCTGCACCAATCCCTCGCGGTCCCGGAGGTCGAGGAAGGTCACGCCTCCCATGTCCCGCTTGCGCGCCACCCAGCCGGCCAGGACGACGTCGCTGCCGGCGTCCTCGGCCCGAAGCGCGCCGCACATGTGCGTCCGCCCGCCCGCCAACCGCTCGGCCGTCACGACGGCTCCTCCCGTGAGGCTCGGAGACGGTCGATGGCGTCCGCGAGCCCGACCTCTTCCTGGTGACCATCCGAGAGCCGGCGCAAGGTGACGGTTCCGGCGGCGGCCTCCTGCTCACCGATGATCACCGCGTACCGGGACCCGAGCCTGGCCGCCATCTTCAGTTGGGTCCCCAGCGGTTTCGGCTCGAAGGAGAGGTCGGTGCTCACCCCGGCCTGACGAAGGCCGCGGGCAACGTCCCGGACCCGAGCCCAGCCTTCGTCCCCGACGCCGGCCACGAAGGCGGTGGGCCCCTCCACCTCCATCGCCCGTTGGCGGGCCGCGTCGCCTTCGGCTTCGTCCAGCAGGAGCACGCGCTCCAGGCCCACCGCGAACCCGACGGCCGGGGTGGCAGGACCGCCCAGCAGCTCGGCCAGGCCGTCGTACCGACCGCCCCCGCCCACGCTGCTCTGGCCCTCGGACAACCGGCCGCTGACCCACTCGAACGTGGTCCGGGTGTAGTAGTCGAGCCCGCGCACCAGGGTGGGCGCCAGCACTGCCTTGATCCCTTCGTCCTGGAGGCCACGGAGGACCGCGTCGAAGTGCGCTCGGCACGCCTCGCACAGCCGGTCCACGATCTTGGGTGCCTCCGCGGCGACCTCGCGACAGTGTTCGTCCTTGCAGTCGAGCACCCGCAGCGGGTTCTCCTCGAACCGGTCGCGGTGCTCATCGCGCAGGCGGTCGCGATTCGCCCGGAGGAAGGCGATCAGCTCCTCGCGGTACGCCGGGCGGCAATTCTCGTCGCCGATGCTATTGATCTGCAGCTCGAGTGAACCCGCGCCCGGCCCATCGCGGAGGAACGCCTCACCCACGGCGATGACGTCGACGTCGGCAGCCGGACCGGCCTCTCCGATGACCTCCACGTCGAACTGACGGAACTCACGAAGCCGGCCCGCCTGAGGCCGCCCGTACCGCCACATGGTCTCGACCGTGTAGAGCTTGAGCGGGGCGGGAAGGCCCCGGCCTCGGTGCAGGTACGCCCGCACGATGGGCGCGGTGGCCTCCGGCCGCAGGGTCAGCAGCCGTCCTCCCCGATCCTCGAACGTGTACATCTCCTTGCGGACGATGTCGCTCGACTCGCCCGAGGTGCGGGTGAACAGCTCGGTGTGCTCGAACGCGGGGGTCTCCACGTAGCGGTACCCGTAGAGATGAGCGGCGGACGCGGCGCGGTCGTACAGCGCGCGCATGCGACTGCCCTCGGGCGGCAACAGGTCCAGGGTGCCCCTGGGCGGCTGGAAGTCCACGGCCGCCTCAGGCCAGCTGACGGAGGAACGGGTTGGACGCGCGCTCCAGACCGACCGTGGTCGCCTCGCCATGTCCTGGGTAGACGTCGAGGTCGTCGGGAAGGGCCAGGAACCGCCGGAGGCTGGCGAACATGTCCTGGCCGGAGGAGTTGGGGAAGTCGTACCGGCCGATGGCGCCCCGGAACACCAGGTCGCCGCTGAACAGCAGACCGGGCGACTGGAAGCACGAGCTGCCGGGCGTGTGCCCCGGCGTGTGCAGCACCTCCAGCGAGAAGCCCGCCAGCTCGAGGACCTGCCCGTCGGCGAAGGTCCGCAGGTCCTGGGGCGTCTGCACGGGCACCGGCATCCCTGACCCCCACTCCACCGGGTCGACCAGCGCCAGCCGGTCCTCTTCGTGGATGAACATCGGAAGCTCTGTGCCGCAGAACTCGGCAGCCGCACCCACGTGGTCGTAGTGACCGTGGGTGGCCAGGGCCGCCACGGGCCGCTTCCCCGCATCCTTCAGCAGCTTGTGGACGCGCGCCGCCTCGAACCCCGGGTCGATCACGACGGCTTCCTCCCGGTCGTCCAGGGACAGCAGCCAGCAGTTCGTGGCATACGGATTGTCGGCGAAGGCCTCGAGGTACATCTCGGGCATCCTAGCAGCGGCTCCATGGCCGCCCCGTCACGGGGGCGGCGGCCGTTCCATGAGTCGTGGCGAAGGTGGCCCGAACCCGAACTTCGCGTACAGGCCGTGGGCGTCCTTCGTGTGCAGCACCCATCGAAGCCCGGCATGCGGACCGTTCTCCACGGCCTCGCGGACCAGCTCGGTGCCCAAGCCGCGGCCGCGGTACTGGGGAAGCACGTAGACGTCGGCGAGGTAGGTGATGGACGCGCGATCGGAGACGACCCGGGCGAACCCGGCCTGGTGGTCTCCTCGATACAACCCCACCACGCGGTCGGCCTCACGAACGAGCCGCTCCACCGTCTCGCGCGTGCGACCGAGCGCCCAGTAGGCATCGGCGGACAGGAACCGATGCAGCTCGTCGAGATCGAGCCGGTCACGATCGTCGTCGAGCTCGAACCCGTCACCAAGGTCCCGCTTCACGGGGACTCCAGCAGGATGGTGACCGGACCATCGTTCACCAGCTCCACTTCCATGTGCTCGCGGAACGCGCCGCGCCGGACCCGCGCGCCCAACGACTCCAGGGCGCCGGCGAACGCCTCGACCAGGCGCGCGGCCTCCTCGGGTGGGGCGGCGGCGGCCCACGACGGCCGCCGGCCCTTGCGCGGGTCGCCGTACAACGTGAACTGCGGGACCACCAGCACCTCGCCGTCCACCTCGCCCACCGATCGGTTCATTTTCCCGGCGTCGTCCTCGAAGATGCGGAGGTGGAAGGCCTTCCCCGCCAGCCAGGTGGCCTGCCCATCGTCGTCGCCGTGCCCCACACCGACCAGGATCAGCAGGCCGGGTCCGATCTCCGCCACGGTGGCACCGGCCACACGGACGGCCGCCCTCGACACGCGCTGGACCAACAGGCGCACGGAGGAGACGTTACCCCGAGCCTCCCAGCACCGCGGGGAGCCATGATGGATGAACGAACACCGTGGCCGCCAGGACCAGCAGAGCGACGCCCGCCACGTGGGAGACCCGCTCGCCCGAACGCCCCACCTTCTCGTAGAACATCAGCGCGCCGAGCACGCCCATCCACAGCAGGTTCGCCACGCCCGCCGCGAACATGACCAGCATGAGCGCCCAGCAGCACCCCAGGCAGAACACGCCGTGTTTCCGCCCCAGCCGGAACGCACCTTCGATGCCGCGCTGGTAGTGCTGGAGGAGGAAGGCGGCGGGATGCCGGCATTCGGTCAGGCACTTCTCTTTCAGGGCCGAGAACTGGAACGCGCCGGCCACGGCGAGCGCTGCTCCCGCGATCACCCACGGGTGTGTCTGGAGCCATGGCGTGCGGTCGACCAACCGGTGGATCCCGATGTCCTGCAGGAACGCCACGGCGCCGAAGGCGCCCCACACCAGGAGGTAGCCGGAGAGGAACGCCCATCGGACGGCGACTGGACGTGGCTGCCGGGCCGCCGTCGCCCGGAACAGCCGGACCATGGGCAGGCTCGACGGCAGCATCATCGCCACCACCATCACCTGCCAGGCCACCAGGAACAGCGGAACGGCCAGCCACAGAGGTGGCGGCGGCTCGAGCGGCGCCCCCTCGATCAGCCGGCCGTGGTTCAGCAGGGCGGCCATGCCGTTGGACTGAGCAGCGACGGTCACGGCCCAGGCCAGCGCGATGGCCGCCAGGGCGGCCGGCGGAAACCGCCGGCCGCCCCGGTTCGCCACCCGCATGGTGTCGGCGGCAACAGCCACGGCCGCCTACTCCCCAGTGAAGGTGATGCGGTAGTCGGACTGGATGGCGTTGCGGCCCTCGAAGGACCACACCATGTCGAACTCCGGCAGGTTCACGACGTTCTTCGAGGCCTTGCCGGCGTACGCGGGCGATCCCGGCACGGTCGAGAACAGCGTGTCCTGCAGCGTGGTCACCTTCCCCGTGGCGCCGGAGAACGGCGCCATCTCGGCCGACACGACGTCCCCGACCTCCAGGGTTCCCACCCCGTCACGGATCTCGTGCCGGATGGGCGCCCGCCGCACGTCGAGGACCTCGCCGATGAGCCCGGCCAGATCGGCCAGCGGCCCGCCGAGCTTCCCGGAGTACGCGTCCAGCAGCGCCTGGAACTGCTCGTCCGTGGCGCGTTCGTCCACGAAGATGACGATCTTCCAGCTGGCCGGCGTCAGCACGTTGCCCGGGATGTGGTTCACCGTCACGAACGAGAGGCCGCCCACGTCCACCCCGCGCACGGTCCCGGCGTCGAAGTGATACGCGATGAAGGCCTCGCAGATCCCCAGGTCCGGGTCCTCACCGACCCAGCAGGGGCACAGCACCCCGCAGGAGCACGCTTCGAGGAGCGTTCCCTGCAGGTCGTAGACGACCGAGGTCTGCTCGGCCGCTTCCTTCGTCATTGCCATGATCGGACCTCCTCGAGCCATGCCTGGATCGGTTCCAGGCGGTGTGCTGGGGCTCCAGGAGACCGGGATGGTTGCCGATGGGTATCGACCCACGTAGCCTGAAGGAGCCCACTTCGGGCCAGAGCCATCAGCCGGGTCCCAACCGTCAGTGCTGATGGCTCTGTCGTTCCGTCCCCTTACGCAGTCCCATCACCTCCCTCGGCCAGCGTGCGCTGCCACAGAGCGTTGACGATCCTCCACCCATCCGCCGTGCGGACAAGGTGCAGGTACTCGTGATAGATGGGCGTGCGGACCGTCACCGCCGCGATCCAGTCGTACAGGTCGTCGATGCGGACTTCGATGGTGCGGTCCTCGGAGGTGGTCGCCCGCGAGGCCCCGACGCCTCGAGCGGTAGCGTCCACCATGGTCTGGCGGGTGTCCTCGTCGAGACCTTCGGGATCCGCGTCCTGTCGCAACCCGAACTCGATCAACTGCCCCATGGGGGCGCGCTTGGCAAGGTTCGGATGCAGGGAACGTTCCATCCGGTTCGGGTCGCCCGCGTACCAGCTGTCGTAGTACTCGTGGACGACGCGCTCGATGGCTGCGCGCTGCGTCTCCAGGTCGATCCCCACCATCGTCGCCTCCTCACCTTCCTAGATCAGTTCCGCGATCCGCGCCGCCGCCCGCTCCGCCCCTCCTGGTTCGACCGGGCGATAGTCCGGTCGGCGGCCGACCTCCTCCGCGATGACCGATGCGATGACCTCCGGTGTGGAACGCTCGTAGTCCATGCACCGGCCGGCTCGGTGCCGCTCCAGCCGGTGTCGGACGTGGAAGTTCTGTTCGAAGTGGTGGCGCAGCGGGAAGTACAGGAAGGGCCGTCCGTTCGCCGTGAGCTCCATGGTCGTGGTCAGGCCTCCCTGCACCACCGCCAGGTCGCACACCGCGAGATGGCGGTGCAGGTTCGGCACGTAGGCCCTGACGTCGAGACCCTCGGCCTTTGGCAGCGACTCGGGGTCGATGCGCGGGCCCGCCACGACCACCATCCGAAGCTCGGGAACCAGCCGCTTCGCCTCGGTGTAGCTGGCCATGACCCGTCGCAGCAGGTGTCCCCCCACTCCAGATCCGCCCACCGTGACGATGCACACTCGCTCGTCCGGGTCGTAGCCCAGCTCCCGGCGGACCGCGTCCCGATCAGCGAGGTCGCCCGGATCGAACCCCGTGACGTACTCCCCGGTGAAGTCGTAGTGCGCCTCGGTCCACTCCCGGATGGCAGGGAGCCCCGGACCGAACGCATCGGGCACGATGTCGTCCGGCGCTCCCACGAAGATCGCCCGGTCCCGGACCCGCGGGAACCGCGCGATGTGCTCGATCATCTCCGCGTTGTAGTCGGCGGTCAGGAACGCCTCGCGGTCACCCCCGTCCGGCATCGGCAGCCACCCCACGAAGTCCGTCAGCCAGACGTACGCGGCGCGCTTCTGCTCGGGGTTCTCGTGGAGGTAGTAGTCGAGCTCCCACGCCTCGTCCCCGATCCACAGGTCGTAGTCGGTCTCCCGGATCAGGTCGTGGAAGACCATGAAGTTGGCCAGCAGGATCTCGTCCATCCGGCGCCACGCCTGGAAGCAATGGAGGTCGTGCTCCGCCGACTCGCTGTCGATGTGCTCGACCTCGCTGGATAGCGAGTCGGAGGCCGGATGGACGCGTTCGCCCCGCTCGCTCAACACGCGGGTGACGGGCTCCTGGGCCAGCCAGTCGATCTCGAGGTCCGGGTGGAGCGCGCGCAGGGCGTCGGCGATGGCCACGTCGCGCCGGGCGTGCCCGAGGCCGATCGGCGAGGAGATGTACAGGGCCCGCTTCCGACGGCTCTTGCCTCGCACCCAGCCTCGGTCGCCTCTCGTCGCCGGATGGAGGCCGTCGACGAATTCGCGGATGAGCAGATTGACCTTCACCGGATCACGAGCGAGCGGGTTGTGCCCGGATCCTTCGAGGAGGACCAGCCGGCTTCCGTCGATCCCCCGGGCCAGCTCGATCCCCCGACCCTGGCCCGTGATCAGGTCTGTCGTGCCCTGGATGACCAGCACCGGGCACCGAACCCGCCGGCACAGGGCGAGCGAGTCCTCGCGACCTTCCAGGCCTTCCGCGACGTGGGTGTCGGCGAGCGTGTCGGGGCTGGTCTCGAGCCCCCAGCCGACCGCGTCCTCGATCTGCTTGGTGGAGTGCGGCTCACTGAACACGTGGGCGAAGAAGAACTGCAGGAACCCCGGGAAGTCCTTCATCCAGTAGTGCCGGTTGTACTTGGCCCACCCCTCCTCGGTGTCGAGGCGCTCCTCCCAGCGTTCAGCGAGGGCTCGTTCGGGCGGCCGCGGGACCAGCGGGACGGCCGGAGCGACGAAGACCGCTCCCATGACGCGCTCTGGATGCTCGGCGGCCAGGATCAAGGACCGCTGTCCACCCATGGACAGTGACACCAGGATGGCCCGATCGGTCTCGGTGGCGTCCATGACGGCCAGCGCGTCGGCGGCGTACTCGGCTTCGCGATAGCTCGCGGGGCCGGCGGGCCTGTCGGAACGCCCGTTCCCTCGCCCATCGAACGTGATCACGCGGTAGTGACGGGCCAGGTAGGGCACCTGCATCTTCCAGAATCGGGAGTGGATGATCGACCACGTCGGCATGAGCAGGATGGTGGGCTCGCCCTCCCCGAACACCTCGTAGAAGACCTTCACGCCGTCGCGCTCGACGTAGCCGTCACGGTCCGGATAGCGCGCTCTCATCGCCCCTTCTCCTTCGCCGGCTCCAGCGACGCGAGCCACCGATCGATCCAGGCAAGTAGCTCGCGGTGCCCGGCGAGGATCCCGCCGTGTCGTTCGAGCATGATGCCCTGGTTGAACGTCATGACCAACGAGACCATGGCGTCGACCGGAAAGGCCTTCGGGTCGAGACCGTACTCGCGGCTGGCCTCCTCGAACGCTTTGGTCAGCACGGACCGCCATCTGGCGTTGACCCGAACCAGGCGCTTGCGCATCTCGGGGTGGTTCCACGCCATGGCCTGCAGCTCCAACCAGATCTTCTCGTACCCGGAGGACACGTCCTCGCCCAACAGGTAACCCATGGCCGTCTGCCACTTCTCCACGAACGGGATGTCCGCCGCGTACAAGGACTTCTGGCGCTCAGTGAGCCGGGCGGTGAAGCGCTCCAGCACCTCGATGAACACGTTCTCCATGGAGCCGAAGTGGTAGTGGATGAGCCCGAGGTTGACGCCCGCCTCCTTGGCCAGCCGGCGCGCGGAGACCGCGCCATGGCCGATCTCGACCAACAGGCGCTCGGCCGCGTCCAGAACGGCTTCGCGCGGATCAACCCGCTCGGCCGCCTGTACTGCCGCCACCGCCACCCTCCTTCCAGCCTTACAATACGTCTTGGACGATCGTCCAAGACGTATGTGTAACACGGGTGCCGGCCGGCGTCAAGCGCGAGATTCGAGGTTCCTAGCCGGGGACGACGCGATGGGCGTCGAAGACGCCGTCGACCCGCTTCACCGCCGACAGGATGCTCGACAGATGGGCGATGTCGGCCAGCTCGACCGTGAAGCGGAGCGAGGCGATGCGGTCCTTCCCCGTGTTGGAGCTGGCCGAGACGATGTTCACGTGCTGGTCACCCAGGACCGTGGCCACGTCCTGGAGCAGCTTGCGACGGTCCAGCGCCTCCACCTGGATGGACACCATGAACGAGGTGGCGATGCCCCCACGCCACGACACCTCGATCATGCGATCCGGCTCCTTCTCCAGCTCGCTCACGTTGGGACAGTCCGTACGGTGGACGGACACGCCCTGCCCTCGGGTGATGAAGCCCATGATCTGGTCGCCGGGGACCGGCGTGCAGCACCGGGCCAGCTTGACCCACACGTCGCTGCGGCCCTGCACCACCACCGCCTCGGACGGCTGCCGGGCCAGCCGGACGGGCCGGGCGGCCGGGATCTCCTCGGCTTCCTCGTCGGTCTCCGCCGACACCAGCCGGGTCAGGCGGGACACGATCGACTGCGGGGAGACGTGACCCTCCCCGATCCCCACATACAGGGCGTCGAGGTTGGGGTACTTGAGGTCGGCGGCCACCTGACGGACCAGTTCGTCGCTGGTCAGCCGCACCACCGGGAGGGAATGCTTGCGCAGGGCCCGCGCGAGCAGGTCCCGACCGGTCTCCAGCATGTCCTCGCGCCGCTCACGTGAGAACCACTGGCGGATCTTGTTGCGGGCGCGCGGCGACTTCACCAGGGCCAGCCAGTCGCGCGAGGGGCCCGCGTCCGGAGCCTTCGACGTCAGGATCTCGACGGTCTCCCCTGTCTGGAGCTGGTAGTCGAGCGGTACGAGCCTCCCTCCGATCCGCGCCCCCATGCAGCGGTGCCCGACCTCGGTGTGGATGGCGTACGCGAAGTCGATGGGGGTCGAGCCGGCCGGCAGGTCGACCACATCTCCCTTCGGCGTGAACACGAAGGCCCGCCCCTGATAGAGGTCGATCTTCAGGCCTTCCATGAACTCGCGGGGATCGGCCATGTCCTGCTGCCACTCGAGCATCTTCCCCAGCCACGCCAGCTCGGCGTGATCGTCGCCCTTCTTGCCGCCTCGATCCTTGTACCGCCAGTGCGCGGCGATGCCGTACTCGGCGGTGGCGTGCATCTGCTGGGTGCGGATCTGCACCTCGAGCGGTCGGCCCTCCGGACCGATCACCGTCGTGTGGAGTGACTGGTACATGTTGAACTTGGGCATGGCCACGTAGTCCTTGAACCGACCCGGCACGGGTCGCCACAGCGCGTGGAGCGCCCCGAGGGCCGCGTAGCAGTCGCGGAGGGAGTCGACCAGGACACGGATCCCGACCAGGTCGTAGATCTCATTGAACTCCTTGCCCCGCAGGACCATCTTCTCGTACACCGAATAGAGGTGCTTGGGTCGTCCCTGGACGTCGGCCCTGATCTTCATCTCGCGGAGCTTCGCCCGCAGCTGCTCGCACACCTCCTCGACGTAGTCATGCCGTTCGCCCTCGCGCTCCTCCACCAGGCGCTGGATCTCGTCGAACCGGTGAGGGTGCAGGGCCTTGAAGGCCAGGTCCTCCAGCTCGGACCGGATGCGTCCAACCCCCAGGCGGTGAGCCAGCGGCGCGTAGATCTCCAGGGTCTCGGTGGCCTTCTCCTGCTGCTTCTGGCGCGAGAACACGTCCAGCGTGCGCATGTTGTGCAGACGGTCGGCCAGCTTGATCAGCAGCACCCGGATGTCCCGGGCCATGGCGATGATCATCTTGCGAACGTTCTCGGCCTGCTGCTGCTCGCGCGAGCGGAACTTGATCCGGTCCAGGTTGGTCAGCCCGTCGACCAGGGTGGCCACCTCGTCGCCGAACTCGCGCTGGATGTCCTGGACCGTGAGGTCGGTGTCTTCCACGACGTCGTGCAGCGGCGCCGCCTGCAGGGTGGTCGAGTCCATCCCGAGGTCGGCCACGATCGTGGCCACCGCGACCGGATGCTCGATGAAGTCCTCGCCGGAGAGCCGCTTCTGTCCGAGATGGGATTCATCGGCGAAGGCGAACGCACGCTGGATGTCCTTCAGGTCGACCTTGGAGTTCCTGGCTCGGACCAGCCTCGTCAGAGCATCGAAGGAGTCCGATGGGGCGGCGTCGGACGGGCGGAACGGAAGGCGCGACAGGATGCGACCCCGCCGGTCCTGTCTGACCCGTTCCTCCTGCTTGGCCGGCGCCTCGGGCTTGACCGGGGCCTCCGGTTCCACGACCTCCCGTTGATCCACGCGCGCTCCTTTGATCCATTGTAGGCGGCACGCTGATTGCCCCGAGCCTCCGGCCCGGCTAGCCTCGGCTCTCCGTCGGACGAAAGGAGCACCATGGAGCCACCGGACGACCTCGCGCCCACCGAGGAGCAGCCAGGTCCGCCGAACGAGACGGCGGCGGGTTCGCCGTACGCGTTCGCCGCCGTGCTGGCCACCCTCGGGGCCGCCGTCGCCGTCGTCGCCAGCATCCTCCCCTATGCCACCAGCTTCGGTGACCAGGGCAGGCTGGTCGATTTCCGATCGCCGGCGAAGACGTGGGTGTGGTCCGCGATCCAGCTGTGGGGCCTCTCGTTCGTCATCCTGACCGCGGCCTTCATGC
>JBIOYQ010000012.1:0-9532 GCA_044870295.1 Actinomycetota bacterium
GTCTCATCCTGGGGCTGGAGCAGGTCCCAAGGGTCGGGCTGTTCGCCCGTTAAAGAGGCACGCGAGCTGGGTTTAGAACGTCGTGAGACAGTTCGGTCCCTATCCTCCGTGGGCGTAGGAGACTTGAGGGGAGCTGCCCCCAGTACGAGAGGACCGGGGCGGACGGACCTCTGGTGTGCCAGTTGTCGCGCCAGCGGCACTGCTGGTTGGCTACGTTCGGCAGGGATAAGCGCTGAAAGCATCTAAGTGCGAAGCCCGCCCCAAGATGAGGTCTCCCACCGGGTCAAACCGGGTAAGGCCCCGCGCAGACTACGAGGTAGCTAGGCCGGAGGTGTAAGCACGGCAACGTGTTGAGCCGACCGGTACTAATAGGCCGAGGACTTGGCTCTTGCTCGCGCTCGCTATCGGGTTCAGAGGACTCCGGGCTCCGGCTCGGAGGCTCGCACCCGCAAGCCGTTTCGGTGGCCATGGCGGAGGGGGAACACCCGGTCCCATTCCGAACCCGGAAGTTAAGCCCTCCAGCGCCGATGGTACTGCCCTGGTAACGGGGTGGGAGAGTAGGTCGCCGCCGAGACATCGTGACGGAAGGCCCCCGGTCCATCGGATCGGGGGCCTTCCTGTTTCTCCGGGCCACGCCCAGGCAGCGACGGGTAAGGTTCCGACGTGGACCGACGAAGCTCCTCGAAGCCGCCTTCGCGATCGAAGGGCCGGCCGCCCTCTCGTCCGGAGGAGCCGAAGGTCTCCTCCGTCGCTCGGTGGATCCAGGACGAGATCCGGACCACCGCAAGCCGCGGCCGCGCCGAGCAGGCCGTCCAACTGTTCGAGAAGGCGGTCCGTGAGCTGGAGCAGGGCGAACCGGATCGAGCCGTGGAGGCCGCCAGGAGAGCCAAGGGGATGGCGCCCCGCTCGGGCGCCGTCAGGGAGATCCTCGGGATCGCCCTGTATCGGGCGGGCCGGTACCGGGAGGCCCTCCGCGAGCTGCAGGCATACCGCCGGGTCACCGGGCGCGCCGACCAGAACCATCTCATCGCGGACTCCTACCGCGCGTTGGGCGAGCCCGGGAAGGCCATCGAACCGGCCATGGAGGCCCTCCGGGCGGAGATACCGGAGGAAGCCCGAGCCGAGGCGGCCATCGTGGCCGGATCGGTTCTGGCCGACCTCGGCCGATTCACCGAGGCGCTGGGCATCCTGCGGTCGTTCCCGACGAACGTCAGCGTCGCCAGATCGTTCGACCTGAGGCTGTGGTATGTCCGGGGCGATGTCCTGGAACGGGCCGGCCGGACACGTGAAGCGGTCGAGGAGTTCCAGCGGGTGGCTCGCCACGACCCGGAGGCCTTCGACACGGCCGATCGCCTGGCTCGGCTAGCCTGACTCCAATCCTCCGGGCCGCTTGGCCCAATATCGCACCAGCCCTGCCGCGTTCATCCGCATGTCCGACAGGAGGTCGTATCGGGTGGGGTCGACCGCATCGACCCCATCGAACTCCGAAGCCGTGCGCCGCTCCAACAACTGCGAGATCTCGTCGAGGTCGTCGATCCCGCCCAAGATGCCCTCGCGCACGATGTCGGCCCACTTCCTGAGCCTCGAGGCGGCGATCCTGCACAGCTCGTCGATTTCCACCACCGGTCCGAAGTGGCTGAACAACAGCACCGTCCGCGCATGGCTTCGGATCCGCTCGATGCTCTCGAGGCCCGACTCGACGTCGATGTCGGGCGGAGGCGTCGCCGGGCGAAGGACGCGGTCATCGGGGAGATGGATCCCCAGCGCGTCGCCCGTGAACACCGCTCCCGACCGCGAGTCCACCAGGGCCACGTGGTGCGACGCGTGGCCGGGCGTGTACAGGACCTGCAGGTGCCGGTCTCCCAGGTCGAGGCGGTCGCCGTCGGCGATGGCCCGCAGCCGGTCCGGCGGGGCCGGATCCACGGGACCGAACAGCGTGCGCAGTCGTTCCTCGCCGTAGACGCTGGTCGCGCTCCGGATGAGCTTGGTCGGATCGGCGAGATGAGGGGCGCCTCGTTCGTGGACCCAGATCGTCGCCCGCGAGAAGACGCGGGCCAGCGTACCGACCCCGCCTGCGTGATCGAGATGGATGTGCGTGACCACGATGTGGGCCAGGTCCTCGTCGCGGAGGCCGAGGGTCTGGAGGCCCGCCGTGACGGCCTCGACCGAGGTCGTGGGTCCCGTTTCCACCAGGGTCGGCTCGGATCCGTGCAGCAGATAGGCGGACGTGACGCTGGCCTTGCCGCCCATACGGGTGTCGACCCCGGTGATCCCATCCGCGGCCTCGTAGGTCTCCGGCATCGGGCCGGAGTGTACGACCGCGACACCTGTCGACACCGTGGGCGCAGGTCAGGGGCAATCTCCGAAGCCCGTGTCGGTGGCTACCGGTACGGTGCCGGTGAGAGGAGGGGAGCCATGGTCGCGGTCAACGTCGTCGTCCTGGCCGGCCGGCTGAGCGATGTACCCGAAGTCAAGCCGATGCCGTCCGGGGATCAGGTGGCCAGGTTCCGCCTCCACGTCCCCGAGGCCGGCAGGCGCGTCCTCCCTCTCCCGGTCTCGGTGTGGGACAAGGTTGCCCGGAAAGCATGCGAACGCCTGGTGAAGGGAGACGCGGTGCTGGTCCGCGGGCACCTGGTCCGGCGGTTCTTCCGGGACGGTGGAGGCGGTCGATCAGTCACCGAAGTGGTGGCCACTGAGGTGAAGAAGTTGGAGGAGCCGCCATCGGACTAGAGCACACGATCACCTGACCTCGTCGTATCGTTGGATGGTCCGCGATGGTCCCGCGGATCGTTCAGGAGAGAGGAGGCCGGAACGGGCGAGCCGCCGTCCACCCGCGCGTACGACCTGGTCGAGCGGGCCAGGGCGTTCCTTCGCGATGGGCACCCTCACCAGGCCGCCATGTTGCTGGGTGAGGCCAAGCTCCTCGAACCCGAGAAAGGGTCCATCCGTGAAGCGCTCGGTCGGGCTCTCTACCTGTGCGGCCGGACCGCTCACGCTCGCCGCGAGTTCGCCAAGGCCGTCCAGCTCGACCCGGTCAACGACTACGCCCACTTCGGCCTGGCCTTGTCGTGCGCGCGCACAGGGGAGCGCACCAGAGCGATCGCCCACCTGAAGCTGGCCATCGCCATGCGGCCAGGGACCGAGACGTACGAGCGCGCCCTGGCCAGGATCGCCGGGTGACCGACCCCGACGTCCTCGCCGATCGATATGACGCCATCCTCCTCGACCTCGATGGTGTGGTGTACCGGGGCGACGTGGCCGTCCCGGCAGCAGTGGTCACCCTGCCCAGGATCCGGGAACGCGGGGCCAGGATCCTGTTCCTGACGAACAACTCGGCCCGGACCCCCGAACAGGTCGCCGACAAGCTCCGCGGCCTCGGAGTCGAGGCGGACCCCGGCGAGGTCCTGACATCGGCCATGGCCACGGCGTCCATGCTGAAGCGAGAAGGGCCGGGAGCCAGGACGGCGTTCGTGATCGGGGAGCGGGGGATCAGGGAAGCGCTCGCCGGGGTGGGGATCGAGGTCCGAGATGGCGAGCCCGATCGAACGGACCTCGTGGTGGTCGGCTGGGACCGAAGCGTGGACTACGCGAAGCTGAGAACGGCGTCGCTCCTGGTCCAGCGGGGCGCCCGATTGATCGCCACGAACGCCGACGCGTCGTACCCGGCGCCGGACGGCCTGTGGCCCGGAGCCGGTGCCATCCTGGCCGCGATCACCACCACCACCGGGGCGGAGCCCGTGGTGGTGGGCAAGCCGGCCCGGCCGCTGTTCGAGGCCGCCGCCCGGGCAACGGGAGCGGCCCACCCCCTCGTGGTTGGTGACCGACTGGACACCGACATCGCCGGCGCGGCGGCTCTCGGCTGGGACTCGTTGCTGGTGTTCAGTGGAGCGTCTCGGCCGGAAGACCTTGCGCGATCCTCCGTCCTCCCCACCTACGCGGCCGAGGACGTATCAGCTCTGCTGCAGGACCCTCCTCGAGCGCCTCTAGGTCACCCGGGCCAGCCCTCATCGGGTCGTCGAGAGGGCGGGATCCTCCTCCAGGGAGGCCGGCCGAAGCCGCGTGGCATGTCCGGCCGGTAGGGAGGCGGCCGAGCGCCGAGCTGCTCCTTCGGGAAGAGCAGCCACGCCACCAGGGCGCCGAACACGAATCCCCCGATATGCGCGAAGAAGGCCACGCCTCCGCCTGAATTGACCCGCGAGCCCAGCTCACCCACGCCGCTGAGGAGCTGGAGGAGGAACCAACCCACCAGCACGATCCACGCCGGCAGGTAGACGAACGTGATGAAGAAGAAGATGACCAGGGTCAGGACGCGCCGGCGCGGGAACATGACGAGATACGCACCCAGCACACCTGCGATGGCACCTGACGCGCCGAGGTTGGGGATCACGGAGTCGGTGTTGACCAGCAGCTGGCCGATCGCGGCGGCCACGCCGGAAGCCAGATAGAACAACACGTACTTGATCGGCCGGATCCGGTCCTCGACGTTGTTCCCGAAGATCCAGAGGAACAGCATGTTCCCGCCGATGTGTAACCAGCTTCCATGGAGGAACATCGCGACGAACACCGATTGCCACCACGATTTGTGGCCGCAGGTCTGTCGAAGGAACTGCTGATCTTCCGCGGCCTCCGAGGGACTCTCCTGGAGCTGTTCCTCCAGCGCCTCTTGGGCCGGCTCACCCCCCTCACCCAGGCTGGTCATGTGGGAGACCTCCCACGGGATCTCGGCGTGACAGAAGAAGAAGGTCTGCTGTTCCTGCTGGGTGCCGAAGGTCGGTTCCCAGAACACGAAGGCCAGGACGTTCAGCACGATGATGGCGATGGTGACGAAGGGGACCTTGGAGACCGGGTTGTCGTCTCGGAGGGGAATCACGGCTCAGTCTCCACCCGGCGGCCCTCACGCCGCCAGCTTGGCCCCTCGGTCATGCCAGCTTCCGGAGCCGGAGGAGATCGCCGAAGCTGGCCTCGATCTTGACCTTCCCGCCGAGGTAGGACGAGAACAGCGAACGGTGGCCGTCCACCAGCTCGATCAAGACGTCGCTCGGCACGTGGACTCGGATCTCGGCGTCCTCCGGGGGCGCGCCGGTGCGCAGCGGTCCCATCCGCCCGCCGCGTAGCTCGGTCCAGTACGTCGCCTCCAGGTCGGGAATGGTGACCTCGACCACCCGCGAATCGGGGAGGGCATCGGCCAGGGAGCCGCGGACGTCCCCGTCCGCCTGGTCCAGACGCTTGATCAACTCGCGAAGCTTGCGCTCGACTTCGCGCTTGGTGGCCATGGCGCCCCCCTCGGACCGGGATGGCCGCGTCGAGGGGGCGGCCGTCCTTGGCGGCGCGGATTATACCCACCGGCATGGGTGAGGCCCGCTCCCGGTATCCTGTCGCCGATGCTGGACGACATGCGCAAGGCCGTTCGGGCAGGGTTGGACGCCTTGGGGGGCGGCCGGTCCGATCAGGTCGCGTCCGCGCTGGTCGAACGGGCGCAGACCGTGGCCGAGCAGCTCTCGGGTCTGGCTGCCGGGTTCCTCGAGTGGTCCGCCGACGCCAGAGCCAGCCTTCGGACGGAGGTCAAAGAGCTGGTCGCCCGGCAGGTGCGAGACATGGGACTGGCGACGAAGCGGGAGGTGGACGCGCTGCGACGCCGGATCGAACGGCTGGAGGGAGCCGGTGGCGCTCCCTCGAAGTCGCCGTCGCGGCGCGCGTCGTCCACCGCCAAGGCGGCGCCCAGCCGCCCGACCTCCCGGACGGCCGGCAAGCGCGCATCACCGTCGGGCGGGTCGCGCCGGGGGTGAGGTGCGCCGCCGGCTGGACATCGAGATGGTCCGCCGAGGCCTGTCGGCCACACGCAGCGAGGCCACCCAGGCCATCAGGTCGGGGAAGGTGACCGTCTCCGGCCGTCTCGCAGGCAAGGCCGGGATGCTGGTGCTGCCCGAGGAGCCCATCGCCATGTCGGGCCCGGCCCGGAAGTTCGTTTCCAGAGGTGGCGAGAAGCTCGACGCGGCTCTGACCACCTTCGGGATCGACGTCGCCGGCGCCCGGGCCCTGGACGCGGGAGCCTCCACCGGTGGATTCACGGACTGCCTGCTGTCGCGCGGCGCCGAGCACGTGGTGGCCGTGGACGTCGGCTACGGGCAGCTCGACTGGGGGCTCCGGGAAGACCCCCGGGTCACCGTCCTGGAACGAATCAACGTCCGCGACCTCCATGGGGCGCAGCTCCCGTACCCACCGAACCTGGTCGTGGCCGACCTGTCGTTCATCTCGCTGGCGCTGGTGCTTCCGGCACTGGTCCGGTGTGCGGCGGAGGAGGCGACGTTCGTCCTGTTGGTCAAGCCGCAGTTCGAAGCGGGGCGCGGTCAGGCGCCGGGCGGCGTGGTGAACGACCCGTCGGTGTGGAGTGCGGCCGTGGAGTCGGTCGGGCGGGCGGCCGCCGAGCTGGGACTGACCGTGGCGGGCGTTACGGCCTCGCCGATCCGCGGGCTCGAGGGCGGGAACGCCGAGTTCTTCCTCCACGCGCGCCGGAACGCGGACGGGCCCGGAGAGTATGACGGGGACCGCGTCCGCGAATGGATCGCCGAGGCGGTTCGCCATGCCTGAGCGACGGATCGAACGCGTGGGCTTCGTCGTGCACGCCGGTCGGCCGGCCGCCGTCGAGGCCGCGGGCCGCCTGATCGAGTGGCTGCGGGTCCGAACGATCACGTCCCGAAGCCTCACCGGCGAGGACGGCTTGGCCGCCGACGAGACGAGACCCGAGACCACGTTCGGCCAGGGCTTGGACCTAGTGGTCTCGGTGGGCGGTGACGGTACGCTGCTGCGCGCCGCCCACCTGGCCAGCATGGCCGACGTGCCCGTGCTGGGCGTCAAGGTCGGCCGGGTCGGATTCCTTACCGAGGTGGAGCCGGACGAGGCGCCCGACCTCCTTGCCGCGATGCTCGAGGGGGCCTGGATCCTGGACGAGCGGGGGGCCCTGGAGGCCCGGCCGCGAGGCGCGCCGTGGACGGACCCTCAGTGGGCCCTCAACGAAGTGATGGTGGAGAAGCGGGCCCGGCATCGTCTGATCACGTTGGCCGTATGGATCGGCGGCGAATACGTGACGACGTTCTCCGCCGACGGCGTCATGGTGGCCACGCCCACAGGGTCCACGGCCTACTCGTTCTCCGCGAAGGGGCCCATCGTCTCTCCAAAGGTGTCGTGCCTGCTGGTGACGCCGGTCTCGCCTCACATGGTGTTCGACCGCGCCATCGTGGTGTCCCTGCAGGAGGACGTCGCGCTCGAGGTTCTCGGAGACGAGCCGGGGTTCCTGTCGGCCGACGGACGTCCGGGGTTCGAGCTGCCGGTCGGATCCAGTGTTCGGATCGGGCCCTCGGACCGCCCGGCCCGCCTGGTCAGACGCCCCACGTCGCCGGGGTTCTTCACCCTGCTCAGGGAGAAGTTCGCCCTGCCCGGAGCCAACCCCCACACGGCCTCCGGGCCGGCAGGGCCCTCACCGGGAGGCCCCGCTAGGATGGCTTGAGTCGCTCTCCGAACCCGTTCGAGGTGACGACCGCGTGGCCATCAAGGTAGCCAGAAGACGATCGAGCTCCGGCGGCAACGTGAACCGGCCGGCACGGGTGGACCGTCGCACGAAGAACCTGCTGCGGCGGGCCCAGGCCGGCGATGTCGCCGTCATCGACCACGAGGACCTCGACCGCGTCTCCGCTGAGGGATTGGTGGAGAAGGGGGTGTCCGGGGTGGTCAACGCGGCGCGCTCCATCAGCGGCCGGTATCCGAACCTCGGCCCTCTCATCCTGGTCGAGCACGGCATCCCCTTGATCGATGGCGTCGGGAAGCTGGTGACGTCGAAGATCCGCGAGGGCGACGGCGTCCGCATCGAGGGCGACCGCGTCTACGTCGGGAACGACCTGGCCGGCGTGGGCATCCGCCAGAACCACGCATCCGTCTCCGCGGACATGGAGGTGGCCCGGCAGCGCCTGGCCGATCAGTTCGAGAGCTTCGCCCAGAACACCATCGAGTTCATGGCCCGTGAGCGTGACCTGCTGTTCGGCGGGGCCGGACTGCCCGAGCTCGACCACGACCTCTCGGGCCGGCACGCGCTGGTGGTGGTTCGCGGCTACAACTACAAGGAGGACCTCGCCGTGCTCCGGTCCTACATCAAGGAGCTCCGGCCGATCCTGATCGGCGTCGACGGAGGTGCGGACGCGCTCCTGGAGCACGGGTACCGGCCGCACCTGATCCTGGGTGACATGGACTCGGTCTCCGAGCGTGCCCTGCGGTCGGGCGCCGAGATCGTGGTCCACGCCTACCCGAACGGCCACGCGCCCGGGGCCGAACGCCTCGTCGCCCTCGGATTGCCGTTCAAGACCCTCAAGGTGTCCGGGACCAGCGAGGACATGGCGTTCCTGCTCGCCCACGGCAAGGGCGCCGACCTCATCGTGGCGGTCGGCAGCCACGGCAACTTGCGCGAGTTCCTGGACAAGGGACGGATGGGCATGGCCAGCACGTTCCTGGTGCGGCTGCGCGTGGGTGAGATCCTGGTCGACGCGAAGGGTGTGTCCCGGATGTATCGGGGGCGCGCCCGGATGTGGGAGACCGGGCTGCTGATCGGTGCCGCCCTGTTCGCCATCGTGATGGTGGTCGCCATCTCCCCGCCGCTCCGGCTCCTGGTGCGCCTCCTGTACGAGTCCGTGCGCGACTTCGTCTTCAAGGCGACGCATTGATCTCGTTCCGGTATCACGTCGTGTCCATCGTGGCGGTCTTCCTCGCCCTCGCGCTGGGAGTGGTGGTGGGCACGACGGTCGTGAACCAGGGGATCATCGACGATCTCAGGGGCCGCACGAACTCCGCGGTGAAGAACGCGGAGAACCTCCGCAGCGAGGTGGAAGACCTCCGGAACCAGCTGGGCGTCGCCAGTGCGTTCGAGAACCTGGTCCTGCCGATGCTGGTCAACGGCCAGCTGGCCGGCGACGAGGTCACCATGGTGACGCAGCAGGACGTGACGCCGTCGGACGTGGAGGGCGTGCGCAAGGTCCTGCTGGACTCGGGGGCGTCGGTGGAGGCCGAGGTCGTCATCACCAACCGCATGTCGCTCGCGGACGCCAACGCTCGGTCCGACCTGGCGACGGCCCTCGGCACGACCGACAGCGGCGATCCGGAGCAGCTCGCCCACGATGCAGCGGAGGCCCTGGCCGCGCGCCTCGCCAACGGTCCCGGGACGTCGGTTCCGGACCTGCTCGATGCGCTTCGGTCTGCCGGCTTCATCGTGATCCGCGGCGGGGCCGAGGGGGCAGCCGGCGTGGGAGGACCCACCCAGGCGCTGGTCCTGCTGGCCGGGAACGACAAGGGATCGGCGCTCGACCCCAACGTGTTCCTCGTCCCTCTGGCGGCCGCCCTGGTCGACGGATCGAGACCCGTCGCCGCCGCCGAGGCGACGGACTCCGCCGACTCCTTCGTCCAGGCCCTTCGGGGCAACGGCGACGTCGACGGGCGGATGGTGACGGTGGACAACGCCGACCAGACCCCGGGCAGGGTGGCCCTGGTGCTC
>JBIOYQ010000013.1:0-18211 GCA_044870295.1 Actinomycetota bacterium
CCCCTGCCGCCCTCTTCGCCGACCGGGCTCGGACGCTCATGCTCCTGGCCCTTCGAGACTCCGCGGCGCTCGCCGGAACGGAACTGGCACGGACCGCGGGGATCAGTCGCGCCACGGCCAGCCGCCACGTGGCCCGCTTGATCGAAGGTGGCCTCGTGCTTGTGGATCGGCGCGGCCGCCTGTGCTTCTACCGACTGGCCAACCAGCGCGTGGCACGGGCCATCGCGGCCCTGGAGGCCCTCACGGAGGGCGATCACGGGACCGACGCCCCGTCCCTGGAGCCTTCCGATCGGCTCGCCCGCACGTGCTACGACCACCTCGCGGGCCGCATCGGTGTGCAGATCTTGGATGCGCTGGTCCGCCAACGCTTCGTCTCCACAGGTGGCGGCGAACTCGCGTTGAGACTCCCAGGGAGGGTGTTCCTCCGAGAGTTCGGTGTGGATCTGCGCCAACCCTCGCAACACCGTCGGGCCATCATCCGTCCGTGTCTGGATCGAACGGAACGCCGTCATCACATGGCGGGAAACGCTGGGGCCCAGCTCGCCCGCCGAGCTTTCGACCTCGGGTGGTTCGAGCGCGAATCCGGATCGAGGGCGCTCCGCATCACTCCTTCAGGGCGCCGGGGTCTCAAGGCCACGTTCGGCCTGGAAGCCTGACGCCCCGAGGGCCCGTGCCGGCCCGCCGAGGCCCACGCGGCCCCTTCCGGGGATACTGGATCCCATGACCACCCTGGAGCGGTTCGCCGCGCGCTACCCGTTTCCCCTCGACGACTTCCAAGTGAGGGCCATCCGGGCCCTGGAGGAAGGCGAGTCGGTGCTGGTCGCGGCGCCGACGGGGTCGGGCAAGACCGTGGTTGCCGAGTTCGCCCTCGATCGTGCCCTCGACCACCATCGCAAGGCCTTCTACACCACGCCGCTCAAGGCCCTGTCGAACCAGAAGTTCGGGGACTTCGGACGGCGCTACGGTCCCGGCCGGGTGGGGCTGCTCACCGGCGACAACTCGCTCAACGGCGAGGCGCCCGCCGTGGTGATGACCACCGAGGTCCTCCGCAACATGCTGTACGAGGACAGCTCGACCCTGCAGGGTCTCGAGGTCGTGGTCATGGATGAGGTCCATTACCTCCAGGACCCGTATCGCGGCGCGGTATGGGAGGAGATCCTGATCCATCTGCCGCTGTCGGTGGCCGTGGTGTGTCTCTCGGCCACGGTGTCGAACGCCGAGGAGTTCGGGGAGTGGATCGGGGCCCTGCGCGGCCCCACTCGCGTGGTGATCGAGGAGCGACGCCCCGTGCCACTGAAGAACCTGTACCTGGTGGGGCGGCAACTGCACGACATGCACGTCGAGAAGGACGGCCACCCGATCCCGAATCCCTACCTGGTCTCCCTCACCCAACGCGAGCTCCGGACGAAGGAATGGAAGCCGCGAGCCGGCGCCAAGTACGGGCGTTCCATCGTGCAGCGTATCGAGCGTCCCCGGGAGGGCCACCGGCGCGTCTACGTACCGCGCCGCGAGGAGGTCGTGGCACTCCTGCAGAAGGAAGGGATGCTCCCCGCCATCTACTTCGTGTTCAGCCGCGCGGGCTGCGAGGCCAGCGTCCGCTATCTCATGGAAGCCGGGCTCAGGCTCACCTCGCCGGGGGAGCGCGATCGCATCCTCGAATTCGCCGATGCCCAGGTCTCGTGGATCGAAGACGAGGAGCTGGCCGCCCTGGGCTATTTCGAGCTGCGCGAGGCGCTGGGGGCGGGGATCGCCGCGCACCACGCGGGCATGCTGCCCGTGTTCAAGGAGACCGTGGAGCGCCTGTTCCAGCAGGGGCTGATCAAGGTGGTGTTTGCGACGGAGACCCTAGCGCTGGGCATCAACATGCCGGCGAAGACCGTAGTGATCGAGGATCTCTGGAAGTTCTCGGGCGAACGGCACGAGCTGCTCACACCGGGGGAGTACACGCAGCTCACCGGCCGGGCGGGGCGTCGAGGGATCGACCCCATCGGGTACGCCGTCGTCCTGTACCAGCGCCAGGTGCCGTTCGAGCGTGTGGCCAGCCTGGCTTCGACCCGAACGTACGAGCTCCGTTCTTCCTTCCGGCCCTCCTACAACATGGCCGTCAACCTGATCCGCAACTACACGCAGGAAGAGGCCCGGCACCTCCTCAACTCCTCCTTCGCCCAGTTCCTGGCGGACCGGGGCGTGGTGACGCTGGAGCGGCAGCTCGAGCGGGACCGGGCGTACCTCGAGGGCTATCACCGGTCGATGGCATGCCACCTGGGGGACTTCGCCGAGTACTGGGACCTCCGGCAACGGGCGATCCGGATCCGCGACGAGGCCAAGCGATCCGGCGAGCGCGCGCGGGAGGCGGCCAGCCGCGAGGGGCTGTCGCGGCTGAAGCCGGGTGACGTCATCTCGCTGCCCGGAGCCCGACGGCGCGGCCTGGCTGTGGTGTTGTCGATCCGAGAGGGCCGGCCCACGGTCCTCACGCAGGACCGGAGGTACTTCCGCCTGGCTGCGCGCGACCTGGCCGACACGCCATCCACGCCCGTGGCCCACATCGACTTGCCCAGGTCCGGCAGTGCGCGCAGCGCCCGGTTCCGGCGCGATCTGGCCGCCCGGCTGGTCACGCTGAAGGTGGAGGCGCCTCGGCCGCGACCGGTCCGTCATGCCGATCCGGACGCGGAGCGGCGAGCTCGGGCGCTCGAGCGCGAGGCCGCCCAGCATCCCTGCCAGTCCTGCCCGGACCGCCCGCAGCACGAGCGGTGGGCCGAGCGGGCCACGAAGCTGGAGCGCGAGGTCGCCGGGCTGGAGCGCCGGATCCGGTCGCGCACCGAGACGCTGGGCCGGCAGTTCGATCGCGTCGTGGCGGTCCTGCAGCAGCTGGCCTGCGTCCGCGGGTTCTCCCTGACCGACAAGGGCGAACAGCTCCGGCAGATCTACGCGGAGGGCGACATCCTGGTGGTCGAGGCTCTCACGGAAGGCCTGTTCGACGGCCTCTCCGCCCCCGAGGCCGCCGCGTTGCTCTCCTCCATGGTCTACGAGTCGAGAGAGCGCGAGCCTCGCCGTGTGGAGATCCCAACCGGCTCGCTGCGCGACCGCCACCGAAAGCTCTCCGACCTGTGGGCCGCCGTGCGCAGGGCCGAGGACGCCCATCAGGTGGAGCTGGTCCGGGAGCTCGACCCGGGGTTCATGCCGACGGTCTTCGACTGGGCCGAGGGCAAGCCCCTGGAGGACGTGCTGGCGACGTCCGGCCTGACCCCTGGAGACTTCGTGCGCAACTGCAAGCAGCTGCTGGATCTGCTCCGTCAGGTGGAGTCCGTGGCGGGGCCCGAGGTGGCGGCTGCGGCGCGGGCAGCGCACCAGGCCGTGAACCGCAGCGTCGTCAGCTATACCGGGCTGGAAGCCTGACGCGGTTCCAGCGACACGCCGCCCGCCGTGGTGATCGGATGGTCTCTGGCGTCCCAACGTACCCGTGCGAACAGGACGGTGCGGCCGCCAACACTCGTGGCGCTCGTCACCGCGCCAACGTGGTCGCCCCCGGAGAGGACGGCCTCCCCGGGTGACACGGTCCCGGCGGCCTCCAAGGAAAGCACCAGCCGTCGGGGGTGGCCCAGGTTCCGCACCTTGGCCACGGCTTCCTGTCCCAGGTAGCACCCCTTGTGGAACGCAACCGCGCCGTCGAGGCCGGCCTCGGCGGGGAGGTCCTCCTCCGTGGCGTCGACGCCGAACCGCGGGATCCCCGCCGCGATCCGCCATGCCTCGGCCGTATCGGGTCCGACGTTGACCAGTCGGGCTTCCAGCGCTGCCGTGACTCGTTCACGTTCCTCGACGGGCGCGACCATGTCGAAGCCACCGACCCCGAGACAGGATGGGACCAGCAGCGTCGCGCCGCCCGGCACATCGACCACGTGGCCTCGGCCCGGTAGCGCGAAGAGGCACAGGGCTTCGGTGCGGTCCTGCAGTGTGACGTCGGACGACAGGACGTAGGGAGCGAGCAAGGTAGCCGCCGCTCGGTCCTGGCTCGGGTCTTGGAGCAGCAGCCAGCTTCCGTCCCGGGTACGAGCCACGGTGAACGCGGCCCGCACCCGGCCGGTGGGGGACAGGAGGAGCGAGAGCGTACTGGCTCCCACCTCCAGGCCGTCCACGTCCGCCGACACCAGGTCCTGGAGCCACGCGCCGGCATCGGCGCCGGTGACCTCGACCTTCCTCCAGTGACCGAGGTCGGTGAAGGCCTCTCCCGACGCCAGCTGTCGTGCCTGGTCCTCGACGACGTGGTCGATCATGAAGCCAGGATAGATGGCCGGTATCATCCGGCTCATGGGGATCGGGCACGATCACGCCGGACGCCTTCGGCGAGCGGGGGAGGCCAGCCGCGCGGCCGGCATCGACGCCCTCATCGTCACGCCCTCGGCCGACCTCGAGTACCTGGTGGGGTACGAGGCGCCGGTCCTGGAGCGGCTCACCGCGCTGGTGGTACGGCCGGAGGGCGACCCGGTCCTGGTGGTGCCGTCCTTGGAACGACCCCGGGCGGCAGCCTCGATCACCGAGGGCCTGATCGAGGTCGCGTCGTGGTCCGACGGCGAAGATGCCTACGAGGTGGTCCGAGGAATCCTCGACGGCGCCGGGACCTACGCCGTGGCCGACGCTATGTGGGCGATGCACGTGCTGCGCCTGCAGGAGGTGCTCCCCGGATCGCGGTTCGTCCTGGGATCGAAGGTGACCGCGCCGCTCCGCATCCGGAAGGACCCGGGCGAGGTCGAGCTGCTCGGCAGGGCCGGGCGGAGCGCGGACGAGTCCTTCACACGCATCGTCCGGGAGCCCTTCCTGGGTCGGACGGAGCGCGACGTCTCCAGGTCCCTGGCCGCCGACCTGGTGGAGACCGGACACGATCTCGCCGACTTCGGCATCGTCGGGTCGGGACCCAATGGAGCCTCGCCACACCACGAGGCCGGGTCCCGGGTGATCCAGTCGGGCGACACCGTGGTCCTCGACTTCGGCGGGCGGCTGTCGGGCTACTGGTCCGACATCACCCGCACCGTCTCGGTGAAGGAGCCGACCCCCGAGGTCAAGGAGGTCCATGAGATCGTCCGCGAGGCCCAGGAGGCCGCGTTCAGGGCCGTCCGGCCGGGCGTGCCCGCCGAAGAGGTCGACCGGGCCGCCCGCAGGGTGATCACCGATGCCGGCTACGGCGAGTTCTTCATCCATCGGACCGGCCACGGCATCGGGCTCGAGGTCCACGAGGAACCGTACCTGGTGGCCGGGAACACCCTCCCGCTCGAGGCGGGCATGTGCTTCTCCATCGAGCCGGGCATCTACCTCGAAGGACGGTTCGGGGTGCGCATCGAGGACCAGGTCGCGGTGACCGAGGACGGAGCCGTGCGGCTGAACGAGGCGCCGCGCGACCTCGCCGTGGTCGGCTGATCGTGCCCCTGCTGAACATCCCGGACGAGCTGCTGGAGCTGCGCCAGACCCTGCGGGACTTCATCGAGCGCGACGTCCGCCCCGTGGAGGAGTCCCATCGTCAGGAGATCCAGGAGACCGGCGCCTTCGCCTCGTACCGGGACGAGCGGCAGCAGATGCGCAGGCGCTCCGCCGAGGTCGGCTTCTACACCATCCACATGCCGGAGGAGGTGGGCGGCGGCGGATTGTCCTACCTGGGGCAGGTCCTGCTGCACGAAGAGGCCTATCACCACGGCTTGCTGCTGGCCTCGTTCGAGTCGATCCTCCCGGTGGTCACAGGCCCCACGCCCATCTACCTGGACTGCACCCCGGCCCAGCGCGATCGATACCTGTTCCCGCTGATGCGCGCCGAGACCACCACGTGTTTCGCCCTGTCCGAGCCCGGCGCCGGCTCAGACGCCACCCGGATCCAGACCCGGGCGGACCCGACCGGCGACGGGACATGGGTCCTGAACGGCCGCAAGCACTTCATCACCGGCGGGGCCGAAGCCGACCAGGCGCTGGTCTTCGCGGTCAGCGACCCCGACAAGCGCGCCCAGGGCGGCATCACGGCCTTCCTGGTCGACGCCGACGCGCCCGGCTACGCCGTGACGAGGCGGCAGCGGACCATGTCCCCCTACCAGCACCCGGTGGAGCTGACCTTCCAGGACGTTCGCGTGTCCGAGGACAACGTGCTCGGCAAGGTCGGGCAGGGGTTCTATTCCGCGGTGAAGGGGATCAACGGGGCGCGCCTGCAGATCGCGGCCTCCGCCCTGGGGATCGCCCAGCAGCTCCTGGACCGGTCCCTCGCCTACGCGAAGGATCGCGTCGCATTCGGCCAGCCCATCGGGAAGAACCAGTACGTCCAGGGCATGCTGGTCGACTCCTACGCCGAGCTGGAGCAGGCCCGCCTGCTCGTCTATCGGTGCGCGCAGGAGATCGACGACGGTGCCGACGGGCGCCGCGAGGCCGCGCTGGCGAAGCTGGTCGCCACCGAGATGGTCGGGCGCGTGGCCGACCGGGCCATCCAGGTGCACGGTGGAAACGGGTTCATGACCGAGCTGGGGATCGAGGCCTGGGCCCGGGACGTTCGCGCCATGCGCCTGTACGAGGGCACGAGCGAGATCCTCCGAACGAACGTGGCGAAGTCCCTTGGGCTGTGAAGCGGAGCTGATGGGCCTTCAGGCTCGCGGGCGGACCTTGGTGCCTTCCGCGGTGTCCATGACCTCGAGCCCCATATCGATCAGCCGGCGCCGAATGTCGTCGGACGCCGCGTAGTCCTTCGAGGCTCTGGCCTGGTCGCGTCGCCGGACCAGGTCCTGGACCTCTTGGCTGGGCTCCCACGCCTCGCGGACCAGCCGGTCCAGGTCGAGCCCCAGGACCGCGTCCCACGTGGTCAACAAGGCCCGCTTCTCACCGCCCCCCACCTCGGGCGAGCTGACCAGGTCGTTGAGGACCACCAGCGCTGCGGGCAGGTCCAGGTCGTTGGCGAGCGCGTCGCGGAACCGGCGGTCGAATTCCGCGCCCGCCTCACTCCGCGTATCCGGGGCCGGCTCCGTTGACCAGTCGAGCATTCGCCTGCGCAGCGTGGCAAGGCGCTCGTGGGCCCCTTCCAGGGCGGTCCAGTCGAAGTCCGTCTCGCTGCGGTAGCGCGTTCCGAACAGCAACAGCCGGTAGGCCAGTGGATCGATGCCCTGCTCGGCGAGGTCCGTCACCCGCTTGATGTTCTGCGCCGACTTGGCCATCTTCTGCCCGGCCATCTGGAGGAAGCCGCCGTGCACCCAGATGGAGACCACGGGGTGGCCGACATAGGCCTCCGACTGCGCGATCTCGTCCTCGTGATGCGGGAACTTGTTGTCGTTGCCGCCCGTGTGGATGTCGAAGCGATCGCCGAGATGCTTCAACGTCATGGCCGAGCACTCGATGTGCCATCCGGGGTAGCCGTCGCCCCACGGGCTCGGCCACTTGAGCAGACGGCTAGGGCCCGCCTTCTTCCACAGCGCGAAGTCGGCGGGATGGCGCTTGTTGGGGTCCACCACCGATTCCTGCCGGTGGCCCGCCCGAAGCGCCTCCAGCGTGTTGCCCGACAGCTTGCCGTAGTCGGGAAACGTGGTGACGTCGAAGTACACGGTGCCGTCCACCTCGTACGCGTTGCCCTTCTCGACGAGCGCTTGGATGATCTCGATCATCTCCGGGATGTGATCGCTGGCCCGTGGATACAGATCGGCCCGTTCGATCCCCACCAGGTCGGCGTCCTCCAGGAACGCATCCGTGTACTTCTGGGCGATCTCCTGCGCCGACAGGCCCTCGTCGTCGGTGGCCAGCTCCATCTTGTCCCGGCCGGCGTCGGCCACCTCGTCCGTCATGTGTCCCACGTCGGTGATGTTCATGATCCACCGGACGTCCTGGGCCTCCAGGCGCAAGGCCCGCCGGATCAGGTCGCCCAGCATGAACGAGCGCATGTTCCCGATGTGGATGTACCGGTACACGGTCGGTCCGCACGAGTACATCTTCACGGTCCGTCCGTCGACCGGCTTCACCTCCTGGACCTGCCGGGTGAGCGAGTCGTAGAGCCGCATGGACGAAAGGATAGCTGCCGCTCAGGCGCTGGTAGGCTTCGGCCCATGGATCGCGACGCCGGTCTGTCCGAGGACCAGCGGGAGATCGTGCGCGCCGTCCGCGAGTTCGTGGCCGATCGGGCCGCTCCGGCCGCCGCGGGCCACGAGGAGAAGAAGGAGTTCCCTCGCGACCTGTTCCGTCAGCTCGGTGAGATGGGCCTGGCGGGGATCCCGTACGAGGAGCGCTTCGGCGGCGCCGGCCAGCCGATCCTGACCTACCTGGCGGTGCTCGAGGAGATCGCCACCGGCTTCCTGTCGCTCGCCATCACGCTCTCGGTCCACCACCTGTCTGCCTTCGGAGTGCACGCCTTCGGAAGCGACGACCTCAAACAGCGCTACCTGCCGCGGCTGTTCTCCGCCGAGTGGCTCGGGGCCTACGCGCTGTCGGAGGCGTCCAGCGGATCCGACGCCGCAGCGCTGCGCACGCGGGCGTCGCGCGACGGCGACGCCTACCGATTGACCGGGACCAAGCGGTTCATCAGCTCCGCCGGGGAGGCCGAGTTCTACCTGGTCATGGCCAGGACGGGGGCGGAGGGCCCCAAGGGCGTCTCGGCGTTCGCCGTGGAGCGGGACTGGGACGGGTTCGAGTTCGGGAAGCTCGAAGACAAGATGGGCTGGAACGCGTCGCCCATGCGGGAGCTCATCTTCGAGGGGTGCTCGGTCCCCGCGGGGAACCTGGTGGGGGAGGAGGGGCAGGGGTTCACTATTGCCCTGGCCGCATTGGAGTCGGGCCGGCTGGGGATCGCGGCGTGTTCGGTCGGGCTGGCTCAGGCCGCCTTCGACGCCGCGGTGACGTTCGCCCGCGAGCGGCAGCAGTTCGGCCGACCGGTGATCGAGTTCCAGGGGCTGCAGTTCATGCTGGCCGACATGGCCACGCAGATCGAGGCGGCGCGCAGGCTCTACCGCGCGGTGGCCGCGCAGCGGGACGAGGGTCGAACCGACTCGGTGGCCGCTTCCATGGCAAAGCTGTTCGCCTCGGATATGGCCATGCGGGTGACCACCGACGCCGTGCAAGTGCACGGGGGCTACGGGTACATGCAGGAATATCCGGTGGAACGCTACCTGCGTGAGGCCAAGGCTCTGCAGATCGTGGAGGGCACCAACCAGGTCCAGCGCATGGTGATCGGGCGCAGCCTGACCGGCTAGAGCCTCGGCCTCTCACAGGTGTCGCGTGGCTACGGCGAGAGCGTGACGGGGATCCTCACCAGATTCAGCGGGGAGCCGTCCTCCGCGCTGGCCTGGTAGACCTCCAGCACGGCCGGCAGGTCACTCCCGACCGAAAACGCCAGCGCCGCTTGGAAGTCGCCCCAGCATCCCGTCCCGCAGGTGGCCGTGGCGAACGTGGCAGCGAGCTCGTTCCCGTCCACGTCCACGAGCCGCATGCTGACCGTCGCCTCGAACACGTTGGCCCGGCCGGTGACGCTGATGGGGGAGATCTGCACCGAGCCGCCCTCGGGTGTCTGCACCAGGACGCCGCCCTGGTCGGGCTGGAACGTGGATCCGATCAGCGTCAGAGGCACCTGCACCACATGGATGGGGGAGCCGTCCTTGGCCGATGCCTCGAACAGCTCCAGCCGGGCTGGCCGGTCCCCGTCCGCCACGAACTTCAGAGAGGCCTGGTAGTCGCCGCGGCACCCGGTCCCGCAGGAGGCCATGGTGGTGCCGCTGGCCAGCTCGGTCCCGGCGTCGTCGATCAGGCGGTAGCTCACCACGGCTTCGAACACATCGGCGGTGCCCGAGACGGTGAAGGGGCTGGCCACGGTGTCGCCGGGGCGAGGCTGGTCGACCACGATCGTTCCGTCACCGGAGGGGCCGGGGGCGGGGGACGTCGTTGCCGTGGCGGAGGGGGCCGGGGGCTGGGACGGCCCTCCCAGGCTGCCCTGGGCCTTCGCGCAGGCCACGCCGAGGAGCAGCACTCCCAGGATGACTGCCGCTGACCGCTTCATGTTCTCGTCCTTTCTGCTCGGGGGCGAAGGTGGGCTTGGAGCCGCGGGCCGAACGGATGGAGCCGCGACCGCTACGGCGTGAGCGTCACGGGGATCGACTGCACGTTGATGGCCGATCCGTCCTGGGCCGACGACTCGAAGACCTCGATCGTGCCGGGCTGCTCGTGGTCGACCGAGTAGCTCACCGCGATGCTGTAGTCGCCGCGACAGCCGGTGCCGCAGGTGGCCGTGGTGAACGTGTTCGCCAGCTCCTTCCCACGGGCATCCAGGATCCGGATGCTCACGGTGGCCTCAAAGACGTTCGCCGTGCCGGAGATCGTGACCGGGCTGGAGACGCGCTGCCCGATCAACGGCGTCTCGACCAGGATGGGGGGCAGGAGGTCCTCGAGGCTCTTGCGGGTGTAGGTCCGCGTGTCGCCGACGAACCGGACCTTCGAGATCGTCGAGTACTGCGTCAGCGTGTACACGACCTGGCCCTTGCGGAGCTCCTCGCCGTCACCGGCCGGACCGTTCACCGACAGGTCCACCGTCGCGAGGCCTCCGATCAGGGAGGCGATCGACGCGGAGGATCCGGACGGGATGGCGGTGTCCACGTCGGCCGCATCCTCGGAGGCATTCGGTCCGTCGAGGAGTGCCTCCAGGGCCAGGCCGGCCACCGCCGGGACGAAGGGCTCGGTCCGGCTCGACACGAACAACGTCCCGCCCCGGACGAACCAGACCTCGAACGTGAATGGTTGGGCCGAGGGCGAAGGCTGGACGCTGGGGGTGGAGGACGGGTTGACCGACGGCGTGGAGGTCGGGCCCGGTGAAGGTTCCTGCGACGGCGAGGCGGACGGGCTGTTGACGGTGGGCCCGGGCCCCAGGGAGCCGGAGGCCTTGGCCGAGCAGCCGGCGGCGAGCAGGCCACCGACCAGGATCAGGGTACCGAGGCGCTTCATCTCATTCCTCCTTCGGATGAGTGGTCACGCCTCATGATCGGCAGGGGCCGAAACACGGTCCTCACCGCCGGGTAACGGTTCGGTCACGGGGAGGATCAGCTGGAAGGACGTCCCGGTGCCCACCTCGCTCCGCACCTCGATGTCGCCGCCCAGGAGGCGGGCGTTCTCCAGGGCGATGGCCAGACCCAGCCCGCTGCCACCACCAGACCTGGCTGGGTCGGCCTTGTAGAACCGCTCGAACAGGTGGAGCAGGTGCTCCGGCGCGATGCCGGGACCGGCATCCGTCACCTCGATGGACAGCCGGCGTCCGGCCGTGCTCACGCGCACGCGGACGTCGACGCCACCGTGTTCCAGCGCGTTGCCGACGAGGTTCGCCACGATCCGCTCCAGTCGCCGCGGGTCGGTGGCCAGGACCGCGCCGTCCCCGTCCACCCGAACCCGCCCTTCCCAACCTCGGGCGCGGAGCACCGCCTCCACGAGAGGACCCACCTCGACCGTCTGGGGCTGGAGCGTCTCCCTGCCGGCGTCGAACCTGGAGATCTCCATGAGCTCCTCGACGAGCTTGCGGAGCCGGGTGACGTCCTGGATGAGCAGCTCGGCCGGACGACGGGACTCCTCCGGCATCCGGTCCAGGTGCTCGCGGAGCAGCGACGCCTCGCCGACCAGCGCCGTGAGCGGCGTCCGCAGCTCATGGGCCACGTCGGAGGTGAACCGCCGCTCCCGACCCTGCGCCTCGGAGAGCGCGGTGATCTTGTTCTGCAGCGCCTCCGCCATCTCGTTGAACGACGCTGCCCACGCTCCAAACTCGTCCTGGCCTTCGACGGGGAGCCGAGTCGCCAGCAGGCCTTCCGCCATGGCCTGCGCCGCACGGCTGGCCTCTGCCACCGGGTCGAGCGTCCGCCGGGCCAGGAACCGTCCGACCAGGGCAGCCAAGAGCAGGACCACCGCGAAGCCGATGAGCAGCACGTTGCGGAGCTGCGTCAGATCGCGAAAGATGCGGTCCTCGTTGAACAGGAAGTACAGCTCTGCCGTCGAGCCGGGAATCCTTCCTCCGACGATCAGCCGGCGCTGGCCCTCGAACTCCAGGCGGTCGAAGCCCAGCTGTCCCTGCCCAGCCAGCTGCCGAAGCGATGACGAGATCGGCGGCGGGACGAACTGACCCGAGGGCGTCGCGTTCCCATCCATCACCAGCACGACCTGCTGGTCGGACTGGCGGAATCCGCTGAGCATGCCCTCGATGTTCACCTGGTCGAGTGGGAGAAACGACTGGGCGACCAAGGTCAGCCGCGACCGAGCCGTCTCGCTAGCGCGATCAAGGGACTCGTCTAATCGCGACTGCTCGACCAGCAGATACGAGCCGAGGGCCAGTGCGCCCGCCGAGATCCCCGCGACCAGCACGAACGCGATCGCTAGACGTCGACGGAGCCGGCCGGGGCGGACGCGGCGAGGCATCGGTCAGGCGCGGTCGAGGCGGTAGCCCACGCCTCGAACCGTCTTCACCAGCTGCGGGTGTCCGGGGTCGTCCTCGAGCTTGCCGCGCAGGCGCTGGATGGCCACGTCCACCAATCGCGAGTCCCCCAGGTAGTCGTAGTTCCACACCCGCTGTAGGAGCAGCTCCCGCGTGAAAACCTGGCCAGGCCGGCGTGCCAGCTCTAGGAGCAGACGGAATTCCGTCGCGGTCAGCGAGAGGTCCCTGCCGTCCTTGCGCGCCACGAACGCTGTCGGATCGATCTCGATCGCTCCGATCGTGATCGAGGTCTCCTCGGGCGCCGCCTGGGCGCGGCGGAGCACGGCCCGGACCCGCGCCACAAGCTCGGCCATCTCGAAGGGCTTCGTCACGTAGTCGTCTGCACCTGACTCCAGACCGACCACGATGTCCACGGTGTCGGTCCGGGCCGTCAACATCACGATGGGCACGCGGCTGTGCTTGCGGATCTCGCGGCACACCTCGAACCCATCGAGCGACGGCAGCATGACGTCCAGGACCACCGCGTCGAAGGGGTCACGCAGGGCCCGGGCCAGACCGTCGCGGCCGTCCACCGCCGACGTCACGCGGTACCCCGCGGCCTGCAGGCCGAGGGTGGTCACCTCTCGGATCGAGGCGTCGTCCTCCACAACCAGGATGCGTTCGTCCATGGCTCGGGCACAAGGGTACTGCCGGTGTTCGGGCTTCCCCGTCAGGTTCGGTTAGGGGCAGGCGGACCACAGGCCGGCGCCCGCGGCTCGTGCCTGTCGCTCCGCGGCCTCGAACTGGGCGGCGCGCGCGGTGTCGGGAGCGACGCGATCCGAGGTGGCGTACCCCTCTTCCACGAGCGTCAGGTTGAACAGCTCGTCGCCGACGAAGACGTACGCCAGCAGCCTCTCATAACGGTCTCTGAGGTCGACGTCGAACTCCAGCCGGACCGTTCGCCCCTCCAGCCGGTTCCGGGTGAACCGGCCTGCCTCTTCGCCGAAGCACTCACCCGTGCCGCCGTACCACGACACCTCCGGCGTGTCGACGCCGATCAGCCGGACGCGCTCGTCGCGGCCGCCGTACGTGACGTGGAGGGTGTCGCCGTCGGTGACCTTGGTGACGGGGACGATGGCGGAGCCGGAGACCGGGGAGCGTCCGGAGGTGGATCCCGATGCGGGATGGGACCCGCACGCTGCCGCGAGCACGGCGAGGGCGATGGCAACCGGGGTGGACGCACGCCTTGCCTGAGTTCGCATGGCCCGCACCTTATCGCGGCGGCCCGACACTCCCGCTAGGGACCGATCGGGCGATGCTCGAAGGCGGTCGACAGGACGATGGTGGTGCGGGTCTGGACCCCGGCCTTCTCGCGGAGCCGGCGCAGGAACTCCTCGAGATCGGCGGTGGTCCGGGTCCGTACCTTGAGGATGTAGTTCTCGTCGCCCGCGACCGAGTGGCAGTCCTCCACCTCCATGAACTCGAGCACGCGGTCGGGCAGGTCGTCCGGTTGCTTCGGGTCCAAGGGCATCACCGACACCAGGGCTGTGACGAACAGCCCGAGGCTGTGCGGATCGACCTCGGCCCGATATCCCTTGATCGCCCCGGACTGCTCGAGCTTGCGCACGCGTTCGTGCACGGAGGAAGGGGAGAGACCGACCGCCTTCCCGATCTCGGCGTAGGTCGCGCGACCGTCTCGTTGCAGCGCCGCCACGATGGCCTCATCCCGGTCGTCGATCATGCCGACATCATAATCGGGCGATGGGCCGGCCAGCCGAAGGAACCGCGATTCTGCGAGGTATTTGCCGAATCTTCAGCGGGTACGATACCCTCAGATGCACGATCCGTTCGGAGTGACACGAACCACCGGGGAGGCCACGTGGGAAGCGCCGAGGAGGTCATGACCGAGACGCCCCATCGCAACTTGGACCGCCCGGGGCATCGTGATGCCCACGCCCATGCGGCGCCTCAGCCCTTCCAGTACCCCCTGGCGCGAACGTTCGAGGAGCCGGACTGGACCAGGCTGCCCGGCTATCGAGAGGTCTCGCCTGATCAGTGGGAGAGCGCGCAGTGGCAGCGCGCCCACACCGTCAAAAACCTCAAGGAGCTCAAGGAGGCGCTGGGCGAGCATCTGACCGACGGGTTGGCAGCCGACATCCAGCGGGACATGGCCGAGCGGGCCACCATGTCCATGCTCATCCCGCCCCAGATGATCAACACCATGAACGTGATCGACCTGTACGCGGACCCCGTCCGGCGATACATGGCCCCGGCCTTCACGGACCGCGATGTGGAGTGGCCCAGCCACCCCTACGCCACGCGCGACAGCCTGCACGAGGCCGACATGTGGGCGGTGGAAGGCCTGACCCACCGTTATCCCACCAAAGTCCTGGCCGAGATCCTTCCCACCTGCCCCCAGTACTGCGGCCACTGCACCCGCATGGATCTGGTCGGCAACTCCACGCCCACCGTGGCCAAGTACAAGTTCGAGATCAAGCAGCCCGACCGGCTCCAGCTGATGCTGGACTATCTGCGGGAGACGCCCAGCGTCCGCGACGTGGTGGTGTCGGGCGGCGATGTGGCGAACATGCCGGCCAAGCGCCTGGAGGAATTCGTCTCGTCGCTCATGGACATCGACAACATCCGCGACATCCGCCTGGCCACGAAGGCCCTCATGGGCCTCCCTCAGCACTTCCTGCAGCCCGAGGTGATGGAGAGCATGGAGCGGCTCGGGGCCAAGGCGCGGGCCCGGGGCGTGAGCATCGCCGTGCACACCCACGTGAATCACGCCAACCAGCTCACCCCGTTGGTGGCCCGGGCGGCGGCCACGTTCTTCGACTTCGGCTTCCGGGACGTCCGCAACCAGGGGGTGCTGCTCCGCGGGGTCAACACGACGCCGAAGGAGCTGCTCGACCTGTGCTTCACCTTGCTCGACCGGTGCCGCATCCTGCCGTACTACTTCTACATGTGCGACATGATCCCCGGCGCCGAGCACTGGAGGACGGCCGTTTGGGAGGCGCAGGGCCTGCAGCACGCCATCATGGGGTACCTCCCGGGGTTCGCCACCCCTCGCATCGTCTGCGACGTCCCGTTCGTGGGGAAGCGATGGGTGCACCAGGTCGACGAGTACGATCGCGAGCGCGGGATCAGCTACTGGACGAAGAACTACCGCACGGGCATCGAGTTCGACGAGCCCGATCCCGAGGCGCTCCGCAAGCCACACCCGTACTACGACCCGATCTCCACCCTGCCCGAGACGGGACAGCGCTGGTGGCGGGAGCAGGCCCGTCAGCCGGTCACTGCATCCTGACCGGCGAAGGAACCCTGCCGTGCGTTCCCACGAGCTCCCGATCGATACCCGCGGACGTCTGGTCAGCGACGTCACCGACGCGGTGGGCGAGTTCCTGAGCGACATCGACGGTGACGGGCTCCTCCACGTGTTCCTCCCGCACGCCACGGCCGGCCTGGCGCTGATGGAGACCGGGTCCGGGTCGGAGGACGACCTCGAGGACGCCGTCCAGCGGCTCCTGCCCAGAGACGACCGCTATCGCCACCGTCACGGATCGACCGGTCACGGAGGCGACCACCTGCTGCCGGTGTTCGTCGCGCCGACCATGGTGCTCGCGGTCGAGCGCGGCCGGCTCGTGCTGGGGACCTGGCAGCGCGTGGTCATCGTCGACCCGAACCGCGAGAACAACGAACGAAGGCTGCAGCTCCGGTTCGTCGAGGCCTGAGCGCTCCTGCCGCTACCTACCCCGCGCAGAGGACGTGCGCGACCAGGATCCAACTGACGTTCGCGGAGACGACCTCGTCGGCTCGAGCCAGCCACCCGATGCGGTTGCCGAACAGGTCGACGTAGAAGTCGCTGTCTGCCAGCGCGACCTGGTTCGGTCCCCCGACGCTCGCGCCACCGCCGATCGCCTGCGAACCCTCCGGGCACAGAGCCAAGACCACCTTGGTGTCGTCCCCGTTCAGCTCGCTGAGCTGCTCGATCACCTGGAGGTCGCCCAGGCCCGGTCCGGCCGGCCCCTGAGGACCCTCGGGCCCCCGTGGACCTTGTGGCCCGGTATCGCCCTGCGGACCGGCGGGGCCGGCGGGACCGCGTGCGCCGTCGTCACCCTGTGGACCCTGCTCGCCCATGTCACCCTGAGGACCTGCGGGACCGGCGGGACCCTGGGGTCCGTCATCGCCTTTCGGCCCCTGGGAACCTGCGGGACCGGCGGGACCCTGGGGTCCGGCTGGACCGGCAGGACCGGCCGGTCCCGGAGGACCGGTCACGTTCCACTGGATCGCCGTCTCGTTCGACCGGCACGACTCCGCGGCGGACACGATCCGGACCTGCCCGTTGCCGGGCGTGTCCGACTTCACGCAGGCGCGGATGACGGTGTCGTCTCCATCGGTCTTCGCCACCGCAAGCGTCGCCACCCCGACCACCAGGAGCATCCCCAGGAGCGCGGCGGCTCCCGCCGACGCCCTTCGCCTGACCGTGCCCGTCTTCGACATGCAGAGACACCTCCTCACAGCGTCTATCGGGTTGAGCAGGGGGAGGGATTGATCGGATTCAGCGCAAAGCCATCGAAAGCCTGGGACCTCCCGCACCGTCCGACCGGTACACGCCGACGCTCGGCCTAATCCGGGTCTCCGTATACTCCCGCCAATGGACGCTGGCCTTCCGGCGATTGGCGAGGCCTCGTGAAGACGCTGTACCGGGCCACCCGGGTCTATACGCTCAGCCATCCTGCCGTGGGGGAGTGGCTGCTGGTTGATGACCGTCATGTGGAACGGGTCGGCGTGGGCGATCCGCCCGAGGCCGACCGCCTGATGGATCTCCCCGGCACCACGATCGTGCCGGGCTTCATCGACAGCCATGTGCACCTGACGGGAACGACGCTCTCCGGCATCGGGATCCCCCTGGAGCGAGCGCGATCCGGACCGGAGCTCCTCGGTCTGGTGGCGGAGGAGCTCACGCGCGCACCGACCAGGGTGCTGGCCCACGGATTCGACGAATCTCACTGGGATCGGCCCGACCTGCCGACCATCACCGACCTCGACGAGCTGACCGACACCCCGATCATCCTGATCCGGGCCGACGGCCACATCGCGCTGGCGAACACGGCCGCCCTCAAGGAGTCGGAGGCCGCCCTGGAGGATGGCGTCGACACCGACGCGCTGGGCAATCCCACGGGGGTCGTGCGGCGCCAGGCGAACCGTCGGCTCCAGCGATGGTTCCACGAAGCGCTGAGCGACCACGAGCTGCGTGAGCTCCAGCTGCAGGCCACCGCGCTCGCCGCCTCACGGGGCGTCACCTGTGTCCACGAGATGGCCATCCCGCTGTCGCACGGCCGCCGCGAGGTCGAGGTACTCGTGCAGCACCGGCACCAGCTGCCGGTCGACGTGGTCGTCTACGTCGCCGAAAAGGACATCCCGTGGATCATGGACCTCGGCCTGGAGACGCTGGGAGGCGACCTGTCGCTCGACGGGTCGATCGGTGCTCGGACCGCGGCCATGTCCTCGCCCTACGCCGACGACGACGGCACGGGCGTCCTCTACGAAGTGGACGACGAGCTGGCCCAGATCTTCCACAACGCCCACCTGGGCGGGTTGCAGGTCTCCGTCCATGCCATCGGCGACGAAGCGATCGAACAGGCCCTTCGTGTGTGGGAGCGCGTCTATCGATCGCTGGACAGCCGCCAGCGCCGGCACTTTCGCGCGCGGCGCAACCGCATCGAGCACTTCGAGCTCCCCACCAGCCGCCAGATCGAACGCGCCGCCGCCCTCGGGCTTGCCATCTCCGTCCAGCCCGCCTTCGACGCGGAATGGGGGCACGCTGGCCAG
>JBIOYQ010000014.1:0-3251 GCA_044870295.1 Actinomycetota bacterium
GCCCTCGCCGAGAGGTTCCTCCAGGCTCTGGTTCGGACCGGCCGAGTAGCCGTCAAGGGATACCGTTTGCTGGAACCACACCATGCCCATCGCCACGTGTGCCTTCCTACCTCACTGGGGGACCTAGTGCGCCCGGAGGGATTCGAACCCCCAACCTTCTGATCCGTAGTCAGACGCTCTGTCCAGGTTGAGCTACGGGCGCTGCGCGGAGAGGGCGGGATTCGAACCCGCGAGGGGCTATCCACCCCAACCGGTTTAGCAAACCGGCGCCATAGACCGAACTAGGCGACCTCTCCTCGCCGAGTGTACCGAATCGGTTCGTCACACTCCCGTGGGTTCGCCCTGGTGGCGGAAGGGGTACGGACAGGACGAGAACACCGAAGGGAGGCAAGCCATGGCAAAGGGCACGGGCGACAAGCTCGAGGGCAAGTGGGACGAGACCAAGGGCAAGGCCAAGGAGGCCGTCGGCAAGGCCGCCGGGGACCGCTCGACGGAGATGGAAGGGAAGAAGGACCAGGCCAAGGGAGAAGGCAAGCAGGCCTGGGGCGACGTGAAGAACGCCGGAGAGCGAGCGAAGGAAGCGGTCGAGGACATCAAGCGCTGATCAGACCAACAGTCTGATCCCGCTCAGTGGAGCGGTCGGGGCCCGCGCCCCGGCCGCTTCGCTGTGTGCCCTCAAGTTCGACGGACGATTTTGCCGATACCCTGGCTTGGGTCGCCCCTGATCGATGCTCCGGGCTCGGGAGCAGATCAAACATGCGGATCGAACCACACAGCGAGCGGCTGGGCCCGGCCGCAGACCTGACCTCGGCGATCGTCCAGTCGTCCCTGGATGCTGTCATCGTCATGGACCATCACGGCAACGTGGTGGAGTTCAACCCGGCCGCGGAGCGGACCTTCGGCTACCGCCGACAGGACGCTCTGGGCCGGCCCCTCGCGGCCCTGGTCACTCCACCCCTCCTGCGGGCACAGCATCGGGCCGGCCTCGAGCGTTACCTCGAGGGCGGAGACGCCCCCGTGATCGGCAGGCAACTCGAGCTGATCGCCATGAGGGCCGACGGCTCCGAGCTGCCCATCGCCATGGCAGTGACCGCGGTCCGCGCAGCCAACGGACCCCCTCTGTTCGTCGGAATCATCCGTGACCTCACCGACCGCAAACGCACCGAGCACGAGCTTCGCCGGACCACGCACCTCTTCGACCTCGTCCTCGACCACAGTCAGGACCTGATCAGCCTGGTCGACCCCACCGGCCGGATCGACTACGTCTCCCCGTCCCACGAACGCGTGATGGGGTTCGGGGAGGAGGAGCTGGTCGGCGCGAACTTCCTCGACTTCGTCCATCCCGACGACGTGACGATGGTGGCCGAGCAGATGGCGACGGCGGGGAGCGAAGCCGCCGGCTTCATGTCCGAGATCCGGATCCGTCACAAAGATGGACATTGGGTGTCGGTCGAAGGCGTCGGCAGGCTCATCATCCGCGACGGCGAGCCGCCGATCGTCCTGATCAGCGCACGGGACGTCTCCGAACGCAAGAGCACGCAGGAGGCGTTGCTGCACATGGCGGCCATCGTGGAGTCGACGGACGACGCCATCGTGTCGAAGAGCGTGGACGGCCAGATCCTGTCGTGGAACTCGGGCGCCGAGCGCCTGTACGGCTACACCGCCGCCGAGGCGGTGGGTCGCTCGGTATCGATCCTCATCCCACCTGATCGGCCGGGTGAGCTGCGCCGCTTGCTGGACCGGGTCCGGCGTGGGGAACGGATCCAGCACTTCGAGACGGAGCGAGTCCGGAAGGACGGGAGCCGCTTCGAAGTGTCGCTGTCCGTTTCCCCCATCCGGGATGCTCGCGGCCAGGTCATCGGATCGTCGGCCATCGCCAGGGACATCACAGATCGCAAGCGGGCGCAGGAGCAGATCGCCTACCTCGCCTATCACGACAGCCTGACCGGCCTGCCGAATCGCGCCCGGTTCGAGGACCTCCTGAACATGGGCCTCGCTCGAGCCCGCCGGCACGGGTTGTCTCTGGCCGTCCTCTACTTGGATCTTGACGACTTCAAGCTGGTCAATGACGGGCTCGGCCACGCGGCGGGCGACGACCTTCTACAGAAGGTGGCCCACCGGCTCCTCGCCGCCAGCCGGGAGACGGACGGGGTGGCCCGCCTGGGCGGTGACGAGTTCATGATGCTCGTCCCCGACCTTCCACGGCGAAAGGCCACCGCGTCGCCTCGCTCGCCCGACCCCGCCGTCGCCGCGGCAAAGCTGGTGGTGGCCCGGATCCAGGAGGCGCTGAAGGAGCCGTTCCGACTGGGTGAGTCCGTGATTTCGGTGTCGGCGAGCATCGGCATCGCCGTCTTCCCGCTGGACGCCGATGACGCGGGCACGCTGTTCCGGCACGCGGACGTGGCCATGTATCAGAGCAAACGATCCGGCCAGGGCCGTTCCAGAGTCTTCACCCCCCGGCGACCCCGTACGGAGCGCCGATCGCCGGATCCATCGGACCCGGTCATTGGGCATCCCCCTTCCGCGGCCGCACCTGTGGCTCGTTCCGCGGGTCGGTCCCGTCGCCCCGCCTCGACATGACCTCCAGGATCCGCGGCACCACCTCCGACGGTTCGTCGCATACCTGAAAGAGATCGAGGTCCTCCGGGGAGACCTTCCCCTCGGCCAGCACGGGATCGTGGAGCCAGTCGATCATCCGCTGCCAGTACGTCCGGCCGTACAGGATCACGGGGAAGTGCTGGACCTTCCCGGTCTGGATCAGCGTGAGCGACTCGAACAGCTCGTCCAGGGTTCCGAAGCCGCCGGGGAACACCACGAAACCCTCGGCGTACTTCACGAACATCATCTTCCGCACGAAGAAGTACCGGAAGTCGATGCCGAGGTCCACGTACGGGTTCATGTCCTGCTCGAAGGGGAGCTCGATATTGCAACCGATGGACAGGCCGCCCGCCTCCTTGCACCCTCGATTGGCCGCCTCCATCGCCCCGGGCCCGCCGCCCGTGATCACGGCGAGGCCCGCCCGGGCCAGCTCCGCGCCCACCTCGCGAGCGGCCGCGTACATCGGGTCGGCTTCCGACATCCTCGCCGAGCCGAAGACGCTCACGGCGGTCGGGATGCGGGCCAGCGCGTCGAAGCCCTCGACGAACTCGGCCACGATCCGAAGGACGCGCCAGGGGTCCGAGTCGATGAACGAGGCGTTGCGCTGCTCCAGCAGGACCTGGTCCTCCGTCGTTCCCCGGTCCGCCGTCGTG
>JBIOYQ010000015.1:0-4434 GCA_044870295.1 Actinomycetota bacterium
GGCCCCGCACGCGGCGAACATCGCCGCGTGCTCACGGAAGTCACCCTGCAGAGCGAGGACACCGGCCTTCATCGTGAAGCCAATGATATCGACGTCCGCCCACGGCCCAGTGGGGCCCGAGCGGCTACCCGCCGGAAGTGATCCGCACGATGGCGTTCCCGGAGGATGACGTGACCCAGAGGCTGTGACCGCCCGGTCCCACCTCGACGTCCGTCGGAGGCCCCGGGGGCAGCGGAGGGAACAGATTCAACCGGCCGTCCAGCGTCATGAGAGCCAGTCCCTTTGCGTCGTCGAGATATCCGGCGATCCAAAGGCGTCTTCCCGGGCCCGTAGTGACGTACCCAGGGCTGAAGGGCGTTCGGTACGGGTTCGCGTTGACGTACTCCCCGTCAGGTGTCACGCCCCAAACGTCCCGACCGGTGCTGTTAGCGATCCACAGGTTGCCGTCGCTGCCCACGGTAATCCCTCGAGGCCAGCAGCCTCTGTTGACGCAATCGCCCCTCGCACCGTACGCCCCGACCTGGGCGCCATCGGTGGTCATCTCGCCTACCCAGTCGGCGTAGTGCCCCCCAGGCTCCGTGAACCAGAGGTGTCCGTCCGGACCGGTGGTGATGTCGTAGGGGGCGGAGAATCCGTCGCCTGCGGTGTGGAACCCGGTGAGCTGGCCGTCCGGCGTCATCCGCCCGATGTAGTCCCTGGAGCACTCGGTGAACCACAGGTTCCCATCCGGACCGGCCGTGATGTTCTGTGGGCAGCCGTAGTCCGGCACCGCGAACTCGGTCAACTGGCCGTCGGGAGTCATCCGTCCGATCTTGCTGGCGCTCATCTCCGCGAACCAGATGTTGCCGTCGGGACCGATGGTGATGCCATGAGGGCCGCTGTACGGCGTCGGGAGGGTGAATTCGGTGATCGCTCCCCCGAATGTGATCCTGCCGATCTTGTTGCCCGCGTCCTCCGTGAACCACATGGCCCCGTCGGGCCCGAGCGCGATGCGTGTTGGCGCCGCGGACGGCGTGGGCAGCGGGAAGACGACGATGCTCGCGGCCGGCGCCGCGACCGTCGTCTGTGCCGGTGCTGCGACCACCAGGACCGCGGCGGTAGCGGCCACTGAGATCGAACGAGGTGTGCGCCTGATCAAGTTGGCCCCATGTGCGCGTCCTGCCGAAGCTAGGTTCGCGAGATCAGAGCCGTCAACGGGGGAATCCCCTGAACCTCGACGACTGAAAGTTCCGACCCGCCTACCAGCCGCGGGTCTGGAGCATCTCGTCCTCGCTCATCTTGTCGACGGCCAATCCCCGCATTGGCTCGCCGAGCCCGCGGGACACCTTCGCCAGGATGTCGGGGTCCTGGTAGTACGTGGTGGCTTCCACGATGGCCCGGGCCCGCGGCGCCGGGTCCTCGGACTTGAAGATGCCGCTGCCCACGAAGTTCCCGTCGGCGCCGAGCTGCATCATCAGCGCGGCGTCGGCGGGCGTGGCGATCCCACCGGCCGCGAAGTTCACCACGGGCAGCTTGCCGGTAGCGGCCACCTGGCGAACGAGCTCGATCGGCGCGGCCAATTCCTTCGCGATATGGAGGATCTCGTCGCCTCGAAGGCCCGCGAGATGGCGGATCTGGCCCTGGATCCTCCGCATGTGGCGGACCGCATGGACCACGTCGCCGGTGCCGGCCTCGCCCTTGGTTCGGATCATGGCCGCGCCCTCGGCGACCCGTCGGAGCGCCTCGCCCAGGTCCCGCGCGCCGCACACGAACGGGACGGTGAACGGCCACTTGTCGATATGGTGCTCCTCGTCCGCGGGGGTGAGGACCTCGCTCTCGTCGATGTAGTCGACCCCGAGCGACTGGAGGATCTGCGCCTCGACGAAGTGCCCGATCCGAGCCTTGGCCATCACCGGGATCGAGACGGCCTCCATGATCTCGCTGACCTTGTTCGCATCGGCCATGCGGGCCACGCCGCCCTCGGCCCGGATGTCGGCGGGGACCCGCTCCAGCGCCATGACCGCGACCGCCCCAGCGTCCTCCGCGATCTTCGCCTGCTCGGCAGTGGTGACGTCCATGATCACGCCGCCCTTGAGCATCTCGGCCAGCCCGGTCTTCACCCGGAGCGTGCCGGTCTCGTTTTCCATCTCGAACCTCCTCGAACCGCCCGCGTCGACCCCGACGAAGTGCTCCGACCAGTGTACGCGCCGCCCTTCGCCCGAAGCGCGGGATCAGCGGATGGCGCGCCGGTAGGAGTCGTACTGCCGTGCCACTCTCATCCCGACCCGCTCGTAGAGCGCCGTGGCGCCCGTCGCGTTCTGGGCGTCCACGAAAAGGCTCACCTTCGCGATCCCTCGCTCACGGAACAGGCCGAAGGACCGGCGCAGGAGAGCTCGCCCCACACCTCGGCCCCGCCACGGCGACCGGACGCCCAGCGTCGACACCCAACCAACGCCGTCCAGGATCTGGCCGATCAGCGCGCCCGCCAGCTCGTCCCCTTCCTCTGCCACCAGCCACAAGGTCGGGTCGAACGCTTCGTCCTCGATCCACATGGCCCTCCACTCCTCGAAGGGACGGTACGCGTGGCCCCAGTGGTCCACGAAGGCTTCCTCCAGCCCGGCGTGGACGCTGCGCTCGTCGCCCTCCCCGCCGTACGGGCGCAACCGCACGCCTGGAGGAGTCTCGGCCAGAGGGACGTCGCCGTCCAGCGTGATGTCCATCCGCCAGAAGTGACGGACCGCTTCATAGCCGCGGCGTTCGTGGAGCTCGCGAGCACCGGCGTCCGGAGCGGGCACTCCGAGGGTGAGCAGTACCTCAGTTCCCGGGGCGGCCTGCTCGGCGTGTTCGCGGGCCCGCCCCTCGATCCACTCGACGAGGTAGGTGCCAATGCCACGTCTTCGATGGTCGGGGTGCACCAGTCCCCAGCCGTCCAGCCTCGAATGACCCTCGCGTTCGTAGAGCCAGGCGTATCCGACCACCCGCTCCTCGGGGTCGAGGACCAGCCAGGTGTCCGTGGACATGTCCAGGCGCGGCAGCCGCCAATCCTCGGCCAGCATGCTCTCGGTGAAATCGGGCTCTCCCCAGTCCACGTCGTCTGCCGCGGTCATGAGCGCCATGACGAGGGCGAGGTCATCGGCAGTTGCGGGTCGAGCCCGGTAGCCGTCGGGCGGTTGCATCCGGGCATCATCTCGCATGGGTCCCGTGCTTCCCATCGGCTACCCTGAGCGCACCATGCGCATCTTCTCCGGAATCCAGCCCACGGGACGGAAGCACCTGGGCAATTACATCGGCGGCATCCTGCAATACGTTGCCGGACAGGAACGAGGCGAGGCCATCTACTGCATCGTCGACCTGCACTCCCTCACGGTCGCCTACGACCCCCAGGACCTTCGGGAGCGCCTGTACGACCTGGCCGCCATCCTGCTCGCCGCGGGGCTGAACCCCGACCGGTGCGTCTTCTTCCGTCAGTCCGACGTGAAGGAGCACACGGAACTCTGTTGGCTGCTGGCGAACGTCACGGCCTACGGCGAGCTGTCGCGGATGACCCAGTTCAAGGACAAGTCTGCGGGGCAGCGGGACTTCGTCTCGGCCGGCCTGTTCTTCTATCCGGTGCTCATGGCCGCGGACATCCTGGCGTACCAAACGAACGAGGTGCCGGTCGGAGAGGACCAGAAGCAGCACGTAGAGCTGGCCCGAGACATCGCGCAACGGTTCAACAGCCGCTTCGGCGAGACCTTCGTGGTCCCCGAGGCGCGCATCCCGGCGGTCGGCGCTCGGATCATGGACCTGAAGTCCCCCGACAAGAAGATGTCGACCACCGGCGGATCGGAGGCGGGAACCGTGTACGTGCTGGACGAGCCGGATGAGGTGATCAGGAAGTTCAAGGCCGCCACAACGGATTCGGGCCGGGAGATCGTGCGCGGCTCAGGGAAGGCCGGGGTCACCAATCTGATCGACATCCTGTCCGTCGTCCGAGGGGTCGAACCGGAATCCATCGAGAAGGAGTTCGCCGACGCCAACGGCTATGCGGATTTCAAGCAGGTGGTCGGAGAGGCCGTGGCCGACTATCTCCGTCCTGTCCGGGATCGGTATGCGGAGCTCAGGCCGGATGAGGGCCGCCTCGAGAAGATCCTGGCGGAAGGAGCCGAGAAGGCTCGCGCGATCTCCACCCAGACCGTCGCCGACGCCCGCCGCAAAATGGGGCTGGGCCCGGCGTCTTAGCTGAAGGTGACCTTCTTGCCCTTCGGCAGGAGCTCGACCCAGGTCTGACCGGGAGCGAGCGAGATCTCGTTGCCGTCGGCGTCCAGGAACCTCGTGGGCTGTTCCGCCGAATCATGGACCCACGTCCCCTTGATGACCTTGCCGTTGCGGAAGATGTACGCCTTGCCCTTCCCGACGGTGATGGCCTTCGGCGAGGTGACCCCGTTCTTGTCGACCTGGTCGGTGAGCTCGGTC
>JBIOYQ010000016.1:0-13281 GCA_044870295.1 Actinomycetota bacterium
ATTTGGCGCAGCTCTTCCTGGGTGGCCACCAGGGGGAACATGATCTCGATCTGCGGGTGACCACCCGCCTCCACGCGGTCGCACGCCGCCTCGACGATGGCCCGCACCTGCATCGCGTACAGACCCGGCTTCACGATCCCCAGTCGAACCCCTCGCAGCCCCAACATCGGGTTGGCCTCGTGCAGCTCCTCGACCTTGCGCAGGATCTCTCGCGCCTCCTCCAGTGGGAGCTTCTCGTCGCGGACCACCACCTCGCCGTCCCCGCGCTCTTCCGCCAGCGCAACACCGACCGCCATGTCCACGTGGTTCGGGAGGAACTCGTGCAGCGGCGGGTCGAGCAGGCGAACGGTGACGGGAAGCCCGTCCATGGCCTCGAAGATCCCAACGAAGTCGCCCTGCTGGAGCGGGAGCAGCGCCGCGTACGCCTCCTCTTCCTCCTGGGGCGTGTCGGCGAAGATCATCTTGCGAACCGCGGCGACGCGTTCCTCTCCCAGGAACATGTGCTCGGTGCGGCACAGGCCGATGCCCTCGGCGCCGCGGGCGCGCGCGTTGGCGGCCTGATCCGGCGTGTCCGCGTTGGCCCGTACCCGAAGCCGGCGGACCTCGTCCGCCCGGCGCATGAAGGCCTGGAAGGCCTTCCAGATCGTCTGCTGCCGCGCTTCCTCGTCTCCCAGGCGCGCCTTCTCCAGCGGCGGCGGCTCCAGGTCGAGTTGTTCGAGGTAGACCGTTCCATCGGTACCGTCGATGGTGATCCAGCCACCTTCCTGGACCCTCGCCCCCTGCACCGTGAACGCCTTGGCGCCCCGCTCGATCCGGATGGCGTCGGCGCCGCACACGGCAGGAATACCCTCGCCGCGAGCCACCACCGCGGCGTGCGAATTCGTGCCTCCGGCGCTGGTCAGGATCCCCTGTGACGCCACCATTCCGTGATAGTCGTCGGGGGTCGTCTCCCGGCGGACCAGGATGACCTTCTCTCCCTTTTCGGCCCATTCCTTCGCCGTATCTGCCGTGAACACGGCACGACCGACCGCCGCGCCGGGAGAGGCGTTCAATCCGTGGGCCGCTGGCTTCCTCGACTCCTTCAGCTGTCGCTTGATCACCCACTTGAACAGCTGCTCCAGGCGGTTGGGATCGAGGCGCAGGAGGCCCTCGTCCCTGGAGATCAGGCCTTCCCCCACCATGTCGTGCGCGATGACCCACTCCGCGAAGGCCGTGCGCTTGCCGACGCGGGTCTGGAGGAACCACAGCTTTCGGCGCTCGATGGTGAACTCGATGTCGCACATGTCCCGGTAGTGCTGCTCGAGGACATCCATCCCCTTCCGGAGCCCCTCCCAGGACTTCGGGTCGATCGTGGCCAGCTCGGTGAGCTTGAGCGTGTTCCGGATGCCGGCCACCACGTCCTCGCCCTGGGCGTTGGGCAGGTAGTCGCCGTAGGGCACCTTCTCGCCGGTGGAGGGATCACGGGTGAACGCCACACCCGTCCCGGAGTCCTCGCCCATGTTCCCGAACACCATGGCCACGATGTTCACGGCCGTGCCGAGCGAGTCCGAGATCTTGTTCTGCCGGCGATAGGCGATGGCCCGGGCGCCGTTCCAGGACCGGAACACGGCCTCGATCGCCTTCTCCATCTGCACCCGAGGGTCCTGCGGGAAGTCCTCCCCCGTCTCCTCCTTGACGATGGCCTTGAACTCCTCGGCCAGCGCCCGGAGGTCCTCGGCCATCAGGTCGGTGTCCTTCGCGCCGTCACCCTTCCGGGCCTTCGCCTCGTCGAGGCGCTCCTCGAACCGATCGGCCGGGATGTCGAGGACGATCTTGCCGAACATCTGAACGAACCTGCGGTAGGCGTCCCAGGCGAACCGGTCGTTCCCGGTCTGCTCCGCCAGTCCCCTGATCGACTCGTCGTTCAGGCCGAGGTTCAGGACCGTGTCCATCATCCCCGGCATGGAGAACTTGGCCCCGCTCCGCACCGAGACCAACAGGGGGTCGCCCGGATCGCCGAGCTTCTTCCCCATGGCGCCCTCGAGCCGGTGAAGATGTTCCTCGACCTCTTCCATCAGGCCGTCCGGGAACGTTCCCTCCAGGTAGGCCAGGCATGCCTCGGTGGTGATGGTGAAACCGGGGGGAACCGGAAGGCCGATGTTCGTCATCTCGGCGAGGTTGGCTCCCTTCCCGCCGAGCAGGTCCTTCATGTCCCTGTTGCCTTCGCTGAAGTCGTAGACGAACTTGGGTCGCGCGGTTCGGGGCATCGGATCCTCCATGGGATGGGCCACCGATCAGTGTAGCGAGGGTCGCGACCGGCTCTTGCCAGGCCGGCAGCGCGGGTGTAGACCGGAGCCCAGCCTCGACGGGAAGGGGGTCCCCGATGCGAAGAGCACTCGTCCTGTGTGTGGCCCTCTCGGCGTTCGCCCTGGTCGCTCCGTCGGCCCGGGGCGCCGGGATCTCCGCCGTCCCGGTGGCGACGGGCCTGGACTTCCCGGATGCCTTCACGTTCGCGCCGGACGGGCGGATCTTCTACGCGGCGGCCACCTCCATGGAGCTCCACATCTTCGATCCGTCCACCGGCTCGGACACACTCTTCTATTCGTTCGCGAACGGCCAGATCCAGCCCGGTCTGCTCGGCGTGGTCCTGGCCCCGTCCTACCCCACCCAGCCCTTCGTGTACGCCTACGTCAACCGGACGGTCCAGGGCTCGCTGAAGAATCAGATCGTCCGGCTCCGCGACAGCGGCAGCGTGGGGACGCAGCCCAAGGTCATCTTCCAATCCGACGCCGGCAGCGAACATCACGGCGGTCGGATGCTGTTCGGCACCGACGGCCAGCTGTGGGTGGTGACCGGCGAGGAGGGCGACCCTGCCAACGCCCAGGACCTCACCAACAACCTGGGGAAGATGCTCCGGATGACCCCGAACGGGAACGTTCCTCCCGGCAACCCCTTCGGAACCCTGGTGTGGGCCTATGGGCTTCGCAACTCGTTCGGGTGGGCGTTCGATCCCCAGACCGGCTTCCTGTGGGAACAGGACAACGGCCCCGAGTGCAACGACGAGATCAACGTGATCAGGAAGGGCAAGAACTATGGGTGGGGACCGAGCGAGACGTGCACGCAGCCCCCGCCGCCGCCCCGGAACACCAACCAGGACGGCCCCAACCCCGTGCTGCCGGTCGAGTACATCGCGGACCCGACGGCGCCCACCGGAGTCGCATTCTGCCAGGGGTGCGGCCTGACCGGCGCCGAGGGCCATCTCTTCTACGGGAACTACAACCGGCTCGACATCCACGAAGTGGTGCTGACGGCGGACCGCCGGCGTATCGCGTCGGATACGAGCGTGTTCACGCACAGCTCGGTCGTGCTCTCGATCGAACGCGGACCCGACGGGGCTCTCTACTTCAGCGACGACACCGCGATCTACCGGTTGGTCCAGACCTAGGCTCGGTCAATCCCCGGTCGCCGACGCCAGCGCGTCGAGCGTGGCCTGATCGGACGCGAACAAGACCTGCGCGGTGGCGCCCGCATGTTCTGCCCGGGCGGCCTGCTGGTCGAACCAGTCGGTCATGGCCGACGAGAACTCGGCGGCGTCCTGCTCGGAGTCCCAGACCGTACGAAGGAGCACCGCCGTCCTGGAGCCATCGGTCCACGAACGGAGCAGCCCACCGTCCCAGCCGGCTGCGGCCTCCTCCGATGGGCCGGCGCCCAGGCGCAGCTCGAGCATCGTCAGCAGCCAGGCCTCCCCCACCTCCTGCTGATCCAGCAGCCGCCATCCGGAACCGAGGGCCGACGACAGGTCCGGGATGCTGACCGCCTGCGGGACGTCGGCGGGGTACTTCTCCGGGTGCAGGATCTGCTCGGTCGACACCGGAGGATCGCCGAAGGCCGCGTCCACCGCTTGCTCACCGCCCCGTGCCTGCAACGCCTCCACGAACGCCTGACCGTTGGGGTAGGGGAACTGGAACAGTTGCTCGACGAACGGGGGCGTGGGTGGAGGAGGAGGGAAGGCGTTCGCCTCGTCCTGGAGGTCCACGATCTCCGACTCCGTGAGGTTGGTCCGGGCCCACGCCACCTGGGTCGACACGGCGTCTCCTTCGGCCAGGGACAGGTACGCCTCGGCCCGGTCGTCCTGGCATGCGTCGTTCAGCTCGTCCAGCTTCGAGAGACCGAAGTGTTGATCCTGCAAGGCATGCGTGAGCTCGTGCGCCAGGGTGAAGCGCTCGAACGGGGACGGCTGGACACCTCCCTCGAACACCAGCCGCTGATTCGTGTTGTCGTAGAACCCCACGATCTGGCTGGTGCCGTAGTCCACCAGGACCTGCGGAAGATCCGTCCCGGGCGGGAGCGCTCCGATGGTGATGTCGGTCTGTCCCTCGGCCCGGACGAGGTCGCTCGTGAACTCCCGCGTCAGCGTCTCGTGCAACTGGGCCTGGAGCTCGGTCTGGCTCAAGGGCTCCGGCACGACGGGCCGAGTGAACCGGAGATCGCGCACCGCCTGGACCTGCGTGGCCACCTGCGCGATGGCGGGAGGTAACGAACCTGAGGTCGGTCCCGGGCTGCTCGGCGCCGGGATCGGCCGGCACAGCGGGTCGGCCTGCGGAGCGGGAGCGGTGGGGTGGCCTGGGAGCCCGGAGCCGGTCCCCGACGGTGACCGTTGGACCTTCAGGCCTCCTCCGGCGCACGATGCTGCCACCACCGCGAGGGCTGCCGCGGCGGCGAGCAGCCGCCGGGCGCCCACCGGCTTCCTCATCGACGCCGTCCGGCGATCACCGCCGCGATCGCGCAGAGCACGGCGCCGGCCGAATACCCCATGGAGATCCACGGCCCCAACACCTTGGCGGTGAGCTGACCGGCGACCACGGCCCCCACGGACCCGCAGAGCAGCAGGAAGGCGGCGGCGAACAACCCCCCGGGGGTCACGCGGATCCGCAACGGAGGCCTGCGGGTGCCCTTCCGACCCGGCCGGGGCTCGCCGGCGGGAGGCACGTTCGGCGGGGAGGCTGGCTCTTTGGTCTTCAGGAGAGTCGCTCCTCGAGGTAGCCCACCAGCTGGTCGATGGGCAGCCGGTCCTGTGTCATCGAGTCGCGCTCCCGCACCGTCACCTGCCGGTCGGTGAGGGTGTCGAAGTCCACCGTCACGCAGAACGGGGTTCCCACCTCGTCCTGGCGACGGTATCTCCGTCCGATGGAACCGGCGTCGTCGTACTGGGTCATCCACCGGTCGCGGAGCAGGTCGTGGACCCTGCGGGCCTCGGGCGCCAGAGTCTCGTTGCGCGACAGCGGGAGGATGGCCGCCTTGATGGGAGCGACCCGGCGGTGCAGGGCCAGGACGGTCCGCTTCTCCGTGCCTCCGCCGGACGTCGGCGCCTCTTCGACGCGGTACGCGTCCAGCAGGAGCACCAGGAGGATGCGGTCCACGCCCGCGGCTGGCTCGACCACGAAGGGCAGATACCGCCGGTCGTTCTCCTGGTCGTAGTACGTGAGGTCCTCCCCGGACGCGTCCTGGTGCTGCCGCAGGTCGAAGTCCGTGCGGTTGGCGATCCCCTCCAGCTCGCTCCACCCGAAGGGGAACTCGTACTCGATGTCGGTGGCGGCCTTCGCGTAGTGGGCCAGCTCGTCGGGCTCGTGCGGCCGCAGCCGAAGCTTCTCCTTGTTGATTCCCAGCCGGACGTACCAGTCCAGGCGGCGGTTCACCCAGAAGTCGAACCACTCATCGTCGCTGCCGGGCTCCACGAAGTACTCCATCTCCATCTGCTCGAACTCGCGGGTCCGGAAGATGAAGTTGCCGGGGGTGATCTCGTTGCGGAACGACTTGCCGATCTGGGCGACCCCGAACGGGATCTTGAGCCGGTTCGACTGCTGCACCGTGCGGAAGTCGACGAACATGCCCTGCGCGGTCTCGGGCCGCAGATAGACCACGCTGCCCTCATCCTCCACCGGGCCCATGTGCGTCTTGAACATGAGGTTGAAGTTGCGTGGTTCGGTGAACCGGTCGTTGCCGCAGTTGGGACACCGCGGATGCTGGGCCATGTCGAGCGAGGTCTCGTCCTCCTCGTGGCCCGACTGCGGCGCGTGGAAGCCGGGCAAGTGGTCGGCCCGGAACCGCTGGTGGCAGTTGAGGCATTCCACCAAGGGGTCCGAGAAGCCTGCCACGTGACCGCTGGCCTCCCACACCCGGGGGGACATGATGATGGCCGCCTCCAACCCGACCACGTCGTCGCGGAGCTGGACCATCTCACGCCACCATTCGTTGCGGATGTTCCGCTTCAGCTCCACGCCCAGCGGTCCGTAGTCCCACGAAGCGCGGATCCCCCCGTAGATCTCGCTGGAGGGAAAGGCGATCCCCCGTCGCTTCGCGAGGGAGGTGAGGGCGTCCATCAGGTCGGCCACGATCGGCTCCTTTCCCGGCCGCTGGCTGCGGCCGCTGGCGTGCCGGTCATGATAGCCGTCAGGACACCGAAGGCCGGGGCGGCCGGGCGGCCCGATCGACCAGGTCCAGCGCTTCCGGCGGCAGCCCGTGGACCCGGATGGCCGAGTACATGAGCTGGAGGTACTCGTCGCTGGGACGGACGAACGCGCCCTCCTGGTGCGCGACGCGATAGGTCCACGCGATGACCGGACCCTCCGGACCCTGCACGCTCAACTCCTCGCGCCGGTAGAACGTCGGATGGCCCTCGAAGGTGTCGAGATGCGTCAGACCGTCGGGCGGAAGGTCCCACAACACGCCGTAGACGCGCCCCTCCGGATCGAGCTCCAGGTTGGCGGCGCCGGCCTTCCAGCTCCGCGAGAACACGTTGAAGGCCAGGCTGAATCCGTCCAGATGCCCCGGACCGATCAGGGTGGCGCCGGGCACGCGCTGCTGCATCTGGCGCGTGTCCATGTTGGACCCGTACGCGAAGTACGGCATCATCGGCGGTCGGATGATACGTCCGTCCTCCACCGGTTGGGAACGCTACTGATCGTCGATGCCGCCGAACCGCCGGTCGCGCTTCTGGTAGTCCCGGATGGCCTCGAACAGATACTCGCGATTGAAGTCCGGCCAGTACACGGGCGTGAACCACAGCTCGGAATACGCGGCCTGCCACAGCAGGAAGTTCGAGATGCGCATCTCGCCGCCGGTCCGGATCAGGAGGTCCGGGTCGGGCATCTCCGGATGGTAGAGCCGCGACGAGATGGACTCCGGCGTGATCCGGCCCTTCAGCCGCCCATCGTCGTGATCCCGCATGAGCCGCTTGACCGCATCCACGACCTCCGTCCGCCCTCCGTAGTTGAACGCGATGTTCAGCGTGGTCCGGCGATGGTGCTTCGTGAGCTCCTCCGCCTCGACCATGTCGCGCAGGACGGAGGCGGGGACCCGCCAGTCCTCGCGTCTTCCGGTGAACAGGATGCGCGCGCCCCGTCGGTCCAGATCGTCCCGGCGCCGGTGCAGCAGCGTGCGGTTGAAGTTGATCAGGAACCGAACCTCCGACGGCGGCCGCTTCCAGTTCTCGGTCGAGAACGCGTACACGGTCAACCACTCGAGCCCGATCTCCAGCGCGCCGAGCACCACGTCGTACAGGGCCTCCTCTCCCGCCTCGTGTCCCTGGGTCCGGGCCAGGCCCCGCTGGCGGGCCCACCGGCCGTTGCCGTCCATGACGATCGCCACGTGACGGGGCAGCCTGGAGAGATCGAGGTCGGAGAGGTAGCTCATGGCGTCAGGACAGGATTCGGCTGCCGGGACAGCAGGGTGAAGCTGCGCATGCGCCGCTCCAGGTGGTACTCGACGAATCCGTACAGCATGGCCCGAGCCTCCCGGCGCAGATCCGACGGCGGTGTCATGTCACCGGCTCCGGGCAGATCCACCCTGGCCAGGTCGTCCAGCCACCGGACGGCCGGCTCGGCCACACGGCCGGCGTCCTGCCCGGCGCACCCGTCACACATGGCTCCCCCGTGCCCGGCGGAGAACCACTCCAGCGGACCAGGGGAACCACACAGGGCGCACCCGGAGAGAGCGGGGTGGAAGCCGGACAGCGACAGGAGCTTCAGCAGGTAGCTCTCGGCGACGGCGGCGGGGTCGCGCGGCCCGTCGTCCAGCGCCCGGAGCCCCTTCACCAGGAGCAGGAACAGCGGGACGTTGCGCTCGTGGTCCTCGGCCACCTTGTCGGCCGCCTCGAGCATGGTCTCCCCGGCCGCGATCAGCTCGAAGTCGCGCCGGATGCGCAGGAACGGGCTGATGATCTCGGCCTGGGTGACCGTGTCCAGGTTGCGGCCCTGGTACAGCAGGAGCGACACGTGCGTAAGGGGCTCGAGCCGCGCTCCGAACTTGCTCTGGGTCCGGCGGATCCCCTTCGCGACCGCGCGGACCTTCCCCGAGCCCTGCGTGAGGATGGTCACGATCTTGTCGGCCTCGCCCAGCTTCATGGACCGCAGGACGATGCCCTGTTCCTTGTAGAGGGGCATTGGACGAATGGTACCCCGCCACTCTGGCCAGCCAAGGACGGGTCAGCTCGGTGACGAAATCTCCACAGGCTGGAACCCCGATCGGGCTGCTCAGGCCCCCATCGGATGCCACACCGTCTTCATCTCCATGAAGTCGATGACGTCGTACGGGCTCTGGGCGGCCTCGCGGAAGAAGTCGACCGACCCGTCCCGGACGGTCCGCTTCACGTTCCCGGCCGCCGCCGCCTCGACCTCCGCAAGCAGGTGGTCGGGGACGCCGGTTATGTCGACGGCGTTCACGTCCATGTGGGAGGCCAGCCACGGGATGAGCTCGTTCTTCAGGCCCGTGAGCACGTTGATCACGCCGCCGGGCACGTCCGAGGTCGCCAGGACCTCGCAGAGGGTCACCACCGGCATCGGGTTGCGCTCGGAGGCCAGGACCACCGCCGTGTTGCCCGAGACGATCACCGGCGCCAGCCGGGAGACCAACCCGAGGAGTGCAGGCTGCTCGGGCGCGACCACCCCGACCACGCCGGTCGGCTCCGGGAAGGTGAAGTCGAAATAGGGCCCCGCCACCGGGTTGACCGTGCCGATGATGTGATGGACCTTGTCCGCCCACCCCGCGTACCAGACCCATCGATCGATGGCCGCCTCCACCTCACGGGAGGGGTTCCTGGCGCCGGCCATACCGAGCTCGTGGACGAACTGCGCCGACCGACCCTCCATCAGCTCGGCCACGCGGTACAGGATCTGCCCACGGTTGTATGGGGTGGCTCCGGACCATCCCGTCCACGCGGTCCGCGCGGCCCGCACCGCATCACGAAGGTCCTTCCGGGACGCCCGGGCGGGTCGGGCCAGCACCTGCTTCTTCGCATCGAGCACCGGGTACGACCGCCCCGACTCCGAGCGCGGGAAGGCGCCGCCGATATACAGCTTGTAGGTCTTGCGGACGTCCAGACGATCGTCCTTCATCGCCGCCCACCGCCGGTGCTGGGCGACCGGCCGTTCGACCCGACCAGCTCCACGTAGGGCTCCAGACCGTGCAGGCCGCCCTCGCGGCCGAACCCGCTCTCCTTGTAGCCCCCGAACGGCGAGGAGGGATCGAATCGGTTGTACGTGTTCGCCCACACCACACCGGCCCGCAAGCGCTGGGTCATCCACAGGATCCGCGACCCCTTTTCGGTCCACACGCCGGCCGAGAGCCCGTACGGCGTGTTGTTCGCCTTCTCCACCGCCTCCTCGGGCGTGCGAAAGGTCAGGATGGACAGCACGGGACCGAAGATCTCCTCGCGGGCGATGCGGTGGGACTGGCTCACCCCGGTGAAGATGGTCGGGCAGAACCAGAACCCTCGTTCGGGGAGCCGGCACTCGGGCTGGTAGATCTCCGCCCCTTCCTCCACCCCGGCCTGCACCAGCTCCTCGATCTTCTGGAGCTGCTGCCGTGAGTTGATGGCCCCGACGTCGGTGTTCTTGTCGAGGGGGTCGCCCACCCGCAGCGTCCCCAGCCGGTCCTTCAGCTTCTCCACGAGCGGCTCGAAGATCGACTCCTGGACCAGCAGGCGCGAGCCGGCGCAGCACACGTGGCCCTGGTTGAAGTAGATCCCGTTGACGATGCCCTCGATAGCCTGGTCGAGCGGCGCATCCTCGAACACGATGTTGGCGGCCTTGCCGCCCAGCTCCAGCGTCAGCCGCTTCCCGGTGCCCGCCACGGCCTTGCGGATCATCTTGCCCACCTCGGTCGAACCGGTGAAGGCGACCTTGTCGACGCCCGGGTGGTTGACCAGAGCGGCGCCGGTCTCTCCCGCACCCGTGACGATGTTCACCACGCCCCGAGGGAGATCGACCTCCTGCATGACCTCCGCGAGGAGCAGGGCCGTCAGGGGCGTGGTCTCGGCCGGCTTGAGCACCGAGGTGTTGCCGGTGGCCAGGGCCGGTGCCAGCTTCCACGCCGCCATCAACAGAGGGAAGTTCCACGGGATGACCTGGCCTGCCACGCCCAGGGGGTGTGGGGTGCGGCCCGGGAACGCGTAGCCGAGCTTGTCCGCCCACCCCGCGTAGTAGAAGAAGTGCGCCGCCGCGAGCGGCACGTCGACGTCGCGCGATTCCTTGATGGGCTTGCCGCCGTCGAGGGTCTCCAGCACCGCGAACTCACGCGCGCGCTCCTGGAGCGCCCGGGCGATGCGGTACAGGTACTTCGCGCGTTCCTTCCCGGGAAGGTCCCGCCACCGGCGGTCCGCGGCCGTCCGAGCGGCCTTGACGGCCAGGTCGACGTCTTCCGGGCCGGCCTCGGCCACCTCGGCAAGCTTCTCCTCCGTGGCCGGATTGATGGTTCCGAACCAGCGACCCGATCGCGGCTCCACGAACTCACCGCCGATGAACAGCCCGTAGCGGGGCTTGATGGAGACGATCTCCCGCGACTCCGGCGCCGGCGCGTACTCCCATCGCCCGGACCGCTCGATCCGCGTGTCTCGCCGTTCCTCGAGGTGCTTGCTCACTCGTGGTCGTCCTTCAGTCGAGGGTGAAGTAGTCGATGGACTGGTAGGCGCCGGTCCGTTCCTTCGCGATCTGCATCAGGATGTCGTTCAGCAGGGTGGAAGCCCCGATCCGGAACAGGTCGGGGTGCATCCACTCGGGGCCGAGGGTCTCGTATAGCAAAACCAGGTACTGGATGGCCTGCTTCGACTGCCGGACCCCTCCGGCCACCTTCACGCCCACCCGGGTCCCGGTCTCGTGGAAGAAGTCGCGCGCCGCCTCCATCATGCACAGCCCGGTCGGGAGCGTCGCGCCCGTGCCGATCTTGCCGGTGGAGGTCTTGATGAAATCGCTGCCCGCCGCCATGGCGAGCACGGAGGCCCGCCGGATCTGGTCATACGACCCCAGCTCGCCGACTTCGAGGATGGTCTTGAGGTGCGCCGGGCCGCACGCCTCCTTCGACGCGGCGATCTCTTCGAAGGCCTGCCGGTACCGGCCGGCGAGGAACGCCGAACGATTGAGGACGATGTCGATCTCGTCCGCGCCCATGGAGACGGCGTCGCGGATCTCGGCCAAGCGCTCGTCGAGCGGCGCCAGCCCTGCCGGGAACCCTCCCGCCACGCTGGCGACGTGGACGCCGGTTCCCTCCAGCTGGCCGGCCGCGACCGGCACCAGCGACGGATAGATCACCACGGCCGCCACGGACGGGATCGTGTGGTCGGTGGGGTCCGGACGGACCGCCTTGGCGCACACCGCCACCACCTTGCCCGGCGTGTCCGCGCCTTCCAGCGTGGTCAGGTCGACGCACCGGATGGCCAGGTCCAGGGCCCACAGCTTCGCGTCCCGCTTGATCGACCGCTTCGCCAGCGACGCCGCCCGCTCCTCCAGCCCTACCGCGTCCACCGGCTGGGTGCCGGCCACCAGCCCCACGGCCTGGGATGGGGCGAACCTGGTCCGCTCGCGGATGGCGGCGCCGGTTGGCTGAATCTCGGTGGACGGTGTTCCCATGGAGGCCCCTGCCGGAGAGGAAGGAATCTATGGTAGTCCCTACCCCCGGTCTTCCAGCAGATCCGCCACGTCCTGGTGGCCGTGCGCGATGGCCAGATCGCGGGCCGTGCGCCCCCGCTCGTCGGTGATGGCCGGGTCGGCGCCCCGATCCAGCACCAGCTCCACGATGGCCCGATCGCCGTTCTGCGCCGCGTCGTGCAGGGCCGTGAAGCCCCCGTGGCTCCGAGCGTCCACGTCCACGCCCGCGTCCAGCACGACTTCGACCGAGGCCCGCGACCGACCCGCGGCCGCGCAGTGGATCGGCATGACCTCCATGGGGTTGTGCGATACGACGCTCGGATCCGCCCCACGCTCGATCAGCAGCTTGGCCGTGTCCGGATGGCCGAAGAACACCGCCAGGTGCAGCGGGGTGAACCCGTCGACCGACCATGCCGTCACGTCGTCAGGCTTCGCGTCGAGCAGGGACGCCACACGGGCCGCGTCGCCGAGGGCCGCTGCCTCGAAGAGATCGAGGTCGAGCCCCGTCGCCAGCAACGCGGCGACCATCTCGTCCCGGCCGTGATAGAGGGCGTGGAGCACGAGCGACAGGCCCTGGTCGTTTCGAGCCGACGCCACGGAGGGGTCCTTCCGGACGGCCTCCGCGAGGCCTTGCAGATCACCGGCCGTGACGGCGTCGAACACGTCCATGGGTCTATCCTCCAGGTCTCTTCCCTGATCAGATATTTAGTTGCGCTAACTAACTGTAGAATGACGCCCGATGGCTCGTCAACCGCCCATCCGGCTGGAAGAGGTGGCCGATCGGACCCACTCGGCCGCCATCCATCTCCTCCGATGGATCCGCCGCGTGGACGAGGAAACGGGACTCTCCCCCGCGCGGCTGTCGGCGCTCTCCGTCGTGGTGTTTGCCGGCCCTCTGACCCTGGGCGAGCTGGCGGCGGCCGAGCAGGTCACCCCTCCCACCATGACCAGGCTGGTGACGGCGCTGGCGGCGGACGGCCTGGTCAGCCGGGACCGCCATCCCAAGGACGCCCGGTCGGTGCGGATCCGGGCCACGCCCAAGGGGGCAGCCCTCCTTCGGCGGGGGCGGGCGCGACGGGTGGACCGCCTGGTGAAAAGGATGCGAGCGCTTCGGCCCGACGAGGTCAGGGCCGTGGCCACCGCCGCCGATGTGATCGACCGAATGGTCGCGCAGCCCGATGAAGAGCGCTAGAGCCCGAGACGGTTCAGCGCCGCCGGATCCCGCTGCCAATCCTTCAGCACCTTGACCCGAAGCTCCAGGTACATGCGGGCCGCCAACAGTCGCTCGAGCTCGGTGCGGGCTGCGGTGCCGATCTCCTTCAACGTGCGGCCGCCCTTCCCCACCAGAATGCCCTTCTGGGACTCGCGCTCCACGAACACCGTG
>JBIOYQ010000017.1:0-4051 GCA_044870295.1 Actinomycetota bacterium
CTGAACAGATCGGTTGGGAGCGGTGCTCCCGGTGCGAAGGCGAGAGGTACTTCCACTCGGATGGGGATGTCGCAGGTTCGATTCCTGCCTTCGGGTGAAAGCCCGGAGTAGCTCAGTGGCAGAGCGCCGAAACGTCCTTTCGCCGCCGGGTTCTCGGGAGCTTCGTTCCCTGGATCCACGAAGGGTGGATGATCGTAGCCATGCTGCAGGTTCGTGACGTCGCCGTCGAGGCGGGTGGGCTGCCCCTGGTGTCGGGGGTCTCGTTCACGCTGCACGCCGGCGACAAGGTGGGCCTGGTCGGTCGCAACGGCGTGGGGAAGACCACGCTCCTGCAGGTGCTGGCGGGGGAAACGGAGCCGGCCGCGGGCGTGATCCTTCGCCGGGGCCGCCTGGGCTACCTTCGGCAGGACCCCAAGCTTCGACGGGCCGAGCCGGGCGTCCTTGCCGTGTCTCACATCCTGGACGGCCGTGGGCTGGCGGAGGCCACCGACCGGCTGGAGAAGCTCCGCCTGGAGGTCGAGGAGGATCCGTCCAGCCGCAACGTGGCCAGGTACTCCCGGGCCGAGGAGCAGTACCGACATGCCGGCGGATACGCCGCGGAGGGCGAGGCCCGCCGGATCGCCGCGGGCCTGGGGCTGGCGCCCGACCGGTTGGACATGCCCATGATCGTGCTGTCGGGGGGAGAGCGTCGGCGGCTCGAGTTGGGTCGGATCCTGTTCGCCGGGAGCGACCTGCTGCTGCTGGACGAGCCCACCAACCACCTCGACACGGACGCCAAGTCCTGGCTGATGAAGTTCCTCGAGTCCTATCGCGGAACGCTCCTGGTGGTGAGCCACGACCTGGTCCTGCTCGACCGCTCGATCACCAGGATCCTGCACCTCGACGACGGTTCCCTGGTCGAATACAAGGGGACCTACTCGCAGTACCGGGAAGCTCGGCGGCAGGACGAGGCGCGTCAGGCGAAGACCGCCGCCAGGCAGCAGGCCGAGATCCAGCGCCTGTCGGCCCTGGCCGATTCGATGCGACACTCCACGGAGAAGCGAGCCCGCAAGGCCAAGACGCTCGACACGCGGGTGGCTCGGTTGAGGAAGCAGGCCATCGCCGCCCCGAAGCGCGAGCGCAAGGTGAACGTCCGGTTCCCGACGCCACCGCATTCGGGCAAGGCCGTGCTGACCGTCACCGAGCTGACCAAGGGCTACGGCGGCCCACCGGTGTTCGAGGACGTCTCCTTCGATGTGGTTCGCGCCGAGCGCCTGCTGGTGCTGGGCCTGAACGGTGCGGGCAAGACCTCGATGCTGCGGATCCTCGCGGGCCAATCGACGTCCGACTCGGGAGATGTGCGCTTCGGGACGGGGGTCTCCGTCGGCTACTACGCCCAGGAGCATGAAGGCATCTCGGCCGGTCTGGACGTGATCTCGCACATGCGTGGCTCTTCCGACGCGCTCGACCAGCAGCTGCGGGCGCTGCTGGGCATGTTCGAGCTGCGTGGGGAGAAAGCCTTCCAGGATGCGGGGACGCTGTCCGGCGGGGAGAAGACCAAGCTGGCGCTGGCCCAGCTGGTGGCGGGCAAGCACAACCTGCTGCTCCTGGACGAGCCGACCAACAACCTGGATCCGCCGTCTCGTGAGGCGGTGGCCAGGTCGCTGGGCGGATGGCCCGGCACCATGGTCCTGGTGAGCCACGACACGGACTTCGTTCGAGCCCTCGAGCCCGACCGGGTCCTGTTCATGCCCGACGGTACGCTGGATTACTGGAGCGAGGACCTGCTGGACCTGGTCTCCCTGGCCTGACCTACACTGCGGCGATGGCAGGGAAACACCGCCCGGGGCTGGGCGACTACGTTCGGCAGTTCTTCACGAACTGGCGCGAGTACGACGCTCCCTTCAGCACGAAGGTCTGGCTGACGCTCAAGAACCGCGCCCGTGGCTTCGTCACGCTGAAGTTCTGCTGCGGACACCACGGCGAACCCGGCTGTTGACAGGTCCGGTCGGCCCCCGGTCGGGGGCCCTCGGGCTAGGCGCGGGCCAGCTCCCGTTCCACCCCCCGCGCCACCGCGTCCGCCATCTCCACGGTTCCCGCGGTGCCGCCCAGGTCCCTGGTCCGGACCCGTCCTTCGGCCAGCACGCTGGTCACGGCGCGGCTGACCGCCTCACTCTCCTCGCGCTCGCCGACGTGGGCCAGCAGCATCGCCGCGGAGAGGATCATCGCGATGGGGTTGGCCAGCCCCCGACCGGCGATGTCCGGCGCGCTGCCGTGGACGGGCTCGAAGACGGCGTACTCCCAGCCGAGGTTGGCCCCGGGCACCAGGCCGAGCCCTCCGACCAGGCCGGCGCACAGGTCGCTCAGGATGTCCCCGTACAGGTTGGGCAGGAGGAGGAGGTCGAGGTCCTGGGGGTCGGACGCCAGACGAAGGGCCAGCTCGTCGATCTCCCAGGCCTCGAACCCGACGTCGGGGTAGAACTCGGCCTCGGTGCCGGCCGTCGACAGGAACACCCCGTCGGAGAACCGCATGATGTTGGCCTTGTGCCCGACGGCCACCCGCTTTCGTCCGTTCCGCCGGGCGTAGTCGAAGGCGAACCGGACGATCCGCCGGGTCCCGGAGACGCTGATGGGCTTCACGGTCACGCCGGCGTCGGCCTTGAGCTCGAACCCCGAGAGATCCCGCACCAGGTGGCGGAAGCGGTCCAGCTGTGGTGAGCCTCGTTCGAACTCGATGCCGGCGTAGAGGTCCTCGGTGTTCTCCCGGATGACGACGAGGTCCACTCCCTCGTGCCGCGTCGGGACCCCCGGCAGCGTGGTGGCCGGGCGGACCGCCGCGAACAGGTCCAGCTCCTGTCGTAGCGCCACGTTCACGCTGCGGAATCCCGACCCCACCGGGGTCGTGATCGGTCCCTTCAGCGCCGTTCGAGAGGCCTCGATGGACCGGAGCACGCGGTGCGGCAGCGGCGTACCCTCCCGCTCCATCACCGCGGCGCCGGCGTCTTGAACGTCCCACTCCACCTCCACCCCCGTGGCCTGGACCACCCGCCGCGCAGCGTCCGCGACCTCGGGACCGATGCCGTCGCCGGGGATCAGAGTGATGACATGACCCATGGTCCCGAGATTAGCCAAAGTGAGGGTTGCGGTTCCGCTTCGGGGCAGGGACAATCCCTCCTCTCCTCCCGCCCGTAGAACCGGAGTCGGGAGTCGAGGGTCGGGTCATTGGCCAATGTGAAAGGAGTGCCGATGCTACGTCTGGTTCGAAGGGCCTCGTTGCTGGGGCTGTTGATGGCGTTGTTCGTCCAGGGGAACGCCATGGCGGCAACGACGAACGTGTCCATGACCAACTTCCTGTTCACGCCGAAGAACGCGCCGGTCCTGATCGGAGGAACGGTCCACTGGACGAACGACAGCACCGCGTCGCACACGTCCACCGGTGATACCCCCCTGTCGTACTGGGACTCGGGGACCGTCGGCGCTGGGGCCGCGTTCGACTTCGTCTTCACCGCCGGCGGCCAGTACAAGTACCACTGCACGTTCCACTCGGGGTTGGGCATGACCGGCACCATCTCGGTCAAGATCAAGGCCAATCCACCGTCCGGGCCGGCCGGGACGAAGTTCAATATCGTCGTGGCCACGGTCAACGCCCCCGCCGGGTTCGTCTACGACATCCAGAAGAAGGACCCGGGCGGGAACTTCCAGAACTGGATGCTGAACGTCACCACCAGGAGCGTGCAGTTCGACTCGACGGGGTTCGCTCCGGGGACCTACTCGTTCCGCTCCCGGCTGCACAACACAGCGAACAACGCCACCAGCGGTTACTCGGCGGCCAAGGCAGTGATGGTCACCTAGCTCGACCGCAGGACAGGTAGCGACGAAGGTCAGGGCCTGGGCGGATCGCCCGGGCCCTGCCGTTGGCGGACCTAGCGGATGTCGACCGGCGTGCCCAGGGGGAGCAGGGGAACCAGCTTGTCGATGTCCCGGTTGTGGAGCCGGATGCAGCCGTGGCTCTTTCGGTTGCCGATGGAGGATGGATCGTTGGTCCCGTGCAGCCCGATGATGCCCCCGCCGA
>JBIOYQ010000018.1:0-6343 GCA_044870295.1 Actinomycetota bacterium
CGGGCCGCTCGGCAAATACATCACGACCGCCGAACTGGCAGAACCGTGGATGTCCGCGGCAGGCGGCGCCTACCGCGGCGATGTCTCCCTGATGTCATCCTCGGACCCGATCGTCTACAAGACCACGTTCAAGGCGCCCGGCAATCCCGATCTGGCCGGTATGCGGGCAGCCGGCATCAAGCTGGTGCTGACCGTGCGGAACTCCACGAAGAAGAAGGACATCCCGCTGCCGGCTGACGGGTCGGAGGACGCGGCGTTCCAGGCCGCGATCGGTTCCATGATCGATCAGCTCCAGCCGGACGTCATCGTGTACGGGAACGAGGTCAACAGCGAGAACAAGTACTCGGGCACCGTGGACGAGTTCGCCCATCTGATGGAGCTGGGCCACGCCGTGGCGTCCGCTCGAGGGGTTCTGGACGGGGGCACCGCCCTGATGGGGACGGTGACCTCTCAGGCCACGTACGCGGACCTCCTGGCCACGGAAGGCGTCGAGGAGGCCGAGGCGTTCGCGAAGGCCGCCGACATGGCGCCGTTCGATCAGGCTTTGGCCGACGAGGCGAACGCGTACATCGACGCGTGCCGGTCGGCCGGGGTCGACTACTTCGTGTGGCACTCGTACTTCGCCGACCCGTCGGCCATCCTCGACATCAAGGACTACGTGGAACGCCGGTTCGGCGGGCCGTCCTTCATCAACGAGCTGGGGTGGCGGACCGGGAAGGCTTCGACCGGCAAGGACATCATCGACGCGTTGAACCCCGCCGGGCTGCCGTTCGTCCTGCTGTATGGATCAGGGGAAGGGACCAACGCGCCCGACAAGCTGTGGGACTCGGACGGTGTGCCCACGTCAGAGGGTCGGACCATCTCGGATCACCTCCAGGGCGAATAGGTGTGACGCAGGCCGAAAGGCCCGGTCTCGCAACGCCGTGAACCACCGGTCGAGCCGGCCCGACCGATACGACTTTCAGTCGAACGCACGATTGCCCGTCGTCCTGGGTGTGGTCACAATTAGCTAGTCTCCAAAGGGGGGTGACCAGCAGTGCGGACCCATCAAAGCGGGACGGTCCTGACCGAAGCGGTCAGACAGGGGTGCATGCGACTCGTCTTCCAGTGCAGTTGGGACGCCGTCGCCGTGATGGACCATCACGGCACCCTCCTCGAGGTGAACGAGAGCTTCCTTCGCCTGGTCGGGTACGACCGTGACGAACTCCTGGGCACCAGGGTGCAGGACCTCGAGCTGTGGGAGGACCTCGGGCCTCATCCGGACCTCTCGGACGCCCTAGCGGGCCGAGACTCGGCTGAGTCGGTGGAGATCCTGTTCCGGTCTCGCGCCGGGACCTTGCGGTCCGCGCAGGTCTCCTTCCGCAACTTCGAGATCGAGTCTCGTCGGTGGATCGTCTTCCTGGGTCGGGACATCAGCGAGCAGAAGGAGGCTGAGGCAGCCCTCCACGTCAGCCTCGAGTCCCTCATCTCGATCAACGACCACCGGAAGAGGCTTCTCTCGCATCTCGTCTCCGCCCACGAGGAGGAGCGCCGTCAGGTGTCGGGGGAGATCGACGAGGACACCATGCAGGCCATCTCGTCGGTGGCCATGAATCTCACCTACCTGCGCCGTTCCCTGGTCGATCCCGATCAGGTCCGCCAGATCGCTCGCACGGAGGCGCGGGTCAAGACGGCCCTGTCGCGCTTGCGGAACCTGGCCTTCGACCTCCGTCCTCCGGCGCTGGAGACATCCGGACTGGCCGACGCGATCCGCGAGTACCTCTCGCTGCGGGTGGCCGAGGCGGGAGTGGAGTGGAACCTGGAGAACCGAGCGTCCCGCCGGCCCCCTGTCGAAACGCAGCTGGTCTTGTACCGGATCGCCCAAGAGGCTCTGTCCAACGTGCTGAAGCACGCCGAGGCCACCAGGGTCGAGGTCGTGCTCGACGAACGGGACAGCGGCTTCACCCTGACCGTGGCCGACGACGGCATCGGGTGCGTCGCCGGCCCCGACGAGAGCGAGCCGGTTCACCTGGGCATCGCCTGTATGAACGAGCGCGCCGAGCTGGCCGGCGGGTGGTGCCGGCTCGCGAGCACTCCGGGGAGAGGGACGATCGTGGAATGCTGGGTCCCCTCCGCAGACTGGTCCCTCTTCCCGGACGACGACGGCGAGGATGACCCCGAGGGGGAGGGGAGCGCCGACGGATTGGGGTCGATCTGGTCGCGGGCGGAGGAGATGGTGTCCTGATGCCCCGGTCGGCGTGGCACCTCACGTCCCCGCGCACCCCCATCCGAGTGCTCATCGCCGACGACGAGCCGAAGGCCCTGAGCGCGCTACGCGCCGCGCTGGCTTCGGATGCCGACGTTCGGGTCGTGGGCACGGCCGCCACGCCGGGAGAGATCGTTCAGGTCGCGATGAGGAGTCGGCCAGACGTTGCGGTGATCGACGCGACGTTGGCCGGCGAGCGGGATGCCCTGGCGGTCCTCGAGATCCATGAGACGTCTCCGAGAACGCAGGTCGTCGCCCTGTCCAGCGGCGAGGACCTGGAGTCCGTCGTAACGGTGATCCGGGCCTGCGCGGCGAGCTGCGTGGTCAAGGGTGGTGACATCGGCAACCTGTCCGAGGCGATCCGGTCGGCCGCCCAGGGGATGTCCGTCATCGCGCCCGAGGTCGCGCCGCGCATCGCGGAGCTCCTGGCTCTCCCGTCCGAGCGACATGACCGACCCGGGTCGCAGCCCGGTGGCGAGGCACAGCTGATCCGCCACGTCATCGACACGTACGCCTTCGCCATGTTCTTCCAGCCCATCGTCGAGCTCTCGAGGGGCGCCACGGTCGGCTTCGAGGCTCTGGCGAGATTCGTCCTGGAGCCCATCCGGGGCCCGGACGCGTGGGTGGCGGCGGCGTACCGCGTCGGGCTGGGTGTCGAGCTCGAGATGGCATGTGTCGAGGCCGCACTCCGGCGGATCCCGATGCTCCCTCCGCAGTGCTTCCTCTCGGTGAACGTGTCCCCCCAGGCGATGACCGCCGCCCGCCTGGCCGAGCTCATGGATCGATCCGTCGGAACGCAGATCGTCCTCGAGATGACCGAGCACGCGCCCGTGCGAGACTACGCAGTCCTGGACGCGGCGCTCGACCGGCTCCGAACTCGTGGCGTTCGGCTGGCCATCGATGACGTCGGAGCGGGGTTCGCCAGTCTGCGGAACCTCCTGCGGCTGCGTCCGGACTTCATCAAGATCGATCGCTCCCTGTGCCGCCACGTCAGCACGGCCCCCGGGAAGGCGCTGCTCGAGGGGCTGGTGGCGTTCGCAGGACTGACCGATGCGAAGGTGGTCGCGGAGGGCATCGAAACCCCCGAAGAGCTGGTGGGCTTGCGGGTGGTCGGCGTGGACTTCGGGCAGGGGTTCCTGCTGGGGGCTCCCCGGTCCCTGCCGCGGCGATCGGCGCGGAGGGACCGTCCGGGCCCATTCAATCGGCGATGGGGGCTGCCGATACCCACGAGCAGGACAGGCAAAGCGATCTGACCGATCGACGGGGCGCTCCTCGGGAGTCGAGCGGGCTGGGCCCCACTCGCGAGCCCGGACGACGAGGAGAGCCGTGATCTTCAGCTCGAAGAACGCGACCCGTGGCAGCGGTTCCCTCCAACACGAGGTCACCCGAACCCTCGCGGAGTCGTCCACCCCCGGCCAAGCCTTGCCGCCGGTCCTGGAGAGCCTGTGCCGGAGGTCCGATTGGGCTCTCGCCCTGTTCTGGCTGCTCGACCGCCACGACGAAGCGCTTCGTGTGCACGAGGCCTGGCACGAGGACGATCCGGCCGTGGCGGCGTTCGTGGCTCTGAACGAAGAGCGTTCCCTCCCCCACAACGAAGCACTGCCCGGACAGACGTGGGCGGCGGCCGAGCCGATCTGGGTCTCCCAGCGCGGTCCCGACCGTGGGTTGCTCACCGAGCGAGAAGGCGCCATCGCGTCCGGGTTCCGGGGCGCCCTCGGTGTCCCGGTCCCCCGGGACGGCCGGGTGATGGGGGTCATCGAGCTGTTCGGTCGAACGGGAAAGCAACCCAGCCCCGCGAAGCTCAGGGACATGGCCAACGTGGCGGCTCAACTAGGACAGTTCATGGGGCGCAAGGAGATCGAGGAAGCCGTCCTCGTGAGCGAGCGTCTCAAGAGCGCCGTGGTGGAGTCGGCGCTCGACGGGATCATCACCATGGATCACGAGGGCGTGGTCCTGGAGTTCAATCCGGCCGCCGAACGGATCTTCGGGTACCGCCGGTCCCACGCGGTGGGGAAGCCACTGGCCGAGCTGATCATCCCGCCGCTCTTGAGGAAGGCCCACCGCAGCGAGTTGGAGCGGTTCGTGTCCGAGGGAGCCAGTCCAATCCTGAATCGGCGACTCGAGCTGCCGGCCATGAGGGCCGGAGGCCGCGAGATCCCGGTCGAGCTCACCGTCACGGCCGTCCAGACCGGGACCGGGCCGCCCGTCTTCGTCGGGTTCGTCCGTGATCTGAGCGCGCAGAAGAAGACCGAGATCGAGATGCGCCGGGCGCAGGAGCTTCACAAGCTGATGCTGAACAATGCCCAGGACCTGATCAGCCTGATGGACCCGATGGGCCGCATCGTCTACGCCTCGCCCTCCCACCGCCGCATCCTCGGATACGAGCCACAGGAGATGGAAGGCATGAGCCTGGTCGACCTGGTCCATCCCGACGACGCCGACCTGGTGGCGGAGGGGATCGCGGAGAACGCCACCGGCGGTTCTCGAGGATTCGGGTCCGAGATCCGGCTACGCCACCGCGATGGGCACTGGGTCACCATCGAGGGCGTCAGCACCATGATCGTCCGAGATGGCGAACTCCCGCTGATCCTGAACAACGCGCGAGACGTGAGCGAACGGCGTCAGTCCGAGGAGACGCTCCGCCATCTGGCCGCCATCGTGGAGACGTCCCAGGACGCCATCTTCACCAAGAGCATGGACGGGACCGTCCTCACCTGGAACCCGGGAGCGGAGCGGCTGTACGGATACCGAGCCGCCGAGATCGTCGGCCGGTCCGTGGAGGTGCTGGTTCCGACGGAACGGCGCGGGGAGCTCACCGACATCCTCTCCCAGCTCCAATCGGGGAAGCGGATCGAGCACTACGAGACCGTGCGGGTGCGCAAGGACGGCACGCGCGTGGCCATCTCCCTTTCGGTGTCACCGATCGTGGACCGGCAGGGTCGCGTGACCGCCTGCTCCGCGATCGCTCGTGACATCAGCGGCCATCACCACATCGGGGATCTCGACTACCCGGCGTCGGCCTAAGTCCCCCCACCACCCGTGTCCCCGCCCGGCTTGACACCGCGACGAGGCTGCCGTAGTTTACCGAGTAGTTATTTAACCGAAAGGTTGAATCTGGATGAGTGCCACGGCCACGGCCCAGCTCGACCGAACCTTCGCAGCCCTGGCGGACCCGACCCGCAGGGCCATCCTGGCGCGGCTGGCGAAGGGGGAAACCTCCGTGACGGAGCTGGCGGAGCCGTTCGACATGACCCTGCCCGCTGTGTCCAAGCACCTGAAGGTGCTCGAGCGGGCCGGGTTGGTCGCCCGGGGAAGGGAGCGGCAATGGCGCCCCGCACGGCTGGACGCCGGGCCGCTCAAGGAAGTGGCCGAGTGGGCGGAGCGCTATCGACGATTCTGGGAAGAGAGCTACGACCGGCTGGACGAGTACCTGGGGGAGCTCCAGGGACGAGGAAAGGAGAAGAGAGATGGGCGCAAGCGGTAGCAGGCAGATGACGGTGACCACCCCCTCGGATCGGGAGATCGTCTTGACCAGGGTCTTCGACGCGCCGCGCGAGCTGGTGTTCGAGGCGCACACGTCCTGTGAGCACATGTCGAAGTGGTGGGGGCCGCGCCGGTACGAGGTGTCGTCCTGCGACATCGACTTCCGGCCCGGTGGGAAGTGGCGGATGGTCCACCGTGGCTCCGAAGGCGGAGAGGAGTTCGGATTCCGCGGTGAGTTCCGTGAGATCGTCCGGCCGGAGAAGATCGTCTGGACGTTCGAGTGGGAGGGCATGCCCGGCCACGTCTCCGTCGACACGCTGACGCTGGAGGAGGAGGATGGCAAGACGCGGCTCACCGCAACCTCCGTCTTCGACACCGTCGAGGACCGCGACGGGATGCTCCAGTCGGGCATGGAGGAGGGCGCCGCAGAGACCTGGGATCGCCTGGCCGAGTACGTGGAGGCCATGAAGGGGAGCGCTGCATAGGATCCCGCGGTCAATGGCGGCACGCGGAACGCATCGGGGTCCTAAACGATCCGACGGATCGGGGATTCATGCCCGAAACGAAACCGAGCCGTCCTTCGATCGCTCCAGGAGGTGTCCGATGCGACGTTCG
>JBIOYQ010000019.1:0-6236 GCA_044870295.1 Actinomycetota bacterium
CGGCGATGGGCGGGTAGTGATCGGTGCGGCGACGCCTCTTGGATGTCGGCACGCGGGGTCCGGGCGTCAGAGGGTCATCGCCGGCTCAGCCGCGCCGCGGCCGCGGCGGCCATCACGCCTCCTGCGGCGGCGAGCGCCACCCACCCTCGGTGCATGGTGGCCCACAGTTGCACGCTTCGCGGGTGCGCCCTCCGGTCGAAGTCGCCGTGGGCGCCGTGGTCACCCCCCACCGGCTCCCACAGATTGGAGAGCCTCCCCGGATCCGCAGGCTCGTCGGTCTGCTGTGAGTCGAACCCCGTTCGCCCCAGGTAGTGGTCGAGCAGCCTCGGCACGGTCCGGTCGGCCAGGATCGTCGCCGTCGTGGTCCCGCCGACCCACACCTCGGGGCGCCGGTGATGGGCCGCCCAGACGATGGCCTCGGCCGCAACCTCTGGCTGGTAGATCGGTGGGACCGGCTGCGGCTTCCGGGGAAGCCGCGACAGGATCCACTCGAACTGCGGGGTGTTCAACGCGGGGAGCTGCACCATGGTCGTGCGAACTCCGCTCCGGTCGTGCAGCAACTCGCACCGGAGCGATTCGGTGAAGCCCTCGATGGCGTGCTTCGCCCCGCAGTAGGCCGACTGGAGCGGGATGGCCCGATAGGCGAGCGCGGAGCCGACCTGGACGATGATGCCCCGGTCCCTCGGCAGCATCCGGCGGAGCGCCGCCATCGTGCCGTGCACCACGCCCAGGTACGTGACCTCGGTGACCCGGCGGAACTCGGCGGCGGAGATCTCTCGCAGGGGCGAGAACACGGAGGTCATGGCGTTGTTCACCCATACGTCGATGGACCCGAGCTCCGCCTCCACCCGCCCGGCCGCATCGTCCACCGCCTGGGCGTCGGCCACGTCGAGGGGCAGGACCAGCGCACGACCACCTTCGGCCTCGACCTCCTTGGCGGCCGCGTCCAACCCCTCGCGTCCTCTGGCGATGAGCCCGACCCACGCGCCCTCCCGGGCGAAGGCCCGGACCGTGGCCCGGCCCACCCCCGCCGAGGCTCCGGTCACGACCACCACTTGGTGCTCACGCATCGGTCATCCCTTTCTGAACCGCTCCGCGTCGGTTCGCTTGAGGTCCATACCCATCCCCGGCCTCGATGCATCCGGCCGGAGGACGCCGCCCGTCGGGTCGAGGACACCGTCGAACAGCAACCGGTCGACCCGAGCGTGGTCGTGGACGTACTCGAGCGTCCCGTCGGCCTCGGGAACCTCGGTGGGTACCGTGTAGACGGACGTGTCCAGTGCTCCGATCGTCATCCGGCGGCACTCCGCGCCGTGGCGGTGTCCCCTCGCGACTCTCGGATGGCCAGCTCGATCACCTGGGCCACGTGCAGGCCCCGCCGCCCCGTACCCTGCTCGATCTGGGTGCGACACGAGAATCCGTCGGCGATGACGAGCGTCTCCGGATCGGCCTCGCGCACCCGGGGCAGCAGGACCCGCTCGCCCACCTTCTGCGAGACCTCGTACTTCTCGCCCGCCTCGAACCCGAAGCTCCCCGCCATCCCACAGCAACCGGAGTCGAGGATCTCGTAGTCGAGCCCGAGCAGGCCGAGCATCCGCTCCTCCGCTTCGAACCCCATCACGGCCTGGTGATGGCAGTGCCGCTGGACCAGGGCCTTTCTTCCGGACACCTTCGGCGGCCGCCAGTCCCGGTCGCGGAGGAACTCGCTGAGCAGGAACGTCTGCTTGGACAGCCTGGCGGCGTCGTGGTCGTCGTGGAGCAGGTTCGGCAGCTCGTCCCGGAAGACGGCCACGCACGACGGTTCCATGCCGATCACGGGCACGCCTTCGCGGATGACCGGACGCAGCTCGCGAAGAGTGGTCCGCATCCACCGCTTCGCCGTGTCGAGCATCCCGTAGTCGAAGAGGGGACGCCCGCAGCACAGCGCTCGATCCGGGATCTCGACCCGGTACCCGGCGAACTCCAGGACGTTGACATGGGCACGGGCGATCTCGGGATGGAAGTGGTTCGTGAACGTGTCGGGCCACAGCACGACCAAAGGACGGGTCCGCTCCGGATCGGCGCCCTGTCGACGGCGGCCGCGGAACTGCCGGCGGAAGGTTCGCGGGGCGAACGCCGGCACCCCGCGCTGGGGAGCGATGCCTCCGGCCCGCTTCACCATCCTGGAGAGCCCGGGCGCGTGTGTCACGAGGTTCGCCACGCCCGGCGCGATCGACGCGAGGCGCGCCCACCGCGAGATCAGACCCATGGCGAACGCCACCCTCGGCCTGGGCCGGCCTTCGTAGTAGTGGGACAGGAACCCGGCCTTGTACGTCGCCATGTCCACGCTGACGGGGCACTCCTTCTTGCACCCCTTGCATGACAGGCAGAGGTCGAGCGCGTCGAACACCTCCTGGCTCTTCCACAGCTCCAGCTCGCCCTGGCCGTTCATCATCTCGAACAGGGCCCGGGCACGGCCGCGGGTGGTGTGTTCCTCCTCGCGCGTGGCCATGAAGCTGGGGCACATGACCCCGCCGTCCATGCGACGGCACTTCCCCACTCCGACGCAGCGCGTGGTGGCATGGGCGAAGCTGCCGTGGTCCTCCGGATAGGCGAAGTGAACGGTGACCGGTTTGGGGCGGTACGCCGGTCCCACCTTGAGGTCCTGGTCCATGCGATGGGGCTCCACGACCTTGCCGGGGTTCATCGCCCCGGTCGGATCCCAGATCGCCTTGAACTCCTCGAACGCTCCGACGATCTCGGGCCCGTACATCTTGGGGAGGAACTCGGCTCGGGACTGCCCGTCGCCGTGCTCCCCGGACAGCGACCCGCCGTAGGACAGGACCAGGCCGGTCGCCTCGTCCAGGAAGGACCGGAACTTCCCGATCCCCTCCGGCGTGTGCGGGTCCCAGTCGATCCGAGTGTGGACGCAGCCCTGCCCGAAGTGGCCGTACAGGGCGCAGGCGTAGTCGTATGTGTCGAACAGCGCGCGAAGTTCACGCAGGTACCCGGCCAGGTGCTCGGGGGGGACCGCCGAATCCTCCCAGCCCTCGTACGTGTCGGGCTCGCCAGGGACGAAGGCCGTCGCCGCCAGGCCAGACTCGCGAACCTCCCAGATCTTCGCCTCGGCGTCGGGGTCGTCGTAGAGGCGATCTCCGGCGTACCCCGGGGCCTTGCGCATCTCCTTGAGGAGCTTCCTCGCCAGGGCGTCGGAGGCCTTCTTCGACTCGGCGGCGAACTCGGCCATCATCCATCCGTGGCCGTCGGGCAGCATCTCCAGCTCCTCGACGTGCATGCCGAGCTTCCTCTGGTTGTCGACCAGCACCTGGTCGAAGCCCTCCAGCGCGATGGGCTGGTGCTCACGGGCCGCGCACATCTGGTCGGCCATGGCGTACAGGTCCTCGAAGCCCACCACGACCAGTGTCCGGGCGGGTGGGCTCTCGACCATGCTCAGCGTCGCCTCCAGGACGGTCACGCACGTCCCCTCCGTCCCCACCAGCGCATACGCCAGGTCGAACCCGTTTTCGGGGAGGAGCCCGTCGAGGTTGTAGCCGGAGACGCGCCGAGGGAACTCGTGGAACCGATCGCGGATCAGCTCGGCGTAGCGGTCGCGGAGATCGCGCAGACGGGCGTAGATCTCACCGGGCCGGCCGGCCACGGCGGCCGCGCCATCGAGCTCATCCGGTGAGGTCGGCCCGACCTTCAGGCGGAGCCCGTCGTAGGTCAGCACCTCCATCTCGGCCACGTTGTGGGCCATGCGCGGCCCGGCGCCGTAGAACTCGCTCATGATCGAGTAGTTGCCGCAGGCGTTGTTGCCGATCATGCCGCCGATCGTGCAGTGATCGTGCGTGGACGGCGTGGGGCCGAAGGTGACGCGCGGCTCGCCCGCCTCACCCAGATTCCGCACGTCGTCCAGGATGCAGCCGGGCTGGACGCGCGCGGTCCGGCCCTCTCGGTCCAGCTCGAGGATCCGGTTCAGGTACTTCGAGAAGTCGATGACGACCGCGGTGTTGCAGCATTGCCCGGCCAGGCTCGTCCCGCCTCCCCGGGACAGGACCGGGGCTTGGTGCTCCCGGCACACCGCGACCGTGGCAACGACGTCCTCGATCGAGCGCGGCACGACCACCCCGATGGGGAGCTGCCGGTAATTCGAGGCGTCCGTCGAGTAGATGGCCCGGGTCCCGGGATCGAAGCGGACCTCGCCGGACACGGCCTTCCGGAGGTCCGCTTCGAGCGCGGCGGCGTCCTCCTCCCAGGGCCGTCCCAAGCTCAGCCCTTCAGCTGCTCGATCTTGTCCCGGAACAACGTCGAGGCGATGGTGGCGCGCCGCGGAGTCCCCTTCAGGAACGACTGGGCGAACCCCTTGGCCTCGTCGTAGGTGACCTTCGGCGGCATCGGGGGCTCGTCCGGGTTGACCATGACGTCGACCAGCGCGGGCCCGGCGTGGGCGAGGGCGTCGCGGATGGCCGGCTCGACGTCACCCGGCTTCTCGACGCGGATCCCCAGCCCCCCGCAGCTCTCGGCGAACGGCGCGAAGTCCATCGGCGTCCCGAACCGTACACCGTGCTCCGGGTAGCCGAGGACCATCTGTTCCCACAGGATCTGGCCGAGGATGCCGTTGTTGCAGACCACGACCTTGACCGGGAGTCCGTGCCAGGCGGCCGTGTGGAACTCGGCCATCAGCATGGCGAACCCTCCGTCGCCGACGAAGGCGATGCACTGGCGACCGGGATAGGCGACCTGGGCCGCGATGGCATACGGCAACCCCGGCGCCATGGTGGCCAGGTTCCCGGAGAGATAGAACGCCCGGTTCCCTCGGATGGCGAAGTACCGCGCCGCCCACGTGGCGATGGTGCCCGAGTCGCTGGTCAGGATGGCGTCGTCGCTCGCCAGCCGGTCGATCACCGACATGAGGTACTGCGGCATGATCGGATCGCGATCGGGATCGGCCAGCGCGGCCATGTCCTCGTCCCACTTGACCTTGGTCTTCTGCGCCTTCTCCAGGAACTCCCGATCCTCCTTCCGCCGCAGCAGGGGGATGAGCGCCGCCAGCGTCTCCTTCGCGTCCCCGACCAGGGGCGCCTCCACCGGCATCCGATTCCCGATCCGCGTCGGGTCCAGCTCGATCTGGACGGCCCGGGCCTTCTCCGGCAGGTAGCGCGTGTAGGGGAAGTTGGTGCCGATCAGGAACACGGTATCTGCGCGGTCCATCGCCTCTTCGCCCGGGAGCGTCCCCAACAGCCCCAGTCCCCCGGCGGTCAGCGGATGCTCGTCGGGGGTGACGGCCTTGGCGGGTAGCGACTTGACCACCGGCGCGCCCAGCAGCTCGGCCGCCGCCAGCACCTCGTGCCGGGCGCCGAGCGCACCCACCCCGGCCAGGATGACCACCCGCTTGCCCTCGTTGAGGATCTCCGCCGCCCCCCGCAGGGCCTCGTCGCTCGGCACCACGCGCGGCGGGTGATAGACGGGCGCGGTCGACGGGACCCGAGCGGTTCCGAGGCCTCCCTCGTAGGGCTTCTCGTCCGCCGGCGCCTCCTGCAGGTCGACGGGGAACGTGAGGTGCGACACGCCCTTGCGGGCCAGGGCCGTCCGGACGGCGATGTCGACCAGCGCGGGGATCGAAGCGGGAACGACGACCATCTGGTTGTAGACGCAGAGGTCCATGAAGACTCGGTCGAGATGGACCTCCTGCTGGTACTCCGTCCCCAGCTGCGAGGTGGACTGCACGCCGGTGATGGCCAGGACGGGGGCGTGGTCCAGCTTGGCGTCGTAGAGGCCGTTGACCAGGTGGAGGCCACCCGGGCCCGACGTCGCCAGGCACACGCCGAGACGGCCAGTGGCCTTGGCGTAACCGGTGGCCATGAACGCCGCCGCTTCCTCGTGGTGCACGAGGAAGAAGTCGATGCGGTCCTGGTGGCGGCGCAGCCCCTCCATGATGCCGTTGATGCCGTCGCCGGGAAGGCCGAAGACGGTATCGACCCCCCAATCGATCAGCCGTTCCACCAGGGCCTCGGAAGCGAGCTTCGTCATGGCGACACCTCGCGCAGGATAGGAATGGTGGTCCCTACATTCCCGCGAAGGAACGCCACAAACGATGTGCGGCTATCGACGAACCGAGCCCGTCGCCTCGATCCAGCTTGGGTCCTGGGCGAAGGACCCGTTCCTGGCGACGTCGACCAGCGGCCCGGGCTCCCCGAGGAACCACCCCTGCCCGAACGGAACCCCCATGGCCCGAAGGGTCGCCCCCTCCCTCCCGG
>JBIOYQ010000020.1:0-3799 GCA_044870295.1 Actinomycetota bacterium
GAATGTCCCCCAACATGGGATAGATCGCGCGGAAGTGGCCCTCGACGGCTTCCAGGCGGGGCGACGTCCCTTCGAATCGTCCACCCACGCGCGATCCGAACGCCAGCGCCCCTCCTCCCTTGCCGAAGGCGATCCGACCGTCGTCGGTGGTCCGGTAGTAGTGCACCAGCAGGCGGGCATCGGAGATGGACAGGCCGTCGGTCCACCCGATTCCGGCCAGGCGGTCGGGGATGGGCGGAGTGGCCACGATGTCGCTGCCGACGACTAGGAGTGCCCGGCGGATCTCGCGGAACCGCACGCTCCACGCGTTCATGGCCAGCACCACGGCGTCGGCCCGCACCGAGCCCCGGGGGGCCCGGACCACGACCGATGGCCTGCGGTCCAGCGTGGTCATGGGCGAGCGCTCGAAGATCCTCACACCGCGCTGCAGGGCCACCCGGCGCATCCCTCGCGCCAGACGTGCGGGCTGGACGATGGCGGCGATGGGTTCGAACACGCCACCCACGTGGACCGGCGAACCGGTTCGCGCGGCGCACCGATCTGCGCTCCACTCCTCGAAGGGGTGGGCCCCGGTTCGCTCAGCCGCCTCGACCGTCTGGGTCCACGAGCCCAGTTGGGCCCGATTGGTCGCCGCCCACAGCCACCCGTCCTGATGGAATGCCGCGTCGATGGCGTGGTCGGCGCAGAACCGGCCGATCTCCGTCACGGCCTCGGCAGAGGCCGTGGCCAGCCGCACGGCTTCCTCGGTCCCGCACACCTTCTGCAGCGTGGTGAGCTTCGACCACCACGTCAGAACGAAGCCGCCGTTCCTTCCGCTGGCTCCGCCCCCACACACGTCGGCCTCGACCACCGCGACCTCGAGCGACGGCGCCTCCTCCCTCAACTGGAGCGCTGTCCATAGGCCCGTGTAGCCACCACCGACGATGCAGACGTCGGCCCGGACGTCGCCCTCGAGGATCGGAGCGTCATCCGAATCCTCCGCCAGGGCTTCCTGGAGCCACAGGCTGCGCCGTCCGTGAGTTGGCATGCTCATGAGCCCTTCGAGCCCAGTCGCTCGATCAGCTCCGCCGCCCGGACCGTGCCCGGGTCCACGGCCAGCCTGGTGGCGATCGCCTGCATCCTGGTCCGCACGCCGTCATCCGACAGGAGGCGATCGATGGCGCCCGTGAGCTCGCCCGGTTCGAACTCGTAACTGGCCAGACGGACCCCGAAGCCGAGTTCGTGCACGCGCTGGGCGTTGTCGTACTGGTCCCAGAACAGGGGCAGGCACACCATCGGCCTGCCGTGATGGAAGCACTCCGTCACGGTGTTGTTCCCGCCGTGGGTGATCACCAGGTCGACCAGGGGAAGGATGGACGGTTGCGGGACGTACTCCTGGCCCCACATGTTGTCGGCCACCTCGAACTGGTCGTGCTGCGGCCCCTTGCTCACGATGAAGCGGTGCGGGGTCTCCGCCAGGGTCCCGATAAGTCGTTGCATCAGTCCGACGTCGGCGGAACCGAGGCTGCCAAGGCTCAGATAGACCAGGCCGCCGGTGCCCTCGCGCAGCACCTCCGGCAGCTCGAACGCCGCTTCGGTGTCGCGAACGCACGACTCGACCCGTTGCCAGGTGTCGGGCAGCGGCCGGGACCTTCGGTAGTCGGCCTCAGCGGGGTACACGTACAGGTTGAGGTGGGGGGACTCGTGCATGAACTCCAGTGGCCGCAGGCTCGGTGAGCCGTTCTCGACCTGGAACGCGTCGAACTCCCGCCACAGATCGCCGTGCACTCGCTCGTACTCCCGGCGGAAGTCCTCCCAGCCGGAAGGATCGCCGGTGGGATATCCGGAGAACGTCGGCGGCAGGTCGGGGTCGCTCATCTCCAGGGGATTGCAGGACACGATCCGGACCCAAGGCCGCCCCGACGCGGCCACGGCCGGGAACGCCACCACGTTGTCCTGCACGATCACGTCGGGCCCGAGGTCGTCGAAGATCTCCTCCAGACGAGGATTGACGAACCTCGACCCCGCGACGAGCTCTTCCCAGATCGGCCGGATCAGCCCGTCGAGCTGCTCGATCGTGGGGCGCCGGAACTGCGGCGCCGTGTCACGGATGAAGTCCTTCCAGAACTGGCCGGGCTCCTCCTCGACCTCCGGCTTCGGCGTGAGCCGCATGAGCCGTTCCTCGAACCCCTGCGCCTCGAGGGTGCCGGCGAACGACTCCTCGACGATGAAGACGACCCGATGGCCCCGCCGGCGCAGCACCGACCCGATCCCGACACAGTTGTTGGTGGGGCCGAACGCGCCTTCCGGGAAGAACGCGATGGTGAGCGGTCCCGGCTGAGGCATGCTTCACGTACAGTACGCGGCCGGGCACGAGGATCGGGCTGTCCGATCCGGCGCATGGCCGCGGGAGAGGGAGGACCTCACGGACGTCCGGGGTGCGGTTTGTCTGGTGACCGGAGCCTCGAGCGGCATCGGCCGGGCCACGGCCGAGCTGCTGGCTCGAGAGGGGGCGTCGGTGATCGCCCTCGGCCGTGACCGCGAGGCCCTGGATCAGGTGGCGGCCTCGACCGGCGGTCGGGTCGTCCTGGCCGACCTGTCGTCGGCCGGCGACGTCGATCGGGCGGCGGCCGAAACCGGGAGTGTGGACGTCCTGGTCAACAACGCGGGGGAGGGATGGTTCGGCGCCTTCGCCGATATGGACCCGGACCGGGCAGAGGCGTTGATCAGGACGAACCTGCTGGGACCGGTGCGGCTGACCCGCGCGATGCTGCCCGGCATGCTGCAGCGGGGCCGGGGGGCGATCGTGAACGTGTCCTCGATCGTCGGCCATGTCGGCGTTCGTCGGGAGGCCGTGTACTCGGCGACGAAGGCCGGACTCATCGCGTTCAGCGAGAGCCTCCGTCAGGAGCTGGCGGGTACGCCGGTCCAGGTCAGCGTGGTGTCGCCGGGTGTGGTCTCCACCGCGTTCTTCGAGCGGCAGGGGCAGCCGTACCATCGCCGGTGGCCCCGGCTGATCGCACCGGATCGCGCCGCCGCCGCCGTCGTCCGTGCCGTCCGCACGGGGAAGCCCGAGGTGTTCGTTCCCCGGTGGGTGGCGTTGCCCGCCTGGCTCCGCGGCGCCTGGCCCTGGCTCTACCGCAAGGGCGCCGACCGCTTCGGCTAAACGCCCGGTCGTTCAGCCCGTGTACGAGAGCTCGTGGATGGACCCGCCGTAGAGGTCCACGTAGAACAGGTCGCCGTTGGTCCCGGTCTTCACGTCGACGGGATACAGCCCGGAGCCGAACGTGAACAACGTGCTGGCCGCAGGATCGCCGTTGGGCTTGGCGTACATGGTCCACAGGCACCCGCGCACGACGTCACCGAAGAAGAACGCCCCGGCGTACTCCGACGGGAACGTGTCGCCGGTGTAGAACCCGACGGCCGAGAACACGTTGCTCCCGTTGCAACCACCAAGGCCATGGCTCAGCGCGAGATACGGCTTGGTCACGACGGTGGGCTGTCGATACAACCGGTTGCAGATCCTCAGGTCGGCGCCCTGATAGCCGGCCTGCACCCCCACACCCTCGTAGCAGGGCCAACCGAAGTCCTCGACCTTCGCGTCACCGGCGGATCCGATGGGGTTGATCTCCTCCCAGTCGTTCCAACCCACGTCTCCGAGCCAGATCCGGTCCGAGTTCGCCTTCACCGCGAAGCGGAACGGGTTGCGGAGCCCCTCGGCGATGATGCGATCGTCCGTCGGGTCGCTGTTGTGACTGAGCGGATTGCCGGGCCATGCGTCGCCGGTGGCCGGATCGACCCGGAGGATCGCGCCGTTCAT
>JBIOYQ010000021.1:0-53064 GCA_044870295.1 Actinomycetota bacterium
GCGAGGTCGAACGGATGCATGGGCTGGCCCAGCTCGAGCATCACGTAGTTGGTGGCGTCCACCACGTTCGACAGGGGTCGCATGCCGGAGGCGAACAGACGCGCCTGCACCTTGAGGGGCGACGACCCGACGGCGACGTCGCTGATGACCCGCGCGAGGTACCGGGGACACCATGCCTGGTCGAGCACGTCGACGGTGGCCGCCTTCGAGGCCGCCTCCTTCGATTCCTTGACCGAGAGATCCGGCGGAACCACGGAAACGCCGGTGACCGCGGAGACCTCCCGGGCCACGCCCAGGACGGACAGCTCGTCGGGCCGGTTCGCCTCGACTTCCAGGTCCAGCACCACCTCATCCAGGCCGTACGCGGACCTGAAGTCGGCCCCCACGTCCACCTGATCGGTCAGGATGAGGATGCCGCTGTGGTCCGCGGACAGGGCCAGCTCGCGGGGCGAGCAAAGCATGCCCTCGGAGACGACACCGCGGATCTCCCGAGCCGACAGTGGCTCGGGTAGGGCGGGGACGCGCGCCCCCGGCCCGGCCAAGGGGACCAGGTCGCCTGCCTTCATGTTGCGGACCCCGGCCACCAGCTCGCGTTCGCCGGAGCCGGTGCTGACTCGGACCAGGCACAGCTTGTCGGAGTTGGGGTGGTCCCGGACCTCCAGGACCTTGGCCACCACGACCCCGGACAACCGCTCCCACGGCCGCTCGATCGACTCGGTATGCAGTCCCTGCCACGCCAGGAGCTCGCCGAGCTGCTCGGCCGAAAGGTCGACCGGGCACAGCTCGCGCAGCCAGGACAGGACGATCCTCACGGCCTCATCCCACGCCTTCGAACTGCTCCAGGAACCGAACGTCGCTCTCCCAGAGCATGCGGATGTCCGGTACCTCGAACCGGATCATGGCCAGACGGTCGTATCCCATGCCGAAGGCGAAGCCCGTGTACCGCTCGGGGTCGTAGCCCACGTTCTCCAGGACCGTGGGATGGACCATGCCCGCGCCCATGATCTCGATCCAACCGGTGAAGGCGCACGTGCGACAGCCCGACCCGCCGCACGAGAAGCACGTCACCTCGAACTGCGCGCCGGGCTCGACGAACGGGAAGAACGAGGGGGTCATCCGGACCTGGAGGTCCTGGCCGAGCAGCTCGTGCAGCAGGGTCTCGACCGTTCCCTTCAAATGGGCCATGGACAGGCCTTCGTCGATGGCCAGGCCTTCGACTTGATGGAAGACGGGCATGTTCTTGGCGGTCACCGCCTCGTTGCGGTAGACGCGGCCGGGCGCCGCGATGTAAACGGGCGGCTCCTGGGCCTGCATGGTCCGGATCTGCACCGGTGAGGTGTGCGTGCGAAGCAACAGCTCGGGATGGCCCGGGACCTCCAGATAGGTCGTGTCCATCATGGTGCGGGCGGGATGGTCGGGCCCGATGTTGAGCGCGTCGAAGGTGCGCCACTCGTCCTCCACCTCCGGACCCTCGGCCACCCGATAGCCCATGCGCATGAAGATGTCCGCGATCTCCTGCTCGACGATGGTCAGCGGGTGCAGGGAGCCGGACCGGAGGCGGCGGCCGGGAAGGGTCAGATCGACGCGATCGGTCTGGAGGAGCGAGGCCATTCGCTGCTGCTCCAGCTCACCTCGCCGTTCGGTGATGGCGGTTCGAAGCGCGTCCCGCACCTCGTTGGTTCGCTGTCCCACGACCCGCCGGTCCTCCTCGGAAAAGGTCCCCAGGCTGCGCTGGACCGAGGAGAAGGGCGCCTTGCGCCCGAGCACCGCCACCTCGGCCTGCTCCAGCTCATCGAGCGACGCCGCGGCGGCGATGAGCTCCAGCCCGCGCGTCAGCTCGAAGTCGAGGACCTCCAGGGCTCGCTGGGCGTTCGGCTCGTCCATCGTGGTTGGTTAGTCTAAACAGCACGTTGACCCGTCCCGCTCGGAAGGCGGACAATCTACCTGCCGGCTGTAGTCGCGGGGGCGACACGCCTTCTAAGCCGTCGTTCTGACGGGAGGAGAACGTGCCCGGTCACCTCTCCAGCAGAAGCCTTTCGCTCATGGTCGTCCTGGGGGTGCTGGCGACTGTTTCGCCCACGACCGGCGCGGTTGGCCAGACAGACTCGGCATCCAAGAGCCATGCGAGGGCCCTGCTGCTCCCGACCCCTCGGTGTTGTATGGGGATGGCCTACGACGACGCCCGGGGGAACGTCGTCGTCTTTGGGGGACAGAACCGTGTCAAGGGATGGGAATTCCGCGACACGTGGACATGGGACGGGACCGCCTGGACCCGGCAGAGCCCGGTCCAGTCGCCGCCGCAACGCTTTTGGGCAGGGATGACCTATCACGCGGACTCGGCACGAGTGGTCCTCACCCTGGGTGAGGACTCGAACGACAACTACCTCGACACGTGGACATGGAATGGCGCTGACTGGCAACGTGAACCTGTTGGACGAATGCCCTCCAGGCGCAACGCTCCGGGGATGACGTATGACAGCATTCGCCAAGAGGCAGTCCTCTTCGGCGGGTATCTGCTTCCGGGCCACACGGTCGTGTTCCACGACACGTGGACATGGGACGGAAGCGACTGGACGAAACGAACCCCCGGGATCCGGCCGGAAGGCCGATACGGCCACTCCATGGCGTTCGATGCCGCACGAGGGGTCACGGTCCTCTTCGGTGGGATCCGACAGGAAAACAAGATCTTTGGAGACACCTGGACCTGGGATGGGAGCGCCTGGACGAAGCCCTCGCCATCGTCCTCCCCTCCGGCACGGTCGTTCGCCAGCATGGCCTACGACTCCGCCCGCGGGGAGACCGTGCTCTTTGGGGGCATCGCAGCCGACGGAGAGATCCTCGACGACACCTGGGTGTGGGATGGAACTTCGTGGACGCGGAGGCACCCCGATCTGTCGCCGGCACCCAGATCGAGCTCCGGTATGGCGTTCGATGTGGCCAACGGCGAAACAGTGCTGTTCGGGGGGACCGCGCCTGACGGTGCGCTCTACGGGGACACGTGGACGTGGGATGGGTCGGCGTGGTCGCTTCGCCAGGGGTAAGCGCTATGCCGACTCACCCGGCAGCGTGAGGGTGAGCTCGAGGCGGTCGCCCACCTGCGCCACCAGCGATCCACCATGCGCCTCGGCCAGCCGCTGAGCCACGAAGAGCCCGATCTTGCTGCCGCCGCCCGTCCCTGGCGTCCGTGGGACGAACAACCGGTCCGCGTCCTGCGGCGACACCGCGGTGCCCTGCCGCCACACACGAACGGTCGGGTGCGGCCGGTCCTCGACCTCCATCGTCACCGGCCCTCGGTCGCCGAACCACTGGGCGCTCTCGATCATGGCTAGCAGCATCGTCCGAAGCCTGGCGCGGTCGACCACGGCGGTGACCGGCCGGCCGGACACCTCGACATCTGCCTGCTCCCACGCCGTCGCGTCGGCCCGGACCTTCGTCGCCATCTCCAGGAGGTTCGTGGGGACCCGTGTCAGCTCCAGGGTGCCCGACGCTAGCTTGGCGGCGTCGACCACCTGGGACAGCACCACCTCCATCCGCTGGGCGTCGTGCTCCATCCCCTCGAGCATCATCCGGCGCTCGGCATCGGTCAGCCGATCCCACCTCGACCGCAGGGTCGCCGAGAAGCCCTTGAGTGCGGTGAGCGGTGATCGAAGGTCATGGGCTGCCCCGGCCACGATGTCCGCCAGGAAGAAGGCGGACTCGGGAAACGCGACCGGACGGCGGCCGACGCTTCGTTGCCGGGCGGCCTCGAACAAGACCAGGGTAGCCGCCGCGGCCAGGTTCAAGGACTCGGCTCGGCCCTGGATGGGAACTCGAACGGAGCGATCGGCCAACCCCAGCGCCACGGGCGACAGGCCGCGGGCTTCGTTGCCGAACAGGACGGCCGTCGGCCCCGACAGGTCAACGTCCTGGACGACCTCATCCCCCGAGGCCGTCGCCGCCAGGACGGCGAATCCGCGTTCGCGAAGCCGATCGACGGCCTCAGCGAGCTCGACGTCCCTGACAACTGGGACGTGAAACAGCGAGCCCGCGGTAGCTCGCACCGTCTTCGGGTTGTAGACGTCCACGGACGAACGGGTGAACACCACCGCGTCGGAGCCGGCCGCGTCGGCGGACCGGAGGATCGTTCCGGCGTTGCCCGGGTCGCGCACCTCGACCAGGACCGGGACGATGCCGCCGGATCCGTCCACGACCGCCGTCAGCGGGACGTCCACGAACCCCGCCACGGCCACCACACCCTGCGGGGTGACCGTCGAGGTGAGGTGCCCCATGACCTCCGGCGAGACGGTGTGGACGGGGGCCCCGGCCTGCTTGGCCAGGGAGATGACGGGCTCGAGTCGCTCCTCCGATTCCGGGGTCGCGAACACCTCCCTCACATCCGCGCCCGAGCTGAAGGCTTCGGCCACCGCCTGGAGGCCCTCGACCAGGAAACGGCGGTCCTTCTCGCGCAGGGCGCGCTTCTTCAACCGCGCGGCGGCGGTGACGCGCTTGTTGTGTGGAGAGGTGATCACCGTCCGCCCATTCTCAGGGGACGGTCGGTGCGCGGGAACGTCGGTTAGGTCCGGGCTGCCGACCGCGCCCGAGGCCTGCGGGGCTTCGCGGCGGTCTTGGACACCGTCTCCAGTCCCTCGCGAGCGGCGGCGACCAGCGCGGTGAAGGCGGCGGGGTCGGTGACGGCCAGGTCCGCGAGGATCTTTCTGTCGAGCTCGACACCTGAGGCGCGAAGCCCCCGCACGAAGCTGGAGTACGACATGCCGTCGGCCCGGGAGGCGGCGCCGATGCGGGTGATCCACAGCCGGCGGAACTGGGCCTTGCGGTCGCGCCGGTCACGGTAGGCGTACACGCCCGAGTGGAGGAGCTGCTCCTTGGCCACGCGATACCGGCGGTGGCGGGACCCCCGATACCCCTTGGCCTGCGCCATGATCTCGCGGCGCTTTTTCCTTCCGTGGACGGCTCGCTTCACGCGGGGCATGTCTCGACTCCTCTACTGGCCCAGCAGGCGCTTGATGGTGGTGGCTTCCGGGCCCACGGGGGCCATGCCGGTGACCCGGCGCTTCCGGCTGCCGGTCTTCTTGGTGAGCATGTGCTTGCCGGTGGCCTTGCGGTGCAGGACCTTCCCGGTCTTGGTGACCTTGAACCGCTTCGCGGCTCCTCGATGCGTCTTCATCTTCGGCATGACCGCTCCATCTTCCTCTTCCAGGGGATCCCCTGCCCCGAACCCGGCGAACGAGCCTTCTTCAGGACGAAGCTTCCGCCTCTGCTTCCGGCTCCTCCGGAGCGCCGTCGGCCGGAACGTGCTCCTCGTCCTCCGGCCTGCCCTTGCCCACCGGCCGCTTCACGGGCGCCAGCACCATGACCATGTTGCGCCCGTCCAGCTTCGGGTAGGTCTCTACGGTAGCAAGTTCCTGGAGGTCTCCGGTGAGCCGGTCCAGGAGTTTCCGCCCCAGCTCCGTGTGGGCCATCTCCCGGCCTCGGAACATGATGGTCACCTTGACCCGGGCTCCCTGCTTCAGGAACCGCTCGATGTGCCCCTTCTTCGTCCCGTAGTCGTGGGGGTCGATCTTGGGGCGCATCTTCATCTCTTTGACCTCCACCCGGGCCTGGTGCTTGCGGGCCTCCTTCTGCCGGATGTCACGCTCGTACTTGAACTTGCCGTAGTCCATGATCCGGCACACGGGTGGGCTGGCCTGAGGGGCGACCTCGACCAGGTCCAGGTCCAGCTCTTGGGCCCGGCGCATGGCTTCCTGGACGGAAACGATGCCGATCTGCGCACCGTCCGAGCCGACCAGGCGAACCTGGGGGGCTCGGATGCGGTCGTTCACGCGCGGCTCAACAGAGACGCCTGATCACCTCCTGCGGGGGTTCGATGCCGACAACGGCGCTCAAGGATGAAGATCGACAGCCATACGCTTGACCTGAGTATAAGGAGCGCCGCCGACATGCGAGAACGGGCCCACGCGGGGCCCGTTCTCGTGAGTGCGAGCCGAGGAGCTAGACGGGCTTGACGTTCGCCGCCTGCTTTCCCTTGGGACCTTCAACGATGTCGAACTCCACCGCTTGTCCCTCACTGAGGGTGCGGTAGCCTTCGCCGACGATTGCCGAGAAGTGGACGAACACGTCGTCGCCATCAGGGCGAGCGATGAAGCCGTAACCCTTCTCGTTGCTGAACCACTTCACCGTTCCTTGCGTCAACCTGAACCTCCTTGCACTTCTCGGCGGACCGCCCGCCAACGCGGGGCCGAATGTAGCATGGACCCCTCAGCCCGGCAATGGATTTGTCAACCCCGGTAGCGTGATCTTCCCGTGCTTCCTGGAAGGCTCACCAGTCGGGTTCGAGGGGCCTGCCGTAGTCGTCCTGGAGGCGGAAGGTGTCGTCCTCGGTGGTGTAGCCGTAGGCCACTTCGAGGACCCGGCCGCGGGCCTCGCCGTTGTTCCGGATGCGGTGCGGCTCCTCCGCCGAGACCACGAACTCCTCCCCCGCCTGGGCCTCGACCACGCGATTCCCGATCTGGATCGTCAGGCCGGCATCCAGGACCACCCACATCTCGTCGCGGAGCTGGTGGTAGTGCTCGCTGGTCTCCTGGCCCGGCTCGACCGTGATCATCCGCACGGACGAGGGCTGGTTGAGGGCGAAGGTGACCACCTTGCCCCAGGGCTTCTCCACGATCATCGGGCGCTCACTCCTTCTGGGGCAGCTGATCCAGCACGCTGGCCGTCTGCATGGCCGCCATGGCCGCGTCCCATCCCTTGTTGCCGTGCTTGCCGCCGGCCCGGTCCAGGGCCTGCTCCAGATTCTCCGTGGTCAGGACGCCGAAGAGCACGGGGACGCCGGTCTGGACCGACACCTCGCGGATCCCGCGGGCGGCTTCTCCGGCCACGAAGTCGAAGTGGGCGGTCTCTCCTCTGATCACGGCGCCCACGCACACCACCGCGTCGTACAGGCCGCTCTCGGCCAGGCGCTTGGCCAGCAGGGGCAGCTCGAAGGCCCCGGGAACCCACGCCACCGTGAGGTCGTTCTCCGCGATCCCGTGGGCGCGGAAGCACGCCACCGAACCTTCGACGAGCTTGCCCACCACGACCTCGTTGAAGGCGGCCGCCGCGATGGCGAACCGCCGAGCGTGGGCGTCGAACGTCCCGCGGATCTCGCTCACGGGATGCTCTCCGGGCTCGCCGCGGCGTCGGGTTCGAGGTTGCTCAGGATGTGGCCGAGCTTCTCCCGCTTCGTCCGGAGGTACCGGAGGTTCTCCTGCGTGGGCTTCGTCTCCAACGGCACCCGTTCGGCGATGGACAGCCCGTAGCCCTCCAAGCCCGCCCGCTTCAACGGGTTGTTCGTCAGCAGGCGCATGGACCGGACGCCAAGGTCGTACAGGATCTGCGCGCCGATCCCGTAGTCGCGCTGGTCGGCCGGGAATCCGAGCGCCTCGTTCGCCTCGACGGTGTCGTGTCCGGCCTCCTGCAGCTGATAGGCGCGCAGCTTGTGGGTCAGTCCGATAGCGCGGCCCTCGTGGCCGCGGATGTACAGCACGACGCCGCGTCCCTCCTGGCCGATCGTCGACAGCGCCGCCTCCAGCTGGGTGCCGCAGTCGCATCGCAGCGACCCGAACACGTCACCGGTCAGGCACTCGGAGTGCACCCGGACCAGGATCGCCTCTCCGTCGTCCACCTCGCCCATCACCAGGGCCACGTGGACGCGCCCGTCGACCAAGCTCTCGTAGGCGGAGGCGGTGAAGGGTCCGAATTCGGTCGGGATGGTGGCCTCGGCCACGCGACGCACGAGCTTCTCGCGCTGGCGCCGGTGGGCGATGAGATCCGCGATCGAGATCATGGTCAGCCCGTGCTCCCGAGCCACCCGTTGCAGCTCGGGGAGGCGGGCCATAGTGCCGTCTGCGTGCATGATCTCGCAGATCACGCCGGCCGGGAACAGTCCCGCTAGCGTGGCCAGGTCCACCGACGCCTCGGTGTGGCCGGCGCGCTTGAGGACGCCGCCGTCGTGAGCGCGAAGGGGGAACACGTGACCGGGCATCTGGATGTCCTCAGGCCGGGTCTGCGGATCGCAGACGGCCTGGATGGTGGTCGAGCGATCGTACGCACTGGTCCCCGTGGTCGTGGTCCCGCGCGCGTCGATCGACACGGCGAAGGCCGTCTCGTGGGAGCCCTCCTTCGCCGCCACCATCAGCGGGATGCGGAGCTGGTCCAACCGGTCGCCCGTGGTCGGCAGGCAGATGATCCCGCGCCCGTGCGTGGCCATGAAGTTGATGGCCTCGGGCGTGGCCTTCTCGGCCGCCATGACGAAGTCGCCCTCGTTCTCGCGGTCAGCGTCGTCGACCACGATGATGATGTGGCCGTTCCGGATGTCCTGGATGGCCAGCTCGATGGGCGCGAACTCGACAGCCCGTTCATCGCTCATGTGCGCTCCCTCATGAGTCCCTCCACGTATTTCGCCAGCACGTCGACCTCCACGTTGACTCGATCACCGACCTCCGCCGTCCCCAGCGTGGTCACCTCCAGCGTGTACGGGATCAGGGCGACCCCGAACTCATTGCCCTTCACATCCGTGACGGTCAGGCTCACCCCGTCGACCGTTACGGAGCCCTTCTCCACCAGGTAGCGGGCCAAGTCGTCAGGAAGCTCGATCCGGAAGTCCTTGCCGGGCGGGGCGTCGTCGATCCGCGTGATGGTTCCCACGCCGTCCACATGTCCCTGCACGAGATGGCCGCCGAGCCGGGTCAGCAACGTGACCGGCCGCTCGAGGTTCACCGAGTCGCCCGCCTCCAGCGAGCCCAGCGAGGAACGAGCCAGGGTCTCGGGCGAGAGCTCGAAGGTCATGCGACCGTCGGTCCGCGCGACCACGGTCAGGCACACACCGTTGACCGCGACCGAGGCCGACACATCTGAGTCCGATGCCACCTTCGGGCCCGCGACGGTGAGCCTGGTCCCGACCTCGACGGCCGTGCCCAGCTCCTCAACGATCCCGGTGAACATCCGCCACCACCTTCAGGTCGTCGCCGACGGGTTCGATGGACCGGATCCGGAGCGGGATCGCGTCGGCGATGCTCGCCACCCCCTCCCCGGCCAAGACGCCGGGCGCGTCCACTCCCCCAACGAGCTTGGGTGCCACGTAGAGGACGAGCCGATCGACCATCCCGGCCTCCACGGCACCCCAGGCGAGCGTCGCTCCACCTTCGATCAGGACGTTCTGCGCGTCACGCTTCCCCAGCGTCTCCAGCAGCGCCGGAAGCGCGACCCCGCCGTCGAGCGACGACGGGAGGACGATCACCTCGGCCCCCGCCCGCTCCCACTCCCGCTGAGCATCGGCCGGTGAGGCGTCGGTGGTCCCGATCAGCGTCGGCGCCTGGCCGTCGAACAGGTGGCCGACCGCGGGCAGTCGGCCTCGGCCATCCAGGACGACTCGGAGCGGCGCCCGGCCGCGATAGCCGGCGAGCCGAACGGTCAGGGAGGGGTTGTCCGACAGGGCGGTCCCGGAGCCAACAACGATGACGTCGGAGGCGGCTCGGAGACGATGGACGTCCTCCCGTGCTGCCTCGCCGCTGATCCAGGTGGACGATCCGTCCCGCGCTGCGATCTTGCCGTCCAGCGAAGCCGCCAGCTTCAGGGTGACGAAGGGCAGTCCCGTGCGCACGTGCTTGGCGAACCCGGCGATCAGGCCCGACGCGATCGGCTCAAGTACCCCGGTCGTGACGTCGACGCCCGACTCTTCGAGCAGACGCAAGCCGGCTCCATCCACCAGCGGATTGGGGTCGCGCATGGCCGCGACCACGTGGGCGATGCCGGCATCGCGGACGGCCGGCGCGCACGGGGGCGTCCGACCGACGTGGCTGCAGGGCTCCAGGGTCACATAGAGGGTGGCGCCGCGGGCCCGATCCCCCGCGAGACGGAGCGCGTGGACCTCGGCATGCGGGGTGCCGGGTCCCTCGTGCCAGCCTTCCCCCACGATCTCGCCATCGACGACGACGACGGCACCGACCATGGGATTGGGCGAGGCCAGGCCCAGCCCGCCGCGGGCGAGGTCGAGCGCCTGCCGCATGTGACTCTGGTGATCGCCACCCGCTCCGGTTCCCGGCGCGTCCGACATCGCAATGCCTTTCCCGGGGCGGTGCGATGAGGAGGGAGCGAACGACACGCGCGATCGGCTCATGCCGACGCGACAGCGTGCCCGTCCTCTCCCATCCCGACTGTACGGTCGGTCCCGGAGTTTCACCGGGTCCACCCCCGAGTGGCTCTCGGGGGGTCGCGGACTCTCACCGCCGGTGGGGAATCTCACCCCGCCCCGAAGACGAGCTATCGATTGCTGGTGGAAAGTATAGCGAGGGGACGGCAGGCGGCAGGCGGCGAAGGGTCGATCAGGCGGAGCGGCGATCGACGGCGAAGGAGGAGTTCGGCTCCCGCTTGGCGAACTGCTTCATCTCGGTGGCCACCGCGACGGCTTCGCCGTAGTGGCCGAATCGCCGGCTCATGGTCGAGGCCACCCCCACGGAGATGGTGAGGATGGGGAAGCTTTTGGGGGTTCCCTGCCGGTCACGCACCTCGATGAAGCCACGCTCGGCGTCCTCCTGGTCGTAGAGGGTTGGAGCCAGCCCGTCGAATCGGTCGCACAGAGTCTTGGCCACCGTCTCGGCCTGGTCGGGCTCGACCAGGATCACGAAGTCGTCGCCGCCGACGTGGCCCACGAACCCGGCCGGGCCGGCCACCTCGTGTACGGTCTCGGTCACCAGCCGGGCCAGGGCCTGGATGGCCCGGTCGCCCCGCACGAATCCATAGTTGTCGGTGTAGGCCTTGAAGTGGTCGAGGTCGGCGTAGAGCAACGCGAACGGATGCTCCTCCGACACCCGGCGTCGGATCTCCTCCTGCACGCGGATGTTGCCCGGCAGCCCCGTCAACGGCGACAGGGCCCGCATCTCCCGCGCCCGGCGAAGCGTCCCCTTCACCCGAGCCAGCAGCTCGACCGGGTCGAACGGCTTGATGATGTAGTCGTCCGCACCGGAGGACAGCCCGAGGACCTTGTCGGAGGAGAGCGCTTTCGCCGTGAGCATGATGATGCTGGAGGAGCTGGTGCGGGGGTCGCGCCGCAACCGTTGGGCAACCTCGAAGCCGTCGAGCTTCGGCATCATGACGTCCAGCAGCACCAGGTCGGGACGGAGCTCGATGGCCCGGCTCAGCCCTTCCTCACCGTTGGACGCCACCGTCACGTCGTAGCCGGCGGAGCGCAGGTTCACCTCGACGAACCGCGCCACATCCGGATCGTCGTCCACCACCAGGACGGACTCGGACATCAGCTCCCCCCCTTGAGCGCGGCGAGGCGGCGGGCGGCTTGGCCGGGATCGGGGGCCTTGAAGATGGAGGAGGCCGCCGCCAGCACGGTGGCCCCAGCGGCCAGACAGCGGGGCGCGGTGCGTTCGTTGATCCCGCCGTCGACCTCGACCTCGACGGACAGCCCCTGCCGGTCGATCTCCTCACGAACCTCTTCGATCTTGGGGAGGGCGTCCTCGAGGAAGGACTGGCCGGCCCACCCGGGGTGGACGCTCATGACCAGGACCCGATCGAGCTGCTCCAAGAGGGGGAAGACCTCCTTGACCGGCGTGTCCGGGTTCACGGCCAGGCCGGCCCGCATGCCCAGGCGCTGAGCCTCGGCGACGGTCTCGGCCGGGTCCTCAACGGCCTCCCAGTGGCTGGTGACGATGTCCGCCCCGGCCTTGGCGAAGTCAGGGAACAGCCTGGCGGGCCGCTCCACCATCAGATGGCAGTGCAGCGGCAGGTCGGTGACCCGGCGCACGCCTTCCACCACGACCGGACCCACCGACAGGACGGGTACGAATTGGGCGTCCATACAGTCGATATGGATTAGTTCGACGTGCCGCTCCACCAGCTTTATCTGATCGGCCAGATAGGCGTGGTCGGCCGAGAGGATCGAAGCGGCGATCTTCCCCCTGCCCTCCGGCGGCATCTCGGCCGGATTCTACGCTCGGCCTGGGCCCTCCCCGGGAACCGATCCAAGCAATTCCCCCAGCTCGGGACGGTAGCCTCGAACGAAGTCCGCGCCGGACATCCGGCGGCGGCCCTCCGGCTGGACCTCCTCGAGCCGCAGGGCTCCATGGCCGGCCATCACCACCAGCCCATCCTTGCCCGCTTCGATCACCGACCCGAGCTGCCGCGCCGCGAAGTCGACTTCCTGCCACACCGAGGCCCGGACCACCCCCAGACGGCGGCCCCGGAACGACGTGACCGCTCCAGGCTCGGGCGCGAGGGCCCGGACCAACCGGACGGTCTCCACGGGCTTCCTGCCCCAGTCGATCACACGATCGTCTGGCTTGAGCTTGGGAGCGAAGGTCGCCTCCTCATGGTCTTGGGGCCGCTCCTCGATGCTTCCCGCGGCGAGTCCATCGAGGGTCGCGACCAGCACTCGCCCACCTATCTCAGCCAGGCGGTCGCCCAGAGAACCGGCGTCCTCGTCCGATCCGATCTCGGTCGACTCCTGGAGAAGGATGGGCCCGGTGTCCATCCCTTCGTCCATCCGGATGGTGGTGACCCCCGTGACGTCCACCCCAGCGAGGATGGCGCGCTGGACGGGCGCCGCGCCGCGCAGCTTGGGCAACAGGGAGAAGTGGACGTTCACCGGACCGACGGCCGGAAGCGCCAGGACGGACGCCGGAACGATCTCGCCGTAGGCGACCACCGCCAGGATGTCGGGCTCGGCTTCGGCCAGCGTCTGGAACCCGGAACCGCTCTTGACGGTCTCCACTTCCTCCAAGGGGAGATCGAGGCCACGGGCTGCCTCGGCCACCGGCGTCGGCAGCAGGCGGTTGCCGCGTCCGCCCGGCCGAGGGACCCGGGTCACCACCCGGACCACCTCGTGGGAGGAACCGGCCACCGCTTTCAGTGACGGGACGGACCACCTGGCGTTCCCCAGGAACACCACGCGCATGGATCCTCTCCCGGCGCCGGCAGCGGCGTGGCTAGCGGTCGGCGGACCTTCGGAAGCGGTCGGAGCCGGCCCCGAGGTCACGGTCCAGCAGGTCCGCCATGGCCTGCCGGCGGTCGTCCTCGGGCAGACGGTCGATGAACAGCATCCCGTTCACGTGGTCGGTCTCGTGCTGGAAGATCCTGGCCCGAAGCCCCTCGCCTTCGAAGGAGACCGGCCGGCCCCGGAGGTCCTGCCCGGTGAGGCGGACCCTCATGGCCCGGCCGGTCGGATACCAGAGGTTCGGAATGGACAGGCAGCCCTCTTCTTCCAGTTGCTCACCCTCGTGCTCGGACAGAACTGGGTTGGCGACCGCGGCGGGCCCGGTGCCGTCGTTGGCGTCGAACACGAAGAACCGCAGCGACAGCCCGACCTGCGGCGCGGCCAGGCCGACGCCGGGGGCGTCGTACATGGTCTCGATCATGTCCTCGTAGAGCTTCCGCATCAGCTCGTCGAAGACCTCGACGTCTCGGCATGGCTCGCGCAAGACCGGGTCACCGAACTTCCGGATGGGCAGGACGCTCACACTTCCTCCGTCGCGGTCTAGAGCTGGGGCTCCGCTTCGATCCGCTCGACGACTCCGTCGGCGGCGAGCCGTCGCACCTCTCGACCGAACCGATCGAAGCCGGCCTGGTCGACGGTCACCAAGCATAGCGTCCGCCCGTGGCCGGACCGACCCTCAGCAACAGCGTCGACGGGTGCGGAGACGACCACGTTCGCGCCAAGCGACTGGAGGGTCGGCGGAAGGTCCTCGCTCCCCTCCATGCGGAAGACCGGGTGGCCGGCCGGGAACCCCGCTTCGGCCCGGCGCTTCGCCTCGGCAAGGAGGAAGGGGACCGGGTCCCACCGGACGAGCGCCTGGATGGCCGGATGGCCCGGACGACGAGACTGGGCCAGCACACGGCCCCCACCCGAGCGCGGTCCGGCCCAGGCGGCGGCCTCCATCCACGTTGCCAGGGCCTGCTCCCCCGCCGTCATGCCGGCCCTGGCCAGGGCGCGATCGGGGTCGAGGATCGCCACCAGGTCCAGCTTGACGGGGCCGATCTCCTTCACCGCCGCCGCGGTCCCCACGACCACTCGACCGGGACCCGGCCGTGGGGGCGCGTCCTTGCCGGTGTCCAGATCGACCGGCAGGGACGTCCTCCGCCGCGCCCACTCGGCGATGCGCTCGGTCCCGGCGGGCTCCACCCCGAAGGCCGAGCCACCACAGTTCGCGCAACGGCCGGCCGAGCCGCAGGTCCTGCACCGGGCGCGCCCCTCCTCGATGCCGATCGGCCCGTGGCACACGGCGCAGGCGGCCTGCTCCCCACACGTCCGGCAGACCCTGGCGATGCCGTAGCCTCGGCGAGACACGATCAGCGCCCCGGACCGGGCCTTCTTCAGCAAGGATCCAAGGCGCGTCGAGCGGTCCTCCGCTTCGGGCGCCACCGTTTCCACGAGCGGCGATGCTGCCCGCTCGACGGTCCGGGGAGGCCGGGCAAGCTGCACGCTCCCGGCAGCGACGGCCAGGGCCGTCTCCACCGACGGCGAGAACGAGGCCAGCACGCATGCCGCCCTCTGCAGTCTGGCCCGTGCCGCGGCCACCTCGCGCACGTGGTAGTAGGGCGAGCGCTCTTCGCGATGGCCCGGGTGGACCTCGCGGCTGATCCAGATCAGTCCCAGCCGCTCCAGCGGCGCGAACACAGCCGGCCGCGTCCCCACCACCACCTCGTACCGCCCGGACCGGATCTCCAGCCAGGTCCGGTACCGGTCGTGGGCATCGCCGCCCAGGAAGCTGACCGCCCGACCACCCATTCGCTCCAGAACCGCGGACGCCGTCGCGGGGACCGGGTCGGCTTCGGGGACCAGCACGAGCGCCTGGCGACCGGCGGCCACGCAGGCTTCGACGGCAGCCGCGCACACCTCGACCTCGTCCTCCGGCAGCGGCCGCAGCCAGGTCACGCGTCCGGCTCCCAGGAGCTCCGCGCCTCCGTAACCCCCGAGCACGGTCGTGGGTCCTCCCACCGATGCGGGTGGGTGCTCCCGAAGATCGACGTGACCCTCCTCGCCCGCCACGCGAGGCGGATGGGACCGCTCGATGACGGTGGACAAGGGAGCGAGATACCGATCCGAGACCCATCGCAGCACTTCCAGCATGGCGGGGTCGAAGAACCTCACCGCCGATCGAATCGACCGGACCGGAAGCAACCGACCGCCGGGGACATCGGAGGCCGGTCCGAGGATCCATCCCTTCATGGTCCGGCCGTGGAACGGCACCGACACCAGGCTCCCCACGCCGGCCTCCTGCCCTTCCTTCAACAGATAGGTGAAGGGGCGGTCCAGGGCCAGGCGCGGAACGGAGACACAGACGTCCACCGGGCCCGAGAGGAGGTCGGATCCCGACGGTGCGGGCGGCCGGCTAGTCGAAGGCGCTGCGGAGCTCGTCGGCCTTGTCGGTCTCTTCCCAGGGGAAGCCCTTACGGCCGAAGTGGCCGTAGGCGGCGGTGTCCTGGTAGATGGGGCGGCGCAGGTCGAGGTGCTCGATGATCGCGGCGGGACGGAAGTCGAACAACTCCGTGATCACGTCGACCAGCCGCACCGGGTCCACCTGGTGCGTCCCAAACGTGTCGACCGACAGCGACACCGGATGGGCAGTGCCGATCGCGTACGCCACCTGGAGCTGCAAACGTTCGGCCAGGCCGGCCGCGACGACGTTCTTGGCGACGTACCTCCCCATGTAGGCGGCGGAGCGGTCCACCTTGGTCGGGTCCTTGCCGGAGAAGCACCCCCCACCGTGCGGGGCCATGGCGCCGTAGGAGTCGACCATGATCTTGCGTCCGGTCAGCCCGGTGTCGGCCTTCGGGCCGCCGATCTCGAACCGGCCCGTCGGATTGACCAGGATGCGGACGCCCTCGGCCTCCAGCGCCACCTCGCGCAGGACCGGCTCGATCACCTCGGCGATCACGTCGGGCTTGAGGAGGCTGTCGATGTCCACTTCCTCGCGGTGCTGGGCGGAGATGACCACCGTGTCGATGCGAACCGGCCGGCCGTCGTCGTATTCGATGGTGACCTGGCTCTTCCCGTCCGGCCGGAGGTATGGAAGCACGCCGGCGCGACGCACTTCCGCCAAGCGCTTGGCCAGGCGGTGCGCCACGGCGATCGGCATGGGCATCAGCTCTTCGGTGTCCCCGCAGGCGTAGCCGATCATCATCCCCTGGTCGCCGGCTCCGGTTTCGTCGAACACGTCCGCCCGGCCTTCATGTCTGACCTCGAAGGACTTGTCGACGCCGACGGCGATGTCCGTCGACTGCGGCTGGATGGCCACGATCACGCCGCACGTGTCGCCGTCGATCCCGAACTTCGCATCCGTGTAGCCGATCGACTTGATCGTGTCCCGGACGACCTTCGGGATCTCCACGTAGGTCGACGTGGTGATCTCGCCGGCCACGAACGCCACCCCGGTGGTGACCAGGGTCTCGCAGGCCACGCGGCCCAAGGGGTCGTCCGTCAGCACCGCGTCGAGCACGGCGTCGGAGATCTGGTCGGCCAGCTTGTCCGGATGGCCTTCCGTCACGGACTCGGATGTGAAGAGATAGCGCCTGCTCACGATCGGCGGATTATAGCCGCGCGGAGGACCCCTCCCCCGCATCCGGGCGCAGGCATCAAAGGGCCTGGCTGTTCGACGGAGACCTTGACGGCCCGAGTGGGCCAGCCTAGGTTCTGCCCGGGCATCCCGGGCGTGGGAGGAGACCCGAGAAGGAGGGGGACCTCGATGCGTCGTCGGATCGCATTCCTCGGGCTCGCCATGCTGGCAACCTCCGCGGTCGTCCAGCCCACCGCACACAGCTCGGCCAAGACAGAGCGGTGGGAACGGACCGGTGGGGACTACGACCGGCCGGTGGCGGCCCTGGCCATCGATCCCATCCTGCCTTCCACGATCTACGCGGGGAACACGGACGGCGTGGCCAAGACGACCAACGGGGGAAGGACGTGGAGGCCGGCCAACGGGGGCCTGTCCAGCCAGGACGTTCGGGCCCTGGCAGTCGATCCCTCTGACCCCCGGATCGTCTTCGCAGGCGTGTCCGACCACACAGGCAATGGTGGAGTGTTCAAATCCATCGATCGAGCCAGGACGTGGGCGCCGTCGAGCCAGGGGCTGCCAGGACGCACGGTCATCACTGACTTTGTCTTTGACCCCTCCGATTCGCGCACGCTCTACATCGCGAATGACCAGGGCGCGCCTCAGGTCTACAAGTCGACCGACGGGGGTCTGAGCTGGGCGCCGGCCAGCAGCGGGCTCCCCCTGTTCAACATCGGGGTTCGGTCCCTGGCCATCGACCCTACCGACCCTCTCACCGTGTATGCCGGGACCGATGACCTCCGGTCCTCCGGAGACGGGGTCTACAAGACCACCGACGGGGGGAACCAATGGGAGGCGACCAACACCGCCGAGTTGGCGGACTTTCATGTCTTCGCCCTGGCCGTCGACCCCTCCGATCATCTGACCGTCTATGCGGGAGCCGCCAGCCTGGGAGGCGACTCGCCGGGTGCCGTCTTCAAGACCACGGACGGTGGCGCCTCGTGGACCAACCTCACCGATGCCTCGGGCGTGCGGTCCCTGGTCATCGACCCGCTGCGCCCGTCGGTCGTGTATGCCGGAACCAATGGCGGTGGCGTGCTCAAGAGTCCCGACGGCGGCCTCACCTGGAAGGTCGTCAACGCGGGCTTGTCCAACCTGAACATCTCCAGCATGGTCATCGACCCGGTCCACACCCGCGCGCTCTATGCCGGCAGCGACGGAGGTGTGGACAGGACCGTCAGCGGCGGGGCCACGTGGTCGATGGTCCTGGCCTCGGGCTTCTTCCAGTACGTCACGACACTGGCCGTGGCCACATCCGACGCGAACACGCTGTATGCGGGGACAGGGTCGCAGGGGGTGTTCAAGACCACCGATGGCGCGCGGACGTGGGTTGCCGTCAACGCCGACATCCCCAACACGCAGGTCCATTCCCTTGCCGTCCACCCCACGGACCCCCTGACGGCGTATGCAGGACTGGTCGCCTACAAGGAGGGCGCTCCTCCGCCGGGCGTGTACAGGACCACGGATGGTGGGGTGACCTGGCTTCTCAGCGACCAGGGCATCACCACGGACGACATCCTCGCGCTCGCCATCGACGCGTCGGACCCGGCCACGGTCTACGCCGGGACCGACGATGGAGTCTTCAAGACCACGGACGGCGGAGCCTCCTGGTCCCGCTCGGGCCTGGGCATCCCGCCGGCCTTCTTCGTATACGGCCTTGCCATCGATCCCTCCAACCCCGCCATCGTCTATGCGGGGACGCAGAACATCTACAGCTGGGAAGCGAACGACGACGGCGTCTTCAAGTCCACCGATGCGGGAGCTACCTGGATCCGGATGAGCCGGGGCATCGGAGGAGGATACGGGTTTCCCTCCGGCAGCTCGGTGTACGCCCTGGCCATCGATCCCACGGCCCCCCTCACCATCTATGCCGCGGCTTCGTGCGTGGACGACCCCTACCAGGAGGAGTGCTACGAGACCAAGATCTACAAGTCCGTCGACGGGGCAGCCCACTGGACATCCGTCCTGGACATCCACGGCCTGCGGTTCTCATCCATCGCCATCGATCCCTCCAACACTTCCACGGTGTGGGCCGGACACTACGGGGAATTAGGCGTGTACCGGACCCCCGATGCGGGGAGTCACTGGATGACGGTCAACGATGGACTCGAGGACCTCTTCGTGTACGCCCTAGCCGTGCGGCCCGTCGCTCCATTTACCGTGTACGCGGGGACCTTGAGCGGGGTCTTCGCATTCCAGGGATGAGCCTGGCACCACCGGATGAAAGGTGCGGCTGGCTCTCCGGAGGCTAGCGCTCAAGCGGCCGCACACTGCCCAGAAGCGACGAGAGCAGGTCACAGAGCGCACGGGCCAGATCGCGCTTCGTCCACTCCTGGATGGGGACGTCCGCGCCCTCACGGGCCAGGATCCCTGCGCGGTTGGTGTCGCTCTCGAACCCGGTTCCGGCCCTTCCCACCTCGTTCACCACGATGAGGTCGAGGTTCTTGTCGGCGAGCTTGCGCCGGCCCTCGGCCTCCAGGTCACCGGTCTCGGCGGCGAAGCCGACCAGCACCTGACCTTCCTTCCGCTTCCCCAGCGTCGAGAGGATGTCGGTGGTGGGCTCCAGCAGGAGGGACGGCGCTCCGTTCTCCTTCTTCATCTTGTCGCTCGCGGCCGCCGGGGGTCGGAAGTCGGAGACGGCGGCGGCCATCACCACCGCGTCGGTCCCGGGGAAGCGATCGAACACTTCGGTGGCCATCTCCTCCGCAGTCTCCACGCGGATCATCTCGACGCCGGGGATGTCGGGCAGGCTCACGGGTCCGCGGACCACCGTCACCGACGCCCCGCGCCGGGCCGCCTCTTCCGCGACGGCGAACCCCATCTTGCCGCTGGAGCGGTTCCCGATGAAGCGAACCGGGTCGATCGGCTCCAGGGTCGGGCCCGCCGTGACCAGGACGCGGCGCCCCGAGAGGTCCCCGGCCTTCGTCAGCACGGACTCCACGACCGCGGCGATCTCTTCCGGCTCGGACATGCGCCCCACGCCTTCGTCACCCGCGGCCAGTGGACCGGTGGCCGGGCCCACGACCCTGGCGCCCCGATCGATCAGGGTCGCCAGATGCGCCCGGGTGGCCGGGTGCTGCCACATGCCGGAGTGCATGGCGGGCGCCACCACCAGTGGGCAGGTCGCCTCGAGCAGGATGGACGTCAGGAGGTCGTCGGCCAGTCCCAGCGCCAGCTTGGCCACAACGTTGGCGGTTGCGGGCGCGACCACCGCGACGTCCGCCTCATGGGCCAGGCGAACGTGCAGGACCGAGTCGGTCTGTTCGAACACCTCCGAGTGAACCGGGCGACGGGAGAGCGCCGCAAACGTGTCGGCTCCGACGAAGCGAAGGGCCGCCGGCGTCATGACCACTTGGACCTCCGCCCCGGCCGTGACGAGGAGCCGAACCAGCGAGGCGGCCTTGTAGGCGGCGATCCCGCCCGTCACGCCCAGCAGCACGCGGCGGCCGGCCAGGGACCGGGAAGCGCCAGCGCCCCCTGGGGCCATCCAGACCTACTCGGGGGAGATGGCCTCGAGGCGCTCGAAGGCCACCTTGCCTTCGGCGATCTCTCGCAGGGCGATGGCCAGCGGCTTGGAGCCGAGGCCCTCGACCAGGGGCGGGACGAACTCTCCCCGTCCCTCGCCGAGCTGGCTGTAGTACGAGTTGATCTCCCTGGCACGCTTGGCGGCCAGGATGACCAGCGTGTAGCGGGAGTCGACCCGTTCGAGCAGTTGGTCGATCTTGGGTTCGATCATGTGAGGTGTTCTCTCCTTCCCAGGTGACGCCCCCGCTCACACGGCGCCCGAGGCTTCGCGGCGAGGGTCGGGAGTGTCATCGATTATAGCGGCGACATGGGCCGCGGCTCGGTCGATCTCGTCGTTGACCACCAAATGGTCGAACCACCACGCCTGGTCCATCTCCCGGCGTGCCGCGTCGAGCCGCCGGGCCATCTCCTCCTCGCCCTCCGTGTGGCGGCGCCGGATCCGCTGCTCCAGATCCTCGAAGGACGGAGGGGCCAGGAAGATCAGAACGGCGTCGGGCATCCGCTCGCGGACCCTGGCCGCGCCCTGGACGTCGATCTCCAGGATCACGTCTCCCCCCTGTTCGAGCGCATCGGCGACCGGACCCAGGAGCGTGCCGTACCGATGCCCGAACACCTCGGCCCATTCCAGGAAGGCGCCGTCCTCGACCAGCTCGCCGAAGTCCCGCGCCGTGACGAAGCGGTAGTCGCGCCCGTCCACCTCCCCCGGCCGCGGTTGCCGGGTGGTGCACGACACGGACACCACGAGCTCCGGCTTGTTGTGGAGCAGCCGTCGGACCACGGTTCCTTTCCCGACGGCCGACGGGCCGGAGATGACGAAGAGGCGGGCCGAGTCCGCCTACCTCTTCGCGAACTCGGTGAGGAGCGCGTCCTTCTGCTTGGCGCCCAGGCCCCTGACCCGGCGGCTCGAGGAGATGTCGAGCCGCTCCATGATCTTGCGGGCCCGGACCTTGCCCACCCCGGGGAGCGCTTCCAGGACGGAGGAGACCTTCATCTTGCCGACGACGTCTTCATCCTGGCGCGACAGCACGTCGCGCAGGGTCATCTTCTCGGACTTGAGCTGGCCCTTCAGCTCGGCGCGCCGGCGGCGAGCTTCCGCAGCCTTCTCGAGGGCTGCCTTGCGCTGTTCATCGGTGAGGGTGGGTAGGGGCATGATGCCTCCTTCTCGCGTCTCCGGTTTTCCAGTACGACCCCCCGGAACGGGGCGGATTATACGCATGGGGCCTGAGCAGGAGCAATCGGAGCAACGGGAGGTGAACCTCTAGATGAAGTTCAGCTTGTCGAAGCGTCCGCGGCTCCCGAGGGGTTCATCGTCTCGAGCAACCGCGACCCTGGCGAGGTGAGTGGCTCGCCGCGACGGCACATCGGACACTCGTGAGGCGCCCACGTCTCTGCCTGGATCCGAACGACGGCGCGCAGCGGGAACTCGACGTCGTCGGTGGAGCGGTCGATCAACGCGGCGACCCCCAGCCGATCCGCACCCGTCGCTCCGACCAGCTCGTAGACCTCGCGGGCGGACGCCCCAGTCGTCACCACGTCCTCGACCACCAACGCGCGCTCTCCGGGTTCGACGGCGAAGCCGCGGCGCAACCGCATACGTCCGTCCTCGCGCTCCGCGAACACACTCCGCGCGCCGGCCGACAGCGCGACGGCGAACCCGAGCGACACGGCGCCGACGGCCGGCGCCACCACCACATCGACCTCCGGGTACCAGGAAGCGATCTCCCCAGCCAGGACTATGGCGATCTCGGGTCGCTCCAGGACTCGGCTCTTCTCGACGTACCGGTCCGAGTGGAGGCCGGAGGAGAGCTGGAAGTGACCCGAGAGCATGGCGCCCGTCCGTTCGAACAGCTCCAGCGCCTCGTCCCGATTCACTCGAGCCCCACCTCGCGAAGCACGCCTCGGGCGGCCGCGGCCGGATCTGCGGCCTCGGTGATGGGGCGGCCCACCACCAGGTAGTCGGCGCCCCGCTCCATGGCCTCGCCCGGGGTCAGGACCCGCACCTGATCGTTGCCCGCGTGCCCGTGTGGCCGGATGCCCGGGACCACGAGGAGCGCCGAGGGTCCGAGGGCCTCCCGGACCACCGCGACGTCCTCTCCGGACACCACCACACCCGCCGCCCCGGCCGCCACTGCCTCGAACGCCAGGGACGCCGGGGACGCCAGGCCCTCACCGGCCAGGCTCGATAGGACGGTCACGGCCAGGACGGCCGGGGGGTCCACCCCGGCGGACGCGGCGCCCTCCACAACGCCCTCGATGGCGGCCCGCACCATGTCAGGACCGCCCAGCGCGTGGACGGTCAGGAGGCCGGGCCCGAGCCTGCCGGCGGCGCGCGCGGCCCCCCGGACCTGGTGGGGGATGTCGTGCAGCTTGAGGTCGAGGAAGACGGGGGCATGGGCCCTGACCCGTTCCACCGCAGCGGGGCCCTCGGCCACGAACAGGGTGAGGCCCACCTTCACGAACGCCACCAGCCCCGCCAGCCGCTCGGCCAGCGCCTCGGCGCGACCGGCGTCGGCGACGTCAGCCGCTACGATAAGCGGGTTCCTGGACACTTCGGCTGAGCCGCACCTTCCCTCGCAGGTCCGCCGGGCTGGCCAGCTCCTTGCGCTCCAGGAACCGGCGGATGCCGTCACCGACGTCCACCAGGACGGCGGGATCGAAGAAGTTGGCGGTCCCGACTTCGACCGCCCAAGCCCCCGCCAGCAGGAATTCGATGGCATCGTTGGCCGAGCGGATCCCACCGATCCCGATGATGGGGACGTCGGGAAGCGCCTGGGCCACCTGATAGACGCACCGCAGCGCCACCGGCCTGATGGCGGGGCCCGACAGACCGCCGGTGACCGCGCCCAGCTTCGGGCGGAACGTCTCCGTGTCGATCGCCATCCCCAGCAACGTGTTGATGAGCGACAGCCCGTGCGCGCCGGCCCGCACGCACGCCTCGGCGACCTCCACGATGTTGGTCACGTCGGCGGTGAGCTTCGCGAAGATCGGCAGTGTGGTCATGCGGCTCATGATGCCGATGACCTCCGCCGCGTCGTGCGGATGGCAGGCGAACACCTGGTTGCGCCGCTCCACGTTCGGGCAGGAGATGTTGGCCTCGATGGCGACCACGCCCGGTAGGTTGCGCAGTCGCGTGGTCACCTGAGTGAACTCCTCGATGCTCTTCCCCGCGATCGACAGGAAGATCGGCACGCCGGCCGCGGCGATGAACGGCGCCTCCTTGTCGAGGAATCCCTCGACCCCGGGGTTCTGCAACCCGATGGCGTTCAACATGCCCGACGGGGTCTCGGCCATCCGCGGCACCGGCAACCCCTTGGTGGGGTTGAGCGTGACGCTCTTGGTCACGATCCCGCCGATGCGTGCCAGGTCCACCAGGCCGGCCATCTCCCGGCCGGCGTTGAAGCATCCCGACGCTGCCAGCACCGGCGACGGCAGCACGACGCCTCCGCCCAGGTCGACCCTGAGGGACGGTCCCTCCTCCACGACGGGCTCGCCCGCCTCGACCTCCCCGTTCATGCGGATCGACTCGTCCAGAGGCCCGGTCACCGCGCCGACAGCTCCCCGGTTCGCTCATCGGCGTCGTCCTCGGCTCCCGCCTGGTCCGCGTCTGGAGGCTCCTCCGTGGGCTCGGGCTTCCCCAGCCAGCGGTCCCACCAGATCCGTGCCCCGTTGAACACCGGTCCTTCGAGGCAGGCGCGGACGTTCCACCATCCCCGACCGTCCAGGGCGATGACGGGGACCACACACGTCCAGCAGACGCCGATTCCGCAGGCCATCTTCTCTTCCACCGCCACCTGGCAGGGCACGCCGCGGGAGAGGCAGTACTCGGCGACCGCACGAAGCATGGGGTTGGGTCCGCACGCGTACACCACCTTGGCCCCCGTGCGGGCCAGCATGGTGGGCAGCACGTCGGTGACCCGGCCCCGCTCGCCCATGGAGCCGTCCTCGGTGGTGATCACCACCGCTTCGGCCATCCGCTTCCCTTCGATCGGCTTGAAGACGCGCTCGTGGTCTCGCGCGCCCAGCACCATGTGCACGACCTTCTCCCGCACCCGGAGCTCCTCCGCCAGGAAGAACAGGGGCGCCGCGCCGTAGCCGCCCCCCACCAGCAGGCAGGGGTCGAGCTCGTCGGCGATGCTGAACGCACGGCCCAACGGACCGATCACGTCCAGGACGTCGTGGGTCTTCACGTCGGACAGCCATTGCGTGCCTGGTCCCACCGAGTCGAGGACGATCTCGAGCGTTCCGGCCCATCCCCCGCGGCGGGATGCCTGATGGATCGAGAAGGGCCGGCGGAGCAGGATGTCGCGTCCCTCGGGCGCAGCGATCTCGACGAACTGTCCGGGCTTGGCCTGGTCGGCGATGTCCGGCGCCACCAGGGTCACGGCGTGATAGGCGCCGGTCCGGCGGTTGGACAACACCTCGCACTGGGTCCTGATCATGTGGCCTCTTCCGTCACCAGGGAGACGGCCGGGACGGCATCCAGCTCGACCAAGACGAGCTGCTCGGAGGCCGCCGGCGCAGGTTCCGCGGCATGGTACTCCTGCAGTGACCGAGGAGGCCGCCCGCCGGACCGCACGGCTTCGATCCCCTGCACCGCGGCGAGGATGCCGGGCACCGTGGTGATGCACGGGATCCCCGCAGCGACCGCCGCGGTCCTGATGAAGTAGCCGTCGGTACGAGGTCCACGGCCGAACGGCGTGTTGATCACCAGGTCGACCCGGCCGGCGGCGATCAGCTCGGCGGGGTCTGGGCTTCCCTCGGAACGCTTGCGCACCACGCGCGCCGGGATCCCGGCGCGGGCCAGCAGAGCGGCCGTCCCCCGGGTCGCCAGGATCTCGAACCCCAGGTCGGACAGCCGGCGAGCCGGCAGGACGACCGCCCGCTTGTCGCGGTCGGCGACGGACACGAACACGGTGCCGGTCGACGGCAGGGCCGCCCCGGTTCCGCGCTGTGCCTTCGCCAGAGCCGAGCCCAGGTCCGGGGAGACGCCCATCACCTCGCCGGTGGAGCGCATCTCGGGCCCCAGCAGCGTGTCCACACCAGGGAAGCGTCCGAAGGGCAGGACCGCAGCTTTCACCGCCACATGCGGCAGGTGCCGGTAGCGACCGGCTTCGTCGCCGATCAGGCCTTCCAGCCGCAGGTCCGCCAAGGTCGCTCCCGCCATCACCCTTGCGGCGAGCTTGGCCAGGGGCACACCCGTCGCCTTGCCCACGAAGGGGACGGTGCGTGACGCGCGAGGGTTCGCCTCCAGGACGTAGGCGACCTCGTCGCGCACGGCCAGCTGCACGTTCAGCAAGCCCCGGACCCGAAGCGCCCGGGCGATCTCCGCAACCGTCTCCTCGATGCGGTCCAGGACGTCGTCGGAGAGGGTGGCGGGCGGGATCACGCACGACGAGTCTCCCGAGTGCACACCGGCTTCCTCGATGTGCTCCATGACCGCGCCGACGAGGATCTCTTGTCCGTCGGCGACGGCGTCCCCGTCCACCTCGATGGCGCCCTCGAGGAATCGGTCCATGAACACGGGGTGATCCGGGCTGGCGGCGGCGGCCGTGGCCACGAAGTGGTCCAGCTCACCCGGGTCGTAGACGATCTCCATGGCCCGTCCGCCCAGCACGTACGACGGGCGTACCAACAAGGGGTAGCCGATGCGATCGGCCACCTGTCGCGCCTCGGCGTTCGAATGCGCCTCGCCGTGCGTGGGCGCCGGGATGCCGAGATCGCGGAGCAGCCGCCCGAACTTCACCCGGTCCTCCGCGACGTCCAGGTCCGCCGGCGAGGTCCCCAGTACCCTCACGCCCTCCTTGGCCAACCCGGCGGCCATCGCCAGTGGCGTTTGGCCTCCGAGCTGGACCACCACGCCCAGGGGCCCCTCCGCCGCGCAGACCGCCAGCACGTCCTCCAGGGTCAGCGGTTCGAAGTAGAGGCGGTCGCTCGTGTCGTAGTCGGTGGACACGGTCTCCGGGTTGGAGTTGACCATCACGGTCTCGAACCCGGCCTCGCGCAAGGCGAACGCGGCGTGGACGCAGGCGTAGTCGAACTCGATCCCCTGGCCGATCCGGTTGGGGCCCGCGCCCAGGATCACCACCCTCGGCCGCAGGCTCGGACGCACCTCCGTCTCGTCCTCGTAGGTGGAGTAGTAGTAGGGCGTGCGGGCGGCGAACTCGCCGGCGCACGTGTCGACGGTCTTGAACACCGGGACGACTCCAAGGCCGACCCGCACCTGCCTGACCTCCTGCTCGGTGGAACCCGTGAGGCGAGCGATCCGCCGGTCGGAGAGGCCGGTCCGCTTGGCCTCACGCAGATCGTCGGCCCCGATCGAGTCCAGGGCACGCCCACGGAGCGCCTCGGCCGCCTCCGCGACCTGGGCGATCTGGTCCACGAACCAAGGGTCGATCCGTGAGGCCGCGGCGACCTCGTCGATGGGGTGGCCGGCGGCCAGAGCTGCTTCCAGAGCCAGGAGCCTGTGCTCGGACGCGATGGCCAGCGAGGCCAGCGACGGCGCCGGCCCATCCGGCCCGAGATCGAAGTCGCGCTCGAGAGCTCGGAACGCCTTGCCCAGCGCTTCGGTGAAGGTCCGCCCGATGGCCATGACCTCGCCGACCGACTTCATCTTCGTGTTGAGCCCGGCGTCGGCGGAAGGGAACTTCTCGAAGGCCCATCGCGGGACCTTCACCGCGACGTAATCGAGTGCGGGCTCGAAGGCGGCCAGCGTCTCGCCGGTGATGTCGTTCGGGATCTCGTCGAGCGTGAACCCCACGGCCAGCATGGCGGCGATCTTCGCGATGGGGAAGCCCGTCGCCTTCGACGCCAGCGCCGAGGACCTCGACACGCGCGGGTTCATCTCGATCAGCACGATCCGACCGTCCACCGGGTTCACGGCGAACTGCACGTTCGACCCGCCCGTCTCGACGCCGATGGCGCGGATGCACGCCAGGCCGTGGTCCCGCATCACCTGGTATTCGCGGTCGGTCAGGGTCTGGGCGGGAGCGACCGTCACCGAGTCCCCCGTGTGCACGCCCATGGGGTCCACGTTCTCGATCGAGCACACCACGACGGCGTTGTCCGCGCCGTCGCGCATGACCTCCAGCTCGAACTCCTTCCATCCCGCCACCGACTCCTCCACGAGCACCTCGGTGATCGGACTGGCGGCCAAGCCCTCCGCCGCCATTCGAGCCAGCTCGTCGGGTCCGTCGGCCAGCCCGCTCCCGCCTCCGCCCAGGACGAACGACGGTCGGACGATGACCGGGTAGCCGACGTCCCCGGCCACCGACAGGGCCTCGGCCACGGTGTGGGCGAACCCCGATCGCGGGAGAGGCAGCCCCGCGTCCTGCATGGTCTTGACGAAGAGCCGGCGGTCCTCGGCACGCCGGATGGCGTCGATCCCGGCGCCGATCAGCCGAACGCCATGGGAGGCCAGGGCGCCGGACTCGGCCAGCGCCACCGAGACGTTGAGACCCGTCTGCCCACCGAGCGTCGGGAGCAACGCATTCGGTCGTTCCCGCTCGATGATCGCCAGGACCGAGTCGTGCGCGAGCGGTTCGACGTACGTGGCGTCGGCGAACTCGGGGTCGGTCATGATCGTGGCCGGGTTCGAGTTCACCAGCACCACGCGATACCCCAGCCAGCGCAAGACCTTGCAGGCCTGCGTGCCCGAGTAGTCGAACTCGCACGCCTGTCCGATCACGATGGGCCCCGACCCGATCACCAGGATGGACCGGATGTCCTCTCGCGCGGGCATCAGGCCATCAGCTCGCGGAAGCGAGCGAACAGGTGGCCGGCGTCGTGCGGCCCCGGGGAGGCTTCCGGGTGGTACTGCACGGAGAACGCGGGCAGGTCGAGGCAGCGGAGGCCTTCCAGCGTTCCGTCGTTGAGGTTCCAGTGCGTCAGCGCGACCCGTCCGTGGTCGGTCCCGACCATCGGGGCAGCCGACCCGGATTCGACCGCGGGCCACCCCAGCGGATCCACGGCGAATCCGTGGTTGTGACTGGTGATCTCGACACGCCCCGTGCTGAGGTCCTTCACCGGCTGGTTCACGCCCCGGTGGCCGAACTTCATCTTGAACGTGGTACCTCCCAGGGCGAGCCCCAGGAGCTGGTGGCCGAGACAGATCCCGAACACGGGGATCCGGCCGAGGAGCCCGCGGACGGTCTCGATCCCGTAGGTGGTGGCCGCGGGGTCCCCAGGGCCGTTCGAGAGGAAGACACCGTCGAACCCTTCGCGAAGGATCGCGACGGCCGGGGTTCGTGCCGGGAAAATCATTGTGTCGCAGCCATTCTCGGCCAACAACCGGAGGATGTTGCGCTTCATGCCGAAGTCGATCGCCGCCACGCGGAACACCCGATCCATGTTGGCGCGGACCGGTCCCACCAGCTCGGACGCGGCGCGCGGCCGCTCGGTCGACACCGAGGCCGCCAGATCGGCGCCCTCCATGCCCGGCATCGCTCTGACCCGCGCCACGAGTGAGTCGACGTCGAGGTCGAGGGCGGAGATGGCGGCGCGCATCGCCCCGCCTTCGCGGATGCGCAGCGTGAGGGAACGCGTGTCGATGCCCTCGATGCCGGGCACGCCCGACTCCGCCAGATACGCACCAAGCGAACCCGTCGCCCGCCAGGACGACGTTCTGCGGGAAGCCTGCCGCACGACGAACCCAGCTACCCGCACGCCATCCGACTCGATGTCGTCCTGGTTCACCCCATAGTTGCCCTGGTGCGGTGAGGTCATGGCCACGATCTGGTCCGTATAGGACGGGTCGGTCAGGACCTCCTGATAGCCGGCCATGGCCGTGTTGAACACCGCTTCGCCGAAGGCCTCGCCCTCGGCGCCGAAGGACCGCCCCCGGAACGCCGCGCCGTCCTCGAGCACCAGGAGGGCGGGAGGGGCGGAGGGCGTCACCTGGTGGGCCGCCCCTCCTTGACCGTGAAGGTCCCTCGGAGCAGCGTGTGGACCACGCGGCCCCGCAGCGTGCGCCCGGTGAACGCCGAGTTGCGCGCCATGGAGCGGAACGGCTCGGCCCCCACCGTCCACTCGGCAGAGGGGTCGAACACGACGAGGTTCGCCGGACGGCCCGGCGCCACGGGTCCACCATGCTCGTCCAGTCCCAGGATCCTGGCCGGGCGCGCGGACAACCGGTCGAGCGCGGTCGGCAGGTCGATCACACCCGGCTCCACCAGCTCTGTCAGGACGACCGCCAGCGCCGTCTCCAGCCCGATCGTGCCGGGCGGGGACTGGTCGAACTCCTGCTCCTTTTCCTCGGGGGCGTGCGGAGCGTGGTCCGTGGCCACGGCGTCGATCGTCCCCTCCCCCAGCGCCCCCCGAAGGGCCTCACGGTCCTCTGCGGATCGCAGGGGCGGGTTGATCCGAAGGTTCGTGTCGTATCCCACCAGGTCCTGATCGAGCAGCGTCAGGTGGTGCGGGGTCACGTCCGCCGTCACGCGGATCTGTCGCAGCCTCGCCTCGCGCAGCGCGCGGACCGACTCGCCCGCCGAGACGTGCGTCACGTGCAGGCGGCCACCGGTCAAGCGCGCCAGGGCCAGGTCCCTGGCCACCACCACGGATTCGGCCTCCGCCGGCGTCCCGGTCAGCCCCAGCAACGCCGAGTAGTACCCCTCGTGCATCTGCCACCCCTCGGACAGGGCGGCGTCCTGGGCATGCTGGGAGATCACGACGTCGAATGCCTTCGCGTACTCCATGGCCAGCCGCATCACCCGCGAGGACTGCACGCAGTTGTGGTCGTCGGTGAACAGCCGGACGCCCGCGTCGGCCATCTCCGCGATGTCGGTGAGCGACTCTCCCTCCAGCCCCTTGGTGATGGCGCCGGCCGGGAACACGTCGCACAGCCCTGCCTTGTCCGCCAGGTTGCGAACCTCCATCACCACCGCGGTGTTGTCGGCCACCGGGTCCGTGTTCGGCATGGCGCACACTGCGGTGAACCCGCCGGCGGCGGCGGCCCGCGATCCGGTCTCGACCGTCTCCTTGTGTTCGAACCCAGGCTCACGCAGGTGGGTGTGCAGGTCGACCAGGCCGGGCGCCAGGATCAACCCGTCGCAGTCGAGGATCTCCGCTCCGGCGGTCCCCAGACCCTGCCCGACCTCGAGGACCTCCTCGTCCTCGATCACCACGTCGCTGGGGCCGTCGTGGCCCGAAGCCGGGTCGACCAGCCTGGCGCCCTTGAAGAGGATGCGGCTAGGCATCTGGTGCCGCCCCCTTCGATTCTCCGCCGAGCATCAGGTACAGCAAGGACATGCGCACGGCGATCCCGTTGGTGACCTGGTCCGTGATGATGGCTCGCGGGAGATCGGCGACGTCTGAAGCGATCTCCACGCCTCGGTTCATCGGGCCGGGGTGCATGACCACCGCCGTCTCGGGCAGCGCTTCGACCCTGGACTGCGTCAGCCCGAACAGGCGCGAGTATTCCCTGACGCTGGGGAAGAACTGCTGGCGCTGACGTTCGCGCTGGACTCGCAGCATGTAGCAGACCTCGGCCTTGGGCAGGACGCCGTCCAGGTCGTGGGACACCTCGGCGCCCCATGCCGGCGCCTCGGGCGGGATCAGCGTGGGCGGCCCGACCAGGGTGACCTGCGACCCCATCTTCGACAGGGCGAAGGTCAGCGATCTGGCCACTCGGGAATGCCGGACGTCGCCCACGATGGCCACGCGGAGCCCTTCGAAGTTGGGGAAGTGCTCGCGGATGGTGAACAGGTCGAGCAGGGCCTGCGTGGGGTGCTCGTGCGTCCCGTCTCCGGCGTTGAGGACGCTGGCCGACACCCATCTGGTGAGCGTTTGCGGCGCGCCGGAGGACGAATGCCGGATCACGATGGCATCGGCCCCCATCGCCTGCAGGGTAAGCGCCGTGTCCTTGAGGCTCTCCCCCTTCGAGACGGACGATCCCGACGTCGAGAAGTTGATGACGTCCGCGGACAGCCGCTTGGCGGCGATCTCGAAGGAGATCCTGGTCCGCGTGGAGTTCTCGTAGAACAGGTTGACCACGGTGCGGCCGCGCAGGGCCGGCACCTTCTTGATCACGCGCGTCCCGACCTCGCGGAAGCTCTCCGCGGTGTCGAGCACTCGGACGATGTCCTCGCTGGAGAGCTGGTTGATCGAGAGCAGGTGCTTGATCACGCCGGTTCACGCTCCTTCTCCCCCACGGCCACGGCGTCCTCGCCGTCGGTCTCGGCCAGGTGCACGCGCACGTCCTCGTCCCGCCGGGTGGGGGCGTTCTTGCCGACGTAGTCGGCCCTGATGGGAAGCTCGCGGTGGCCCCGGTCCACCAGAACCGCGAGTTGGATCGCCTCGGGGCGGCCGAAGTCGACTAGGGCGTCCATGGCCGCCCGGATCGTGCGGCCCGTGAAGAGGACATCGTCGACCAGGACGACCGTGCTTCCGGTGATGTCGAAGGAGATGCGCGTCTCATGGACCTCGGGAGCCTCCGCCCGCATCCCGATGTCGTCGCGGTAGAAGGTGATGTCGAGGACCCCGACCGGGACCGCGACCCCCTCGATCCGCTCGATCTCCGCGGCCAGCCTCCGGGCCAGGTCGTCGCCGCGAGCGGCGATCCCGATCAGGACCAGCCGCCCGGCCCCCTTGTTCCGCTCCAGGATCTCGTGGGCGATCCGGGTGATGGCCCGTCGGATCTCGGCCTCGTCGAGCAGCCGCCCCCGCTCCACGAACACGCTCATCGGGGCGAGCCGGGACAAAGAAAAGCGCCCCGCGGGTGCCGCGGAGCGTCTGCGAGTGTCACGTCTTCTCGTCTCCCTTCCCGGCCTCACGGGACCGGACTTAAAGGGGAAGCTGTCCTGGAAAGGATAGCGACATCGAGCGAACTGTCAACGCGCCAGTCTGCGCGCTGTGTCCTCGTCCGATGCCGCTGCTTGCCTGCGCCGGGTTGCCCAGAGGATCAGGACCAGGCTCACCACGAGGATGGCGACGATCCCCAGGACCCATAGCACAGGAACCCACAGAGGCGTGGTGACCACGTCATGGCATGGGGCGTTCGGGTGCTTGGGGTCGAACGCGCATGCCGCGAGGATTGACCACATCGAGGGACCTATTCTGCACATCGTGGACCGGACTCAAGCAATGATCGGGGACCGGGCGGTCGGATGCGTTCTCGGGCTGGCGCTGGGCGACGCGCTTGGAGCTCCGTTGGAAGGCCTGCGCGCCAATGGGATTCCGCATCCCGTTCCGATCTTCGAGTTGCCGTGGGGATCGTTCCCCCCGGGCACGACCACGGACGACACGGCCCTGGCGCGCAACCTGATCAGAAGCCTGGTCGCGAAGCGCGGCTTCGACCCCGACGACCTGATCGCTCGACATCTGGAGTGGTACGCCAACGACCGGCGAGGGATCGGATCGACGACGCGACGGGTCCTTCAACGGCTTTTCGAGGGCGGGAGGGTCGAAGAGGTCTCGAAGTCGGTGTGGGAAGAGCGCGGGCCGGAGGTGTCCGCCGGGAACGGTTCCGTCATGTACTGCGCGCCGCTCGGGGCGGCGTATGCGAACGTCCCGAGCGAGCTCCCAGAGCTGGCGCCGCGGCTGTCAGCGTTGACGCATTACGACCCTCGTTGTCGAACCGCGGTACTGGCGGTGACGCTCGCCGTGGCTGCGCTGGTTCGCGGGGAGCCGGCGGACGCGGCGGTCGGCGCAGCGCTCCAGACGGTGATCGACCGCGAGGGAGGCGAGGAGCTGGAGTTCCTGGTCGGCGCCGTCGGCCAGTCGCGGCCGATCGACGGCCCCGACATGGGCTTCTGCCTCTTCACCGCGGCCGCGGGACTGCAGGCGGTCACCCGGCACACCGACTTCGACGTCGGGGTGCTCGCGGTCATGGAGCTGGGCGGCGATACCGACACCAACGGGGCGGTGGCCGGCGCGCTCCTCGGAGCGGCCATCGGCCGGGAACGGCTGCCTTGGTTGGATCGCCTTCAGGAACGCTATGCCATCGAAGCCGAGGCCGTCTCGCTGGCGGGATTGGCTGTGGCCGGGCCCGCGGAATCGTCACATCCGAGCTAGGCAGATCGCCGGGGATAGGCCTACACTGGCAGCACGACCCAGGAGGCGAGCACATGGCAGGTCTTGGTCTCCCCGAACTGCTGTTGATCCTCGGCATCGTCCTGTTGCTGTTCGGCTCGAGGAAGCTCCCCGAGCTGGCCAAGTCACTCGGCAAGGCCCAGCGCGAGTTCAAGAAGGGCATCCGCGAGCAGGACGAGGAGCCGGCGGCTCCGGCGACTCCCGCTTCCACCGCGGACAAGCCCGCCGAGAGCTAAGGACCCTCTCCCTCCGCCGGCCCACTCACGGCCCGGCGGGCGATCGTCCCGAGCACCCCGTTCACGAACCTGCCCGAGTCCTCCGTGGACAGCTCGTTCGCCAGGTGCACCGCCTCGCTGATGGCCACCGCCGTCGGCACGCCCGCGTGAAGCTCCTGGCACGCCACCCGAAGGATGGTCCGGTCGATGACCGGCATGCGGTGCACCGCCCAACCCTCTGAGCTCGATCCGATCAGCCCGTCGATCTCCCCGAGACGCTCCGCCACCCCCGAGACCAGCTCGACCGTGTAGTCCGGGACGGCTCGGCCGGCGGCGCGCCACTCCTCGAGCACGGACAGGGGCTCGCGGCCCATGAGATCGGCCTGATACAGGAGATCGACGGCCTGTCGCCGGGCGGTTCTCCGGCGACGATGCCCCGTGCTACTTCTCCCGGGTGATGTACTCACCGGTCCGGGTGTCGACCTTGATCGCGTCGCCCTCTTCCACGAACAGCGGCACGTTGACCACCAGACCGGTCTCCAGCGTCGCCGGTTTCAGGGCGCCGCTGACCCGATCTCCCCGGACGCCGGGATCGGTCTTCGCCACGCGCAGGACGACGGAGGCCGTCAGGTCCACGCCGATGGCGTTCCCCTGGTGCATGGCCACCACCGCGGTGGCCCCCTCTGTCAGGTACCCGGCCAGGTCGCCCACCACGGTCTCGGGCACGTGGTGCTGGTCGTAGGTCTCGGTGTCCATGAAGACGAGGTCCTGACCGTCGCGATAGAGGAACTGCATGTCCTTGCGCTCCACGATGGCCAGGCCCACGTCCACACCGGCGTTGAACGTCCGGTCCACCACGCCCCCCGTCTTCAGGTTGCGGAGCTTCGTCCTGACGAACGCCCCGCCCTTCCCGGGCTTGACGTGCTGGAACTCGATGATCTGGAAGAGCGTTCCGTCCAGGTCCAGGGTCATCCCGCGCTTCAAGTCGTTGGTGTTGACGCTCACAGCAACTCCCCGGTCACAGGACGATCAGCTCCTTCGGGGTCCGGGGCAGCACACGACCGCCGTCGGCCGTGACCTCGACCATGTCCTCGATCCGGACTCCGCCTTCCCCCTCCACATACACGCCCGGCTCGACGGTGACGACGGTGCCGGCCGGCAACACGTCGGCGCTGCCCTGCCGGAGCCATGGCTGCTCGTGGATCTCCAGGCCGACCCCATGTCCAACGGAGTGGCGGTACTGCTCGCCGTACCCGGCCTCGCGGATGGGGTCTCGGGTGGCCCGGTCGACCTCGCCGCACGTCGCCCCGGCCCGTACGGCATGGACGCCGGCCTGCTGCGCCTCACGGACCAACTCGTAGACCTCCCGCAGCCGGCCCGAGGGCTCGCCGAAGGCCAGCGTCCGGGTCATGTCGGAGTGGTACCCATGGACCACGCACCCGAAGTCCACCTTGACCAGGTCTCCGGTCGACAAGGCTCGGTCGGTCGGATGGTGATGGGGCTCGGCGCTGTTCTCGCCGAACGCGACGATCGTGTCGAACGCCACCGCGTCGGCGCCGAGCGCCCGCAACGAGACGTCGAGATCGAGGGCCACCTGGCGCTCGGTCACGCCCTCGATCAGCTTGCCCACCAGCACCTCGAACGCCTGGTCGGCGATGGCCTGCGCCGCGGCCAGCGCGGCGCGCTCCTCCGGATCCTTCTCGCGACGCAGCCGTTCGACCTCCTCGGTGGTCGGGATCAGCTCGACGCCCGTCTCGGTCAGCTGGCGATACGTGTGGTAGGTGACACCGGCCGACTCGAAGGCGACCCGGGACGCGCCCAGCTCCGAGCACGCCTCGGCGAACCGCGGAGCGAACTCGCCCGTGTAGGCGCTCCGTCGCAGATCGGGGACCTCGTGACGCGACTGCTCGACATACCGGCCGTCGGTGAGGAAGGTGCCGCCGGCGGCGGTGAGAAGGAGCTGCCCGTTCGAACCGGTGAATCCACTGAGGTAGCGGACGTTGGGGAGCCTGGTCACCAGGAGCGCCTCGGCGCCCAGCTCGGTGAGACGGGAGGTCAAGCGATCGCGTCGCGCGGCATGGTCCACGGACGGGGATGATACGGCCAAAAGAACGGGGCGGCCCCGAATCGGGGCCGCCCCACCGGCGGCCGCTCCCCCCGTCGCGGACGCCGGAACCTACGCTGCCGGTACTAGATGGCCGCTACTTGTTCGCGGTTTCACACAGAGTGAAGGATTCACTCTGGAAAGAGAAATCCGCGCAGGAGCCGCTGATCGAGTTCAAGGTGAAGTCGCCGGCGAAGCTATCGCCTGGTGAGACCGTGTAGACGGTCCCGTCGACCTCCACCTGCGCTTGATCCGTTCCGTTGTCGGTGAAGATGTCGATCAGCACGATGGTCTGCCCGTTGAAGGTGGAGCTGGACCCTCCGCTCGGTCCCGAGGACGGCGTGCCCGCGGGCGCGACGGTGGATCCGGTGCTGGTGACGGGAGCCGGGGTCGTCGGGTTGCAGCAGAACGGGTCACGGCCGGAGAAGACCAGCACCCTCTTGTGCTTGCCCGTCGGGCTGGGAGAGGGTGCCGGGGCCGGCAGGACGCCGCTCTGGTCCAGGGAGGTCTGGGGGCTGGCCACCGGAGACGAGCCCTTGCGGACGAACAGGAAGAACGCCGCGACAGCCAGGACCGCTACGGCACCCAGGATGATCCAGGCGCGTCGGTCGCGAGATGACATGGGCATCGACTAGGCCTCCGTGGGTGACGGCGCCGGCGTCGGCACGACGGCCGGTGCTTGCTCTTCAGCGCCACCCGGGATGGAGCCCGGGCCCGCGCTGGGATCGGTGGTGAAGAAGTTCGCCGTGATCGACATCTGGAGCTGCGGCGGCGAGATGGTCTGGTCCAGGGGCGTGACCGTCACGTCCATGACCTTCGACACCCTCGCCAGGTTCTCCAGCAGGTACAGGTAGTGGTCCAGGGCGAAGAAGGATCCCTTGATGGTGATCTGGATCGGGATCACGCTGATCTGGCCGGAGGCCGTCGGGGCGGCCGGAGCGAGGGACGCGAAGTCCACGGCCGACTTGTCCGCGGTGCTGTTGAGCGAGCGGATCAGCCCGGGCAGGTCGGCCTCTGGCGGGATCTGGGTCTGCAGCTTGGCCAGCCGCTTCCGATCCTTCGGGGCGTCCTTCGCCGCTGCCTGGAGCTGACTGAGCTGGAGCTGCAGTTCGTCCTGCTTCGCCACGGCCGCGTCGACGTCCTTCTGCTTGGAGCGGACCTGCGAGGCCTTCGGCGTGATGAGGCCGACCAGCATGGCCAGGGCCACCGCGACGCCGACCAGGGCCGCTATCAGGGCGGGCTTCTTGTTCATCGCGGTCCTCCCTGGAGCGTCGCTTCGTTGGTCAGGTCCAAGGACCCGGTCCACTCGATCGTCGTCTCGCCGTTGAGGTCGAACTCCGTGGCGATGCTGATCCACGGGTTCGCCCACCCGGTCACGTGCTCGACCCTGGTCAGCCACTGGGCCACCGAGGGGTGATCCTCGGCGAATCCCTGGAACTGGATGGTGCCGACCAGCGCCGGCCCCACCGGTGCCACGGGCGCCGCCGGGATTGGGGTGGCCCCCGGGCTGGGGGTGGCGCCGGGCTCCGCGGGAGCAGGAGCCACCGGAACCGCCTCGATCGGCGTGCTCAGAGTGCCTTGCATCCCGCTCAGCCAGACCTTGTCGGGGATGACCATGGAGACGTCCCGGAGGACGCCCGACCACAGGACCTCGCCGTCCATGGCCGAGGCGATGAGGGCCTCGCGGGCGGCCACCTGGGCCTTCAGCTGCGCGAACGGTGACAGCTCGTCGATCTGGGACTGGACGTCGGCGTTGGTCGCCTCCTGCGCCTGCAGCTTGTGGCTGGCATCGGAGAGCTTGGCGGCCTCCAGCACGTACACGACGAACAGCAGGGCCACCACGGCGCCGACGGCCAGGATCACGGCCGCGGTGAGGCGGCGGGTGAGCTGACGTTCCTTGACGTCGCCTGGGAGAAGGTTTACCTGAGTCATCCACGCACCCCCGGGAGGGCCAGTCCAACGGCCACCGCGAGCAGGGGCTCGGTCTCAGCCGCGGCTTCCTCGTTCAGATCGAGCGACGGGGACACCCGATGGAACGGATGCCCTTCGGACACGGGCACCGGCAGCCGTTCGGCCAGCAGGCGCTGAAGGCCTGGCAGCTTGGATCCGCCGCCGGTCAACAGGACGCGGCCGATCCGGGCTCCCGGCATCTGTGACTGGTAGAAGTCGAGGGACGACCGGATGTCGTCGGCGAAGGTGGCGGCGCGGGAGAGACCGGCCTTCTCGGCCTGCTCGACCCGATCGCCGTGCCCGCCTTCGTGTGCGCCGCGCTTGAGAGACTCTGCCTCGTCGTCCGGCACGCCCAGCGCGCGGGCCACTGCCGTGGTCACGTCGTGGCCTCCGGACGGGAGGATCCTCACGAAGCGGGGGACGCCCCACGCGTGCACGCAGATGCTGGTCACATCTGCCCCGATCTCCACGATGGCCTCGTCTCCACCGCCGCTCTCGTCCAGCCCCATGCCGTCGATGGAGCCGACGGAGCGGACGATGGCGAAGGGAACGAGGTCCAGGCCGACCGGGCGAAGCTTGGCCATCTCGGCCGCCGCGACGATCTGCTGGATCATGCTCTTCTGGGCGGCGACCAGGAGGATGCGAACCATCCGCCGGTCCTCCCGCTCGAACTCCTCGAGAATGTGGAAGTCCAGCACGGCCTCTTCGACCGGAATGGGGACGAACTCCTGGACCTGGAACGGGAGAGACTCGCGCAGCTCCTTGTCGGCGAGCCACGGCAGGGAGACCTCGCGGACGACGACTCGCTGGTTGGCCACGCCGAGGACGACGTCCCGCGTACGGAACTTTCCCCGTCGCCACAGCTCGCGGAGGGCGTCGGCGACGGCCGCGGGGTCGCGAACCTCGCCGCTGCCGACCGCGCCTTCGGCCATGGGGACCTGCGCCACCCGAACCAGCTGCGGCGGGATGCTGCGCATGGAGAGCTCGGCGGCGCGAACGCCCGTCGATCCGATATCCACCCCGACCCGTACCTGCGGCATGTCCTAGTTCCCTTCGGTCCGAACCGCTCGTTCCTGTAGGTACCGATCCACGTCCGATTCCCGGATCCGATAGTTCTTGCCGACCCGGACGGCGGCCAGCTGTCCGCTCTTGATCAGCCGGTACACCGTCATGTTCGAGACCCGCATCGTTCCAGCCACCTCAGCTACCGTGAGCAGCCGGTCGCCCACAAACGGCCTCCGCCTGCCCACCTCTCACAACTCCAACTCTTGCAACACATGCCACATCTGCCACAGTCGCAACACCACCATCGTCCTCCTCATCCCTTAACAGGAACCACAAGGGAATCGGAGTTAACACCTGTGATCTGGGCATGTCAACGATCTAGTTTTCGACCACCACCGAGTGAACTTGAACGAATGGCGAGGGAAATCGCCTGCTCATCCCCCAAATGGTTCGAGACGTTCGCCAACTCCTACCGACCATCAGGTAGCCGACGAGACTGGGGGCGGTTAGGTCGACCGGGGAGGGTCGACTACCGGAGGAAGCTGGTGTACCAGCGGACCACCGGAGGAGCCAGGAAGGCCGCCCAGACGGCTCCGCCGGCCAGATACGGGCCGAAGGGGACGGTCTGCTTGCGGGTGGCACGGGTGAATGCCAGCAGGGCCACCGCCCCCAATCCCCCGGCCAGGATCGCCACGGCGGCCGCCACGGCCACGTAGGACAGACCGAAGGCTCCGAGGACCAGGCCGATCAACGCCGCGAGCTTCACGTCGCCCATCCCCATGCCGTGCGGCGCGATCAGCGCCACCAGGAACAGTCCCCCTCCATAGGCGAAGAACCCGATCGCCGCCCGGAGCAGGCTGATGGGTTCCCCGGCCAGGACACCCACCGCCAGGATGACCGGGAAGGCCAGCAGGCTCGGATAGAGGATCCGGTTGGGCACGATGCGGTGCTCGAGGTCGATCACGGCGACCGCCACCAGGACGGAGAAGAACAGGGCCAGCACGGCGGTGGCGAAGAGGCTGTCGAACTTGATCGCGGCCGCGGCGAACAGCGCGGCGGTCACCAGCTCGATCAGGAGGTATCTGGCCGAGATGCTGGCCCCGCACGCCCTGCAGCGGCCACGGAGGAGGAGATACGAGACGATCGGGACGTTGTCTCTGGCTCGGATGAGAGCACCACAGTTCGGGCAGGCCGACCGCGGCGCGACGATCGATCGACGCGCGGGGACCCGGTGGACCACCACCGTCAGGAACGACCCGAAGGCCAGGCCGAACGCGACGAAGGCGAGCACGCGCAGGACGACCATGGTGGAAGCCTACGCGTGCCCGCCGACGCTGATCCAGATCGGGTCAGCTGTTCGCGATCTCACGGAGATAGGACGGCTGTATGTTGTACCCGAGGAGGTTGAACCCCGGGACCAGGATCGGGACGTAGTTCAGCGTCATCTGGTTGGTGATGGTCACGGTGCCGCCGATGATCTGGCCGTTCACTCCGTTGGCGTTGTTGTTGCCGAAGTCGACGTTGCACTGGCTGTACACGAACACCTTCAGCCCGTTGTTGAACCCGGTGTTGTTCGACACCGAGATGTCGTAGGGCGAGGGCTTGGTGCAGTTCAGCCCCTGGCGGTAGGGCACGACGAAGTAGACCGTCCACTCCCCTCCCACCGCGTTCCAGTTGGTCTGGTTCACGGTCGAGATGGCGTGGGTGGCCGAGGTGCCGCCGTCCACGAAGATGGCCAGGTTGCCCTTGACGTTGATCGTGGAGTTGTTGCCCCACGACAGTCCGCCGGCGGCGCACGTCGGGGTGACCCGGACCACATTGTTCCCGCTGGGGGCCGAGTCGATGAACGCCTTGGCGGTGGCGCAGGTGGCGAACGTGGAAACCGTGTAGCCCGCGTCGACCCACGCCTGCTGGTTGAAGGTCAGCTGCGGCAGGGAGGTCTGCGGCGGGGGGCCGGAGGGCGAGTTGGCCGTCTTGGTGCCCTTGATGGTCCCGCCGCCGATGGTCGTGCCCGCCTTGGCGTTCCCGTCGATGGTCGAGTTGCTGCTCAGGCTGATGTAGGAGGTCGACGAGGTGGTGTTGCCGAAGACCTCGATCCCGTTGGAGAGCACAGCGTAGTTGTTCGCCCAGACGTCCTGCTTGACGATGCCCTGGGAGATGCTGGCGAACCCCTGCGCGTACGCGCTGCCGGCGATGACCGTGTTGTTGTTCAGCGCCAGGTTGCCGTTCGTGTAGACATCGGCGTCGTTCGCCTGGTAGCCGTTGGCCGTCAGCTTGTTCAGCAGGTTGAGCTGAGTGTCGGAGAAGATGGCCTTGTTGAACCCGCCGTAGATCGGGGTCAGCTTGACCTCGCTCTGCATGGTTCGGCTGACGGACACGGGGTTCGACGAGGCCACCGCGGTCCCCTTCGACACCACCAGGGCGCCCAGCGGCTGGGTGGCAAGCGGCTGCCCGGGCCCGGGGCACGTGATCTCCGTACCGGGCAGAGGTGGCCAGGTGGAGTACAGCGTGATGGAGACGTCGAAGGCGGCACCCGGGACGTTGGGCAACGTTCCATCCCACATGGCCGCGTCGCACATGTCGCCCGTATTGACCTTGGTGATGCCGGAGAACCAGGCGTCGATGCCGGCCTCGGCCGCATCGACCGACTGGATCCGCTTGCGGTCGAACGCGCTGATCTGCGAATTGTGCAGCGACAGCGCGATCACGGCCACGCTGATGGTCAGGACCACCATGGAGACGAGCAGGGCGGTGATCATGGCGACCCCGCGCTCCTCGCTGAATCGTTGAATCATCGCCTTGCCTCCGATCAGTAGGGGGGGATCGACGCGCAGACGTCGCTCGGATAGCCGTATTCGGTGTTCCGACCGGACACGGAGGCCTTGATGTTCACGGTCTGGCCGGAGACGCTGTTCTGGTTGACCAGGATGTTCACGACGATCGTCCGGCCACCCTTGTTGGGATCGGGGTCGATGGCGAACGCCGGCGTGGTCGGCGGGATGGGCGGATTGGGCTGGTTCACGATGTGGTCGGCGATCAGCCGCCAGGGCGACACGTTCCCGTCCACCGACCAGGTGGTCGACCAGTCGCGCCGTTGGAGCTCTCCCCCCACGATGCGCCACTGGACGCACTTGTTCCCGGGGTTCCGAGTCACCGCGTTGGTTTGGGTGTAGATGAGGAGCGCCATGCCCGGATAGATGCTGTTCCCGGCATCGTCCGACCAGGCCTTCCCGGAGAGGCCGGGGTCGTACAGCACGTTGCCGGACCGGATCTCCTTGTCGAGCTCCTCCACCGCCAGGCGGGCCTGGTCGTTGCTGCCGCTGCGATCGGTCTGGCGATTCAGCGCCCGCTGCATGCCGGTCAGCACGGTCCCGCAGACCACCAGGATCACACTCAGGATGGCCAGACCCACCACGAGCTCGATGAGGGTCATGCCTCGTTCGGAGCGTATCCTCCGGCGAACGGCGCCAAGCGCGTGCAGCACCCTAGGCCCCACTCGGAGCGGGCTGGTAGGTGTTCTGGGCAAGGAGCGTCCCGAGGTCCACGTGCATCGTCAGCGACGCCTGGACCTCGCCGTCGTAGATCACGCGATAGAAGATGTTCGCCACGAACGGCGAGTTCGACTGGGCGGTCGCCGCGGTCCGGCTGTTGGGGCACGGCACCGGCGTGCAGGTGAGCACCGTGGCGGACGTCGACGTTCCCCCGGTGGCCGGGCAACCCAGGACCCAGGCGTTGCAGTCGCTGCTCGGCGAGCCCTGGATGTCGATCTGCAGCACCTTGCCGCCGACCGTGTCCGTGATGTGGACCGACGTCACGGGAATGGCCACCGAGGCGCCCGGGGCGACCGCGAGGGCCGTGTATCCAACGCCGTTCCAGTAGCTGATCGTCCCGCTCGCGGTCACGGACGGGGCGGCCGAGCTGGTGCCGGCCTCGGCCACGACGGTATCGGTGAAGTTTGAGATCGTCACGAGGTATCCGGTCCATCCGGCCGGGACCTTCGCCGGGTTGAGCCCGGAGGGCAGCCCCCCCACTTGGACTTGGCCGAGCGCCCTGGTCGCGTCGGTGTGGACGAGACCGTCCGCGTTCGCCTGAATGTCGCGATTGGTGAACGCCTTCGCACCGGAGGGCCAGGCAGCCACCGACGCCAGCGTCGTGCTTCCGAGATCCAGCTTCTTCTTCATCTCGAGGGTCGCCGACGCCGCGGCCGACTGCTGCTCGGTCGAGTTGCCGCACGCTTGCTGATCGGTCTGGCTGACCCCGGTCAGCGGGCACGGCTTGACGAGGCTGGCGTCCGTCGTGCTCACGCTGGTGCCGGGATCACCTGAGCTCGGCGTCAGGGTCAAGGTGTTGTTCCCCGCACCGCCCGGGCCGGTGGCGATGGAGCTCGCGGATCCGGTGACCGAGCTGGTGTTGTAGTCGTTCCCAGGCTGGGCGGGATCGTTGTCGGAGGAGCTGGTCCCCCGCTGCGATCCGGACGTGGTGGCCGGGTTGCCGGTGAGCGTCAGAGAGGCTCCCGACGCCTCCGTGATGCCCTGGACCGCGCTGATCTGCTCGACCTGCATGGTCGAGCTCCAGTCCGGCAGCAGGAGGTTCGCCTCGGACAGCGACACGCCGTCGATGGTGCCCGTGATGTCGAAGTGCCCGGCGTCGCCGGTCCCTGTCGCGTAGAAGAAGGGCTGGCACGGAGCAGCGAAGGGGTGCGTGCCGGTTCCCAGGCACCCACTCCCGGAGTACGCGACGGTCTGTGTCGCAACCTGTGACAGGATGCCCCCCTTCGCCGCGTTCGGCCAGCTCACCACCACGGTGATCCGGAACGTGTTGTTGGTCGAGATGTTGTTGTAGTAGGTGACATAGGCCCGGGCAGTAAAGAGCGTCGGACCGACGGTGATCGTCTGCGTGTGCGGCACCAGCGGCACGACGTTGGGGTTGTTCCCTCGAGGGATCTGTTCTCCGCCGTAGCAGTACACCGGGGGCGTTCCGCAGCCACTCGTCGTGATGCTCGGGTCGCTCAACGTGGAGAGGTCGCCGTTCGACAGACCCTTCTTGATCACGTCGAACGGCAGGGCCCGCATCTGCTCCATCGTCTGGTTCGCCAGCCCGGTCGCGGACTGCCGCTGCCTGGCCAGCGCGATGTTCTGGAAGCCGATCGTGGCCGTGTAGGCCAGGGCGAGCAGGACCGTGAGGATCACGCCGACGGCGATCATCAGCTCGATCAGCGTGAAGCCGCTCTCCGGCCGGAGGCGGCGGCGGAGGCGGCGCACCAGAGCAGTCAGCAAGCTAGGCATCCCGTCCTTCTTTCTCGGTGGCCGGGGGAGCAGTCTTGACCGTCGCACGAGGCCAATCCGCCCTCACCAGCCCCCAGTGCATTCGGCCTCGGTATCGACGTCGGTGAAGACCTGGCTCATGCCCCTGTCGGTGACCGGGCTCCCCGGCACCTGAGACAGGCAGAAGTAGGTACCGGTGTCGGAGAGGGACACCAACAGGAGGAAGCCGCCGTTGGCGTCCTCGATGTCCACTTCGCCACGGGCGGGAGGACCGGGCGCGACCCATTTGATCGAGGACTCGGCTTGGACCGCCGTCGGGACGTCGAACCCGGTGTAGACCCCGGTCTCGGCCCAGAAGGTCATGGCGGCGGCCAGCGCCGTTCGAAGGTTCGACTGCGTGGCCTTGTCCTCGGCGCGCTGCCTGGCCCCGACGAACGTCGGAAGCGCGATCGCGATCAGGAGGCCGATGATCAGCACCACGATCATCAGCTCGATGAGGCTGAATCCCGACTCCGAGGAGGCCGTGTCGCGTGCCCCTCGCGTCCTGGATCCCCTCGACTCCCCCCGTCGCTTCCAAGAGCTCATCCTTTTCCTGTCCTTCGTTCCTCGTTCCGTGTCCCGGTGCGAACAGGGGGCGGGTCCCTTGCGGGCCGCCCCCCACTCGCCTTGAAACGTGAGTCGCTTGCCTTACCAGCTACCGTCGCTCGCAGCGAGTGCCAGGTTCGGCACGCACGGGTTCGCAACGGCGGATGCCCGGAACGTTCCCAGGGCACCCGGTCCAGCGGACCGGTCGGTCAGGTAGTAGCACGTGCCCGAGGCCGAGAGCCTCGCGCCCGCCCACACCTGGTCGGCGGCCGCACCGTTGTCACCTTCGGCGAATCCGACCTGGTTGATGACGGCGACGCCACCAGCCACGAAGGTCAGCGACGGCTCGATGGCCGTCAGCTCCGCGACCGTGTCAGCGCCTGTGTAGTCGTCGAAGTCCGTGTAGGCGGTCTTCGCCGCTGCGATGGCGTTCCGGAGGTCCGAGGTCGCGGCCTTGTTCTGGGCCCGCGTCCGCGCACCGAGGAACGTCGGCAATGCGATGGCGATCAGGATGCCGATGATCAGAACCACCACCATCAACTCGATGAGGGTGAAACCCTCGTCCTCGTGACGCAGCTTCCGCGCGATCTTTTCGATCATGTGATGAATCACCTCCTCTGACATGACCATGACGAACGACGTCTCCGCCGTTCTCTTCGGCATGTTTCGGCACCGGACCGAGCCCGATTGAGGGGTCGAATGGTCGGATTTCCTCTCCGCCGAAGGGAGTACGTGCTGGTAGGTACGGCCAAGCCGGGCGGCGCCGAGAGCCTCCCCCCAGGCCCGGTTTCAGGGCACGCCAATGGCGACGGACTGCGGGAGCGGGTCCGGGCAGGGCTACTTGATGAGGTTAATGATGTTGAACATCGGGAGGTACAGGGCGATGACCGCCAGACCGACCGCGCCTCCCACGAAGAAGATCATGATGGGCTCGATCAGCGAGGTCAGCGCGTCGACCGTTGCGGAGACCTCCTCGTCGTAGAACGTCGCGACCTTGTCCAGCATGGTGTCGATCGACCCGGTCTCCTCACCGACCGCCAGCATCTGCACCACCATGGGAGGGAAGACCCCGTGCCGGCCCAGCGGCTTGGAGAGCGTCTCTCCCTGCTTCACCGACTGCTGAACGTCCAGGATCGCCTTGGAGACCTGGGTGTTGTTCACCGTCTCGGCCGTGACCTCGAGGCTGTGCAGGATGGGCACACCGGACTTGCTCAGGACGCCCAGCACCCGGGAGAAGCGGGCCAACGCCGTCTTGTGGAACAGCGGCCCGAACACCGGGACCTTCAGCTTGAAGGCGTCCCATTGGGCCCGCCCCTGAGGGGTCTTGAAATACCGGCGCATCAGGTACACGACGATCGCGATACCCGCGATGATGAACAGGCTCTTGTGCACGATGATGTTGCTGATCTGCAGCAGGATCTTCGTCGGCAGGGGAAGGGTCCCCCCCAGGTTGGTGTAGATGTCCTTGAACTGCGGCACGATGAAAACCAGCATCGCCATGAGGATCAGGGAGACGAATCCCAGGACCACGATCGGGTACGTCATCGCCGACTTGATCCGCTGGCGCAGAGCCACCTCTCGCTCCAGGTTGAGCGCCAGGCGCTCCAGCACCGACTCCAACACACCTCCGGTCTCACCGGAGCGAACCATGGCCACATAGAGGTTGTTGAAGATCTTCGGATACTTGGCGATGGCCGCCGAGAGCGACGCTCCGCGCTCGATCTCCGTCCGGACACCGACCACGGCGCTGGCGATGATCGAGGACTGGGTCTGCTGCTCCAGGATGGACAGCGCGCGCAGGATGGGCAGCCCGGAGTTCACCATGGTGGCGAACTGCCGGGTGAACACGGCCATGTCCTTGAGCTTCGCCTTGCGGCGGAAGTTGAACTCCCGCTTCATGCCGCTGCCGCCCTTTTCGCCCACCTTCAGCGGGACGTAGCCCATCTCTCGCAGGCGGTTGACGACCAGCTGCTCGCTGTCCGCGACCAAGGTCCCACTCACGACCTTCCCCGCCTGGTCGCGAACCCGGTACTCGAAGGTGCTAGGCATTGGCCATCACTCCTGTCCCGCCCGTCGTCATGCGCTCCAACTCCTGTGGGTCGTGGCAGCGCTGCTTGGCCAGCTCCATCGAGATCTTGCCGTTGGTCACCAGGTAGGCCAGGGCCTGGTCCATGGTGCGCATCCCGTAGCGAGCGCCTGCCTGCATGGCGGAGTAGACCTGGTAGACCTTGGCCTCACGGATCAGGTTTCGGATGGCCGGGGTGGTCACCATCACCTCGCATGCCACCACCCGGCCCCGTCCGTCCCAGGTCTGGAGCAGCTGCTGGGTGATGACGCCCTGCAGCGTCGTCGACAGCTGCACCCGGATCTGCTGCTGCTGGTGGGGAGGGAACGCATCGATGATTCGGTCGATCGTCTGGGGGGCGTCCTGCGTGTGCAGGGTGGCGAACACCAGGTGACCGGTCTCGGCCGCGGTCACGGCCGTGGAGATCGTCTCGAGGTCCCGCATCTCACCGACCAGGATCACGTCCGGGTCCTGGCGCAGCACATGCTTGAGGGCGTTGGAGAAGGAATGGGTGTCGGCTCCCACCTCGCGCTGGTTCACGACGGCGCGCTTGTGCCGGTGGAGATACTCGATGGGGTCCTCCACCGTCATGATGTGGACCTCGCGCTCGGTGTTCACCACATCGATGAGCGAGGCCAGGGTGGTGGACTTCCCCGACCCGGTGGGGCCGGTCACCAGGACCAGGCCACGAGGGAGGCGGGCGAAGTCACCACACTGCGGCGGCAGCCCGAGCTCGTCGACCGTCCGGATCACGAAGGGGATGAACCGGAAGGCCGCGCCCAGAGCGTCGCGCTGGAAGTACACGTTGACTCGGAACCGCCCGCGTCCGGGGAGTGAGTATGAGAGGTCCAGCTCCAGGTCCTGCTCCAGCCGTTCCCGCTGGCGCTGGGTGAGGATCGCGTAGATCATCCGGCGGACCTGGTCGGGCTCCAGGATCTCGTACTGATCGAGGGGCTTGAGGTCGCCGTGGATCCGCACCGTGGGCTTGGCCCCCACCGTGACGTGCAGGTCGCTCGCGTCCAGGGCCAGCACGTGACCCAACAGCTCCTGGATGGGGACTGAGGGGACCTCCCCGTCCCGGTTCATCAGCTCGGCCTTCATACACCTATCCCTTCAGAGCCAGGCATGGGACTGTTCCTCGGATGCATCGGCACGTCAGGTCACGACCCGTAGCACTTCTTCCACAGAAGTCACGCCCAGTCGGACCTTTTCCAGGCCGTCCTCCCGCAGCGTGACCATCCCGTCCCGCCGGGCCGAGCGTCGGATCTCCTCGGAGGCCGACCGCTCCACCGTCATCCGCTCGATCTCCTCGCTCATCGGCATGACCTCGTAGAGCCCCAGCCGGCCGCGGAATCCGGTCTTCGAGCACGCGGTGCATCCCACGGGGCGGAACAGCTCCTTGACGTCGTCCCACACGAACTCGGGGAACCCGGCAGCCTCCAGCTCGGCCACCGTCGGCTTGTAGGGCTCCCGGCACTTGTTGCAGAGCTTCCGGGCCAGTCGCTGGGCCACGATGCAGTCGATGGCGCTGGCCACGAGGTACGGCTCCACGCCCATCTCCACCAGGCGGGGCAGGGACGAGGGGGCGTCGTTCGTGTGCAGCGTGGACAGGACCAGGTGGCCCGTCAGGGCCGCCTCGATGGCGATCAGGGCCGTCTCGCGGTCCCGGATCTCCCCCACCAGGACCACGTCGGGGTCGGCTCGAAGGATGGACCGGAGGGCGGAGGCGAAGGTGAGCCCGGCCCGATTGTTCATCTGCATCTGGTTGATGCCCGACAGCCGGTACTCGACCGGGTCCTCGACCGTGATGATGTTCCGGTCGGTCTTGTTGATGATGTTGAGGGTGGCGTACAGGGTGGTGGACTTCCCCGAACCCGTCGGACCCGTGACCAGGATGGCCCCGTAGGGCCTGGTGAACGCCTCCTGGAACCGCTTGAAGGGTCCGTCCAGGAACCCCAGCTCTTCGAGCTTCAGCAGGACGGCGCTCTTGTCCAGGATCCGGATGACCACCTTCTCTCCGTACACGGTGGGCAAGGTGGCCATCCGGAGGTCCACGCTCTTGCCGCCCACGGTCAGGCCGACGCGACCGTCCTGGGGAACCCGTCGCTCGGCGATGTTGATGTCGGCCATGACCTTGAGGCGGCTGATCAGACCAGCCTGGATGTTCTTCGGTGAACGCATCACCTCCGTGAGCACGCCGTCGATTCGGTAGCGGATCCGCACGTCTCGCTCCATGGGCTCGATGTGGATGTCCGATGCGCGGTCGGCGATGGCTTGGCTGATGAGGAGGTTCACCATCTTGACGATGGGTCCCTCCTCGATGGCGGCCGCGGCCTTCTCCAGCTCCTTCAGGTCCTCCTCGGCCGTGGCCGAAGCCTCCGTCGCCATCTTCTGGACGGACTCGTCCAGGCGGCTGTACTTCCGGATGGCCCCTTCGATGTCGGCGGCCGTGGCGACCACCGGCTGGACCTCCATGCCGGTGATCGTCCGGATGTCGTCCAGCGCGAACAGGTTGGCGGGATCCGCCATGGCGACCAGGAGCCGGTCCTCCTCGTAGCCGATGGGCAGCGCCCGGTATCGCCTCGCCACCTGCTCCGGGATCAGCATGGCCGCGGTGCCGTCGATCTGGAAGTCGGAGAGGTCGACGAAACGGAACCCGATCTGCTTGGCCAGCGCGGCCATCAGATCGGACTCCCGGACCATCTTCAGGTCGATCAGGATGCGGCCCAGGAGCTGGTCGGTCCGGCTCTGCTCCAGCAGGGCCTTCTCGAGCTGTTCCGCGGAGATGAGACCCTCCTCGACGAGGATCTCCCCGAGCTTCTTGGTCTTTCGTCCGCCGCCGGAGATCGGCGCCGACGTCATGTCACGGCTCATGTCGGGGGCTCCATCACGTCACCGCTCGCCCTCATCGCCCTGGCGCTCGTCGAACAGCCCGGCGAACTCCCGGTTCAGAGCAGCCCGGTCGACCTCCCATCCAGCACGCGTCTCGCGCGGCCGGACGTCCGGACCCTCCTCGGCAGCGGGCGTGCTGACCTCCCCGGCCTGCTCGTTCTCGCCCTGGCCGGCCCGAAGGGCCTGCTCCCGCAGACGCTCGACCCAACTCGAGACGGCGAGCTGCTCCAGGGATGGCCGCGGCGACGCCTCGGCCTGACCGGGCTGCGCGCTGTCCTCGCGAGGCGCGGGGTGCAACGCCGTGCGCGGCCCACGGGCCGGCTCCGGGGTGGCCTCCTTGTCGTGCGACGGGCGAATGGCTTCCTTCCGGACCCGCGCCTCCTCCGTCGCCAGCAGCAGCTGGTCGAGCGCGTCGAGGACGATCCCGGCCCTGGCCGAGGGGTGGCCGGTGGCCAGCGCGCTGTACGGACCCCGGCGAGAGAACGCCCACACCTCGTCGCGCATGCCGACGAAGCCCCGTTCCACGTCTCCGAGCGCCGCCATCCGCGACCATACCGTCAGCGCCTTCTCCTCTTCTGAGGGCGGGTAGGCGCCCAAAGCCAGTCCATCCCGCGACACGACCAGGCAGGCGCGAACGTCGGCGACGCCCGACACCACCGCCATTGCGAGGGCAGCGAAATCGACTGACATGGGTTCCCTGCCCAAGTTCTCGGCTTGGTGCCCTAGGCGCTTGAGAGCACGCCCCCCGGGCGACCCACTGCCGTCGGGCGGAGAGCCGCTAGCAGGTGGGGTTGGCCTTCAGGCGAAGGAAATCGGAATAGGAATTGGTGAAGGCGTGGTGACCTTCATCGTCGCAGACCAGGTAGTACAGCCAATTGCCATCGGTCGGAGCCAGCGCCGCTTCGATGGAGGCCAGCCCCGGCGCGGCGATGGGCGTGGGAGGGAGCCCGGTGTGGAGATACGTGTTGTACGGGCTCTCCACCTTCAGGTCGTCGTAGGTCAGCCGCGACTTGTACGTCCCCAGGGCGTACTCGACCGTGGCATCGAGCTCCAAGGGCATGCCCCTCTTCAGACGGTTGTAGATGACCCGGGCGATTCGCCCCCGGTCCTCGTCGAACTTCGCCTCTCGCTCGATCATCGAGGCGATGGTGACCACGTCGTACCGGCTATCGAGCCCGAGCTTCTTGTAGTCACCCCACCGGAGCTTGTCGACTTCCTTCGCGAACTGGTCCAGCAGCGTCGTGATGACGTCACCCGCCGTGACGCTCGCCAGGAACTCGTACGACTTGGGGAACAGGAAGCCCTCCAGGCTATCGGTGCCCTTCGGGAGGTAGGGCGGAAGCGAGTACTTCCCGCTCTGGGCCGCCGCCAGGAACTCCTTCCTCGGGATGCCCAGCTGGTCCTGGACCCGATCGGCGATCTGGGCCAGGGTCAGCCCCTCGGGGAACACGGCCGAGAGGGTCTTCTGCGGTAACGGTCCCGCCTTCAGCGCCGAGAGGGCCTCGGAGACCGACATGTTCGTGGTGAGAGTGGTGTACGTGCCCGCCTCGAACCCCTTGGAGAACCCGCGGAAGCGTGACATCACCTTGAACGCGAGCGTCGAGCGGATCACGTTCGCTTCCTTCAGGATGTCGGCCACCTGCGTCCCGGTGGAGCCCGCCGGGATGACCACGACGATCTTCTCCTTGGGTCCGGAGGCGGCGGTGGCCCAGGTCCACCATCCGCCCGCGGCCACGACGGCCCCGACCAGGAGCAGGATGACGATCAGCAGAATGACGCCGCCACGCCGGCGGTCCCGGGGCGCGCGCTCGGAGCTCTTCATCATGGTCTCGAGCACGGGCCAAAGGATACCCGGAAGATTCCCGGTGCAGTCCCATCCCCGATGTGGTAGGCGGGGACCGCCGGTGCGTCATCGGGAACGGTCCAGGTAGGCCTGCAGGATGACCGCGGCGGCCGACTCGTCCACCACCGCGCGCCGTGCCCGGCCCCGGAGGCCCGCTCCGGACAGCGCACGTTCGGCCTCCACCGTGCTGAGTCGTTCGTCCTGCAGGTGCACCGGGAGTCCGAGGAACCCTCGCAAGGCGTCGGCGAACCGTTCGGCGTGATGGGCCGCCGTTCCGGACTCGCCGGACATCAGGAGAGGATGGCCCACGACGATCTCCGACACGCCGTGCTCCTCCACCATGGCGGCGATGGCCTTCACGTCCTGGGGTGCGCCCGTCCGGATGCTGCCGATGGGAACGGCCAGGCGACGGTCCGGATCCGAGACCGCCACACCGATGCGGGCGTCTCCGAGATCCAGCCCCAGGACCGGACCGCGGACGGGCCGATCGGCGTCAGGCACCGGCCAGCAGGTCCTGCAGCCGGGCCACGGTCGCGGCCAGGCCTTCGCCGATCGACTCCGAGCGAGGACCTCCACCCATCGCGAGGTCGGGCTTGCCACCAGCGTTGCCGCCGATGGCGCGCGCCGCCGGCTCCAGCACGTTCCCGGCCGTGATGCCGCGAGCCACCAACTCGGGGGTCAGGGCCGCCACCAGCGTCGTCTTTCCGGAGTCGGTGCCCGCCAGGACGACCGCGGCCGCCTCGTGCGCCAGGCGGTTCCTGAGTTGCAGCGCGAGCTCTCGCAACCCGCTCGCCTCCAGGCCGTCCAGAGATTCCACCACGGCCCGGATGCCTCCGACGTCCTTGGCCTTCGCCAGCAGGGCCTCGACCATGTCCTTGCCTTCGGCGCGCCGGATCTTCCCCAGCTCGCTCTCGAGCTGCTTGATCCGGGAGACCGCCTGCCGCACCCGCTCAGGTGCCTGGTTCGGGTTGCCCGCACCAACGGCCTCCACGACCTCCTCCAGCAGCCGGCGTTCCACGTTCACCTGCTTCAGGGCGTCCGGGCCGGTGAGGGCTTCCACGCGCCGGAACCCGGACCCGATGCTGCCCTCGGACACCAACCGCAGGAGGCCGACCTCACCGGTGTGGTGGACGTGCGTGCCTCCGCACAGCTCGATGGAGTAGTCGCCGATCTCGACGACACGCACGATGTCGCCGTACTTCTCGCCGAACAGGGCGATGGCGCCGAGGCTCCGGGCGAACTCGGCGGTGGTCTCGAAGGCCCGGGCAGGCTGGTCCTCGGCGATGCGCCGGTTCGCCAGGTACTCGATCTCCTCCAGGACGTGCTTCGGGACCGCCTCGTAGTGCGTGAAGTCGAACCGCAGCCGTCCCGGCTCCACCAGCGAGCCTGCCTGCCGGGCGTGCTCCCCCAGGAACTGGCGAAGGGTGTGGTGCAGCACGTGCGTGCCCGTGTGGGAACGCGCCGTCGCCTGGCGCCGGGGCGCGTCGACCGCGGCCATGGCCTCCTGCCCTTGCAGGATCTCGCCGGAGGCGATCCTGCCCTCGTGGACGATCGTGCCGCCGGGACCCGGTCCGGTGTCCGACACCTCGATCACCCCGGTCGGGGTGGTCACCAGCCCGGCGTCCCCGATCTGCCCGCCGCCTTCCGCGTAGAACGGCGTCCGGTTCAGGACGAGCCGGACGTGGTTGCCCTCCTGTGCGGACTCCGCGCGTTCACCGTCCTGCACCATCCCCACGATGCGTCCATCCGCCTCCAGCCGCTCGTACCCGAGGAACTCGGTGGGGCCGGCCGACGCGGCAAGGTCCTTCAGGGCATCGTCCGCCGCGCCCTTCCTGGCTCCCGCCCGCCCGCGCTGGCGCTGCTCCTCCATGAGCCGGTCGAACTCTTCGACATCCACGTCGAGGCCCTGTTCGCGGGCCGCTTCTTCGGTGAGCTCGCGGGGGAACCCGTACGTGTCGTGGAGGAGGAACACCACCGACCCGGGGAGCTTCCCCCGGTCGG
>JBIOYQ010000022.1:0-6748 GCA_044870295.1 Actinomycetota bacterium
GTCCGTCCGGACGGAGGGGCTTCGATTCGCCTATCGGGACGGCGGCGGGCTGGTGCTGCGTGGGATCGACGTCGACCTGCGGGCCGGCGCGCACGTGGCCATCGTCGGGGAGACCGGGTGCGGCAAGACGACGTTCGCCAAGATGCTGTGCCGTCTGGCCGACCCGGTCGACGGCCGCATCCTGATCGGAGGGATCGACCTGCGCGACATCGCCCCGGATTCCAGGCGCCGCGCCATCCGGATGGTCCCGCAGGACGGCTTCCTGTTCGACACGACGCTTCGCGAGAACGTCCGGTACGGGCGGCCGGATGCCGCCGACGCGGACATCGAGCGCGCGTTCGAATCGCTGGAGCTGTCCGACTGGGTGAAGAGCCTGCCGGACGGTTACGACACCAAGGTGGGCGAGCGAGGCGAGAACGTGTCCGTCGGCGAGCGTCAGCTGGTGGCCCTGGTCCGTGCCCAGATCGCGGACCCCGGCCTGCTCATCCTGGATGAAGCCACCAGCGCCGTGGATCCCGAGACGGAGGCACGTCTGGCCGAAGCGCTCCGACGGCTGTCAGAGGGACGCACCACCGTGACCATCGCCCACCGGCTCTCCACCGCCGAAGCGGCCGAGCTGGTGCTGGTGTTCGACCGCGGCCGGATCGTCGAGCGGGGAGTGCACCAGGACCTGGTCGACGGGGGCGGCGTGTACGCGTCGCTCTACGAGAGCTGGCTGGGGAACACGCGCGCCGAGGTGTCCTAGGCGGGGGTCCACCCCGGGCAGCGCTCCGGCCCGGCCGTGGTCTGGATGGCCGTCAGGTTCTCCAGGGTGGCGCGGACATCGTCGAACGTGCGCCAGGGGTGGAAGGGCACACCGTCGGACAGGCACACGTCCACCAGGTGCTCCTTGGCGAAGACCACGTCGGCGTACAGCGCTCCGTAACGGTCCGAGTGACCCTCGCCCACGAACGCCACGGGCCCGAACCGTTCACGATGACGTTGCACCGCCAGCATCTTGCAGGTCCCGCATCCGATGCAGCGCGGGTGCGCGTTGGGGAACGACAAGGTCAATGCGCCGTTCGCGAGGTCGTTCGTCACCACGGTGACGCCATCCACACCGCCCGCGCGCAGCATGGGTTCGACGTAGAACCCCATCCCGTCGCTGGCCACGGCGACCTCGATGCCCGCCGCCTTCGCCCACGAAGCGAAGGGCGCGAACGAGGGATGGATGTGGAAGGACGCCAGCGCAAATGTGAGCAGTTCCGGCCACCCGGTGCGAAGCATCTCGACCTGGCGGACCAGGCACTCCCGAGAGCCGATCTCTCCGCGCTGGAACCGTCGGTCGATCTCCCACCAACCGGGCGGGGCGAAGGCCTTCAGCAGCTCCTCGGAGACGTCCTGCTCGCAGACGGTTCCGTCGAAGTCGACGACGACGGCACGAACCGGGATCGGCTCGCTGTTCATGCGCACAGCGTGGCCGACGGGGGCGGTCGTGACAAGCGGGCGGCAGTTCGGGGGAGAGCGAGTGGAGGCGGTTCCCTCAGGCCGGGATGCCGGCGGCGGCCTCGTGGATCTCCTCGGCCGACAGCGACGGTCGGCGGGACTTCAGGTAGTCGATCAGCAGGTCGCTCTTCACGAACGTGACCCGCCCCATGTGGATGACCGGCTCGGCCATGCTCGAGCGGGTCACGGCCACGAGCCCCTGGACCCGACCGACCAGACCCTTGGAGTGGAGCCGTGCCCGGACGGCCATGACCTCCTGCGCCACGTCCCACACCAGCTCACCGGCGTCGCCGCGCGAGTGGAGGAACCAGCCGTCGCGCCGGATCGAGAACTTGCCGGGCCAGGTGTTCACGCGAACCACGAAGACTCCGGTCGGCCCCACCACGACGTGGTCGATCCGATTCCGACCGGTCTCGACGTGGCGGAGGACTCGGTAACCATCGCCCTCGAGCTCGGCGACCCGCGCGGCGAAGGGTTCCTCGGATCGGACCCGGCGACCTGCACGCGAGCGGGACCGCCCGAAGGCGAAACGGATCGGTGTGGACAGCGCTTCTCTCTGCATACTCTCGGTTGGGTAGCGATCGGTGATCGAAGCTGACCGAGGGATCGTACCCGCAGCGTTTCACCTTACCCACGGGCAATAGGCTGATCCGGTCTCCTTCTTTGGTCTGCCTCGGCTCGGCTGTGCGATCAAGACGCGGGAACCTCGGATCCGGTTCCCCCCGTCGAAGACCCAGATTCCCAGCTCGGCGACCGGCCCCATGGAAGAGGGAGGAGACGCCATGGTTCGGCGACTGGCCACGCTGTCCGTGCTTTCGCTCGCGATCCTGATCCTGGGGGGCAGTGCCGCGATGGCCTGCGGTGGCCTGGTCGCCCCTGGTCACGCCGAGGTTCTGGAGCGCGCCACCACCCTCTCCGCCTGGCATGCGGGGCTCGAGCACTACATCACCGGGTTCCGGTTCGCCGGGAACGCCTCGAGCTTCGGCTACATCGTTCCGTTGCCCGGAGTTCCCACGAAGATCCAGAAGGGTGGGGACTGGACCCTCGAGCGCCTGGAGCGCGAGGTCAGCCCGGTCGTCCGCGGCGCCTTCGATCTGGCCATCCCCGCCGCGTCGCCCTCGGTCCAGATCCTGCAGCGGGTGAAGGTCGAGGCGCTCGACATCGTCGTGGTGCGAGGAGGCGGCCCGGACGTCGCGGCGTGGGCGGCGCGTAACGGCTTCGACCTCACGCCCGACACGCCGGAGGTGCTCGGGCGGTACAGCGACGCCGGAGCCGTGTTCGCCTTGGCGAAGTTCGACGCGCTCGAAGCGACCAAGCGAGGCCTGTCAGAGGGCCAGGGCACCACGATCCACTTCACCATTCCCACGTCCGCTCCGTGGATCCCGCTGCAGATCCTCGCGCTGGGAAAGGGCCGGACCGAGGTGGTCGACGCGGATCTGTTCGTCCTGACGGACCGAGCCCCAGCACTGGCCCCGGCCTACTGGCTGGCACCGGGCATGAAGCTCAGGCACTACGGCCCGGCCAGCTCGTCGCTGCTCGCGGACCTGCGGTCCGACGAGGGGATGGGATGGGTGCCCGAGACGGGCATGTGGTTCACGGCCCTCAGCCTGAGTACGCCAGCCCTGGCCCTGCATTACGACCTGTCGATCGACGGCGGTGGTCCCATCGCGCCGGCCGTACCGGTCCCTGGCGACGCCGTGTGGACATGGTGGCTGATCGCAGCGGTCACGGCGGCCGCGGTCGGGCTCGGTGCGTTCCTGTGGCGGCCCGCCCCGCCGCGACTGGGTACCGCCTGATCCAGCCGACCCGGCCATCCACCCGGTCGGCTCCGTCCCGGTAGGGTGGGATCGATGGTCTCCATCCTGGTCGGCACGGAGGAGGGTTTCCACGTTCTGGCCGACGGCTCTCCCGGCCTCGTCGAGATGGCCGGCCACGATGTGGGAGCGCTCGCCCAGGTAGCCACCGAGTGGTGGGCGATCGCGGACGGGCGCGAGGTCTGGTCCTCCGAAGGCGGTGGCCAGTGGAGGCAGCGAGCTGCCGGCCCCACGGGCGTGCGTCTGAACTGCCTGGCCATCGTCCCGGACGGGCTCCTGGTCGGCACGTCCGAGGCCCATCTGTTCCAGCTCGCCGATGGATTGCTTCGCCCTGTTGAAGGCTTCGAGGAGGTAGCGGGGCGAGCAGAGTGGTACACGCCCTGGGGCGGGCCGCCGGACAGCCGGTCGATCGCCGTCGGCCTCGACGGGGCGGTCTACGTGAACGTGCACGTCGGAGGGATCGTGCGCTCGCTCGACGGCGGAGGGTCATGGGAGCCGACCATCGACATCGACTCGGATGTCCACCAGGTGAGCGCGATCGGCGAGCGACCGGGGGAGGTCCGGGCCGCGACCGCGTTGGGGCTCGCGGTGAGCCGGGATTCAGGTGACACCTGGACCTTCCAGGAGGACGGCTTGCACGGCAGCTATTGCCGCGCCGTGGCCGTCAGTGCGGAGACGCTCCTGGTGTCGGCCTCCGAAGGGCACCGTGGACGGAGGGCGGCGGTCTACCGCACGGGTCTCGACCGGAGCGGCCCCTTCGTGAAGTGCGCGGACGGGCTGCCCGAATGGTTCGGCTCGAACATCGATTCGCATTGCCTGGCCGCGCTGGGCAGCTCCGTCGCCTTCGGAACCGACGATGGCGAGGTATTCCTTTCCGAGGACTCGGGGGAGACCTGGACGCCTGCGGCTTCCGGGCTCCCCCCGGTCAGGTGCCTGGCGCTGGCGTGACGCGATGGATCAGCCGGCGTAGACGGGGGTCAGCCAGTCGGCGAAATCCTCGTCCTCGCCGTGGACGGCGGCCAGGTACCGATCCTGTAGAGCACGGGTGACCTCGCCCATCTTGCCCTCGCCAACGGCCCGTCCATCGACCTTCGTCACCGGCGCGACCTGCACGCCCGTCCCGCACAGGAAGATCTCGTCGGCGACGTACAGCTCGGTGCGATCCACCCGGCGCTCCTGCAGGGGGATGCCAAGCTTCTGCGCCAGCTCGATGACGGCGCCTCGGGTGATCCCCACCAGGATGTCGTCGGCGACGGCCGGCGTGATGAGGTTGCCGTTCATCACCAGGAAGATGTTGGCAGCGCTGCCCTCCGACACGTGCCCGTCCTGGGTCAGCAGGATGGCCTCGTCGAACCCGGCGTCCTGCGCATCGGCGATGGCCAGGGCGGCGTTCGCGTAGCCGCCGGTGACCTTCGCCCGGGCGGGAATAGCGTTGTCGTCGTTCCTCCGCCACCCCGAGACCGTCACGGACAGCCCCTTGGTGATGTCGAAGTACTCGCCCATGGGCGCGGTGAAACAGCAGAAGGCATCCTGGAGATGGAGCAGGCCGACCTTGATCACCGGCGAGGCCTTGTAGGCGATGGGCCGGATGTAGACGTCCTCGCGGTAGCCGCTGTCGCGTACGCAGCGAAGGGCCACATCGCACAGCTGCTCGACGTCCAGGCCGATGTCGATGCGGAACAGCCGGGCGGAGTTCAGCAGCCTACGGAAGTGGTGCTGGAGCTTGACCAGGAACACCTGCTCGCGCTCGGCGCTCCAGTATCCGCGGATGCCCTCGAAGCAGCCCGTGCCGTAGTTGAAGGCATGCGTGGCGATGGAGATCCTGGCCTGCTCCAATGGGAGGAACTGGCCGTCGAGATAGGCCACGCCCCGGGCGGGGAATCCTGCCCCTCCGATCTTCTCGGTCATGTGCGCGGAAGCATACGACGGACGAGAGGAACCATGTCAGGGCAGATCGGTATACTCGACCGCGGTGACCGTGCTAGGTGGGGAGCTAGCGGTGCCCTGTACCCGCAACCCGCTCTAGCGGGGCCGAACTCCCGCCCGCGGCCCGGATGGTCCGGGACCGCTCCAGGCGCGGGGCGTTGAGGGCCGGGTCCCGCGCGACGCCAACCTGCGAACCCCGTCAGGACCGGAAGGTAGCAGCGGTAAGCGGGCGCTGGCGGGTGCCGCGGGGTTGCCTGACCGGAGCCACCGGCCTGTTGAGCGACCGAGCCGTCCGTCGTCAACGGCGGGTGCACGGTCACCTATCCTTGTGGTTTGTCGCCAGCCGGGGAAGGGGAGGCCGTGGCCGAAGACGTCGCTCTGTATCGGAAGTACCGGCCACAGTCTCCCGACGAGGTCATCGGCCAGGAACACGTGGTCAGGGCGCTGGTGGGCGCCATCACCGAGGACCGGCTCTCCCACGCGTTCCTGTTCTGTGGGCCGCGGGGGACGGGGAAGACCTCCACGGCCAGGATCCTGGCCCGGATGGTCAACTGCGAGCGCGGGCCCACCGCGGAGCCATGTGGGGTCTGCGAACAATGCATCCGCATCCGCGAGGGGTCGCACCTGGACGTGGTCGAGATCGATGCGGCCTCCCACGGAGGCGTCGACGACGCCCGTGAGCTGCGAGAACGAGCCCCCACGGCGCCCGCCATGGGCCGGGAGAAGGTCTACATCATCGACGAGGCCCAGCGGCTCTCCCGCGAGGCCTTCGACGCGCTGCTGAAGATCTTCGAGGAGCCTCCGCCGGGGGTCCGGTTCGTGCTCGCCACCACCGAGCCCCACAAGATGCCGGCCACCATCGTCGGGCGGTGTCAGCGGTTCGACTTCCGCCGGGTGGCGACGGACACGCTGGCCGACCACCTCGAGCGGGTGGCCAAGCAGGAGGGTCTGGTGCTGGCTCGGCCGGCCGCCGAGACCCTGGCCCGGCAGGCTGAGGGCTCGGTCCGGGACGCGTTGTCGTTGCTCGACCAGACGGCGGTCCTGGGCGGCGGTGAGATCACCGACGACACCGTCGCGTCGCTGATCGGGGCCCCCCAGACCGACGTCCAGTTCGAGCTGGCAGACGCCATCGCCGTGAACGACGGACGGGCGGTGTTCGAGATCGTGCACCGGCTGGTCCAGCAGGGGTACGACTTCCGGCATCTGATCGGCCAGATCCTCGGCCACGTGCGCGACCTGATGGTGGTGCGAACCGCGCCGGAGGAGCCCGCCGCGTTGGACGTCGCGCCTGACCGGCACGCCCGACTGGCGGCCCAAGCGGTGAAGTTCTCGGTGGCCGAGCTCTCCCGCATCATGTCGTTGCTGGTGGCGGCGCAGACGGACATGCGATGGAGCACGTCGCCCCGACTGACCCTCGAGCTCGCCTTGGTCCGCGCCACCATCCCGGAGGCCGATCCGAACCCAGCCGGCCTGCTGTCTCGTCTGGAGCGCCTGGAACGCCTGGCCGGCGTCGAGGGAAGCCC
>JBIOYQ010000023.1:0-4272 GCA_044870295.1 Actinomycetota bacterium
GCGGCGAACGGCGTCCAACCGCCGGGCCCTGGTGACATCGCGGAGAGCGAGCAGGACCCGGCCGCCGGGCAGGGGGTCGGCCATGGCGCCCAGGGTGCTGGAGGGAGGGCCGATGGCGACATCGATCGGGGCCGGAGCCTCCCCGGTCAGGGCGGCCTCGGCCAATCCACGAAGCTCGGCCGGCGCAAGGTCGGAGGTCCGTTCGATCGTCCTGTGCAACAGCCGCTGCGCCGACGGATTGCGATACACGACTGCCCCGTCAGCATCGAACATGAGGATGCCGTCGTCGATGGCTTCCAGCAGCGTCTCCAGCGCCGACCGATCCCTGGCCGACGCGTCCGCGCTCCGAGCAGATTCATCTCGCTCGTCGCGAAGGGCACGCTCGGCACTGCGGCCGCGCTGGCGGCTCGTCCACACGACGATCAGACCCGCCCCGAGCGCCACCACCGCCACGCCCAGCACGATCGCCAATGCCATGGAAGGCAAGTCTACGGGCCCGTTCGACGCCCGAAATCACACGACCGACACACGGCGATTCGGTCGGGACGGCCCGGCGACCTGTACCATTCGCCCGGCTTCGGCCGGGTTCGTCGACACGGGAAGGAGCAGGCGGTGACCATCTTCCAGGCCATCGTGCTTGGGATCGTGCAGGGACTGACGGAGTTCGCTCCCGTGTCGAGCTCCGGCCACCTCATCCTGGTCCCGTGGCTCTTCCACTGGCCCATCCTCACCAACGAGAGCTTGAACAAGACCTTCGACGTGGCCCTGCACATGGGGACCTTCGTCGGCGCGGTGGGGTACTTCTGGCGCGACATCTGGAAGTACCTCAAGGCATGGGGCCGGTCCATTCGGCACCGCTCGGTGGCCGACGTCGACGAACGGCTGGCGTGGTTCCTGGTGATCGCCACCATCCCCGGCGTGGTGGTCGGCGCCCTGTTCGAGAGCGTCATCGAGGAGAAGCTGGGCCAGCCGTGGCTCATCGCCGTCATGCTGGCGGTGTTCGGCGTGGTCCTGTACGTGGTCGACCGAGTGGCCAAGAGCACGCGGGACCTCGGCGACATGAGGTTGAGCGACTCGGTGATCATCGGCCTGTCCCAGGCGGTCGCCCTCCAGCCCGGGGTCTCCCGATCGGGCATCACCATCACGGCGGCTCGCGGACTGGGGATCCGGCGTGAGGTCGCCGCCCGGTTCTCGTTCCTGCTGTCCCTGCCGGTGATCGGCGGCGCCGGCGTGTACAAGGGTGCGAAGCTCCTGACGGGTTCCGAGCACATCCCGCCGGGGTTCGGGCCCGCGTTCGTCTGGGGGATGGTGGCGTCGGCGATCAGCGGGTTCCTGGTGATCTGGTGGCTGCTGGGGTACCTCCGACGCCGCGACTTCGCCGCGTTCGCGCTGTACCGGCTGGCCCTGGCCGGCCTGGTCCTCGGCTTGATCGCTGCCGGCGTCCGCCCGGCCACCATCTAGCGCGAACCGAGCTTCATTGACAGAGTTCGATGCAGCGGCGTATCCTCTCCATCGATGAACGTCGATGGATCGGCTCGATGAGGGCGAAGCCACGTCGGGAGATCGACCTGGCGCCGGTGGCCTGCTGCACTCCAGTGGTCGCCCCGGATATCACCACGGACCAGGCCGGAACCCTTGCCTCGATCTTCAAGGCCCTTGCTGATCCTCACCGGCTGCGGATCGTGAACCTGCTGGCCAACGCGGACGAGCCCGTATGCGTCTGCGAGTTCATGCCCCAGCTCGGGCTGTCCCAAGGGACGGTCAGCTTCCACCTGAAGAAGCTGCTGGACGTGGGTCTGCTCGAGCGCGAACAGCGCGGGACCTGGGCCTATTACTCCCTCAGGCGGGACGCGCTCGATCGATTGTCCACCGTGTTCGAGGTCAAGGAGGCCGTGCGATGAAGAGCGACGCGGAGCTTCGCGAGGACGTGCGTCACCGTTACGCCGAGGCGGCGACGACCGTGGCCGCCGGTAACGGAGCGGCCTGCGACTGCTGCCACCCTGGCTCGACCTGCGCCGATGAGGGTCATGCCTTCGGACCCGAGCTGTACGAGGCGCTGGCCAACGAGCAGCTCCCGGAGGCCGCCGTCCTGGCCAGTCTCGGCTGCGGCAACCCGACCGCCGTCGCGGACCTCCACCCGGGCGAGACGGTGCTCGACCTCGGCTCGGGCGGCGGCATCGACGTGCTGCTGTCGGCCCGGCGGGTCGGCTCAACAGGGAAGGTCTACGGCCTCGACATGACCGAGGAGATGCTGGCGCTGGCCATCAGGAATCGCGAGCAGGCCGGCGCGAGGAACGTCGAGTTCCTTCGCGGCTACATCGAGGACATCCCACTGCCGGCCAACACCATCGATGTCGTCATCTCGAACTGCGTGATCAATCTCTCCACCGACAAGCCCAGGGTGTTCGGCGAGATGCATCGAGTGCTCCGGCCCGGCGGGCGCGTCGGGATCGCCGACGTCGTCGCGGACGACGAGCTGACCCCGGAGCAGCGGGCCGAGCGAGGCAGCTACGTCGGTTGCATCGCGGGTGCGCTGTCGTTCTCCGAGTATCAGGACGGGCTGCGTGCCGCCGGATTCGCCGACATCAGGATCACCTCGACGCATGAGTCGATGCCCGGCATCCACTCGGCGATCGTGCAGGCGACGAAGCCCGCCGGTCAGCCCACGGCGACGCTGGCATCGGCGTCGAGGGAGCTCCCCGTGATCGCACGGTCCTGCTGCTGAGGGATGGTCAAGCTCCCATGACGCGGAAGCCGGAGGTCCTGTTCGTCTGCGTGCACAACGCGGGCCGGAGCCAAATGGCCGCCGCGCTCCTCCACCACTACGCCCAGGGACGCGTCGGCGTCCGTTCGGCCGGCAGCGCCCCGGCCGATGAGCTGAACCCGCAGGTGGTCGAGGCCATGGCGGGGATCGGCCTCGACCTCTCGAATGAGTTCCCCAAGCTGCTGACCGATGCGTCCGTGCGAGCCGCCGACGTCGTCGTCGCCATGGGGTGTGGGGATGCCTGCCCGGTCTACCCCGGCAAGCGCTACCTCGACTGGGATGTGCCGGACCCGACGGGGAAGTCCCTCGGAGATGTCGAGTCCATTCGCGACGAGATCGACCAACGGGTGAAAGAGCTGCTGGCCTCACTCGTCTGAGAGCCCCGCATCCACGAGATCCAGGCTTCCGAGCCATGGCTCCACATCCAACGTTCACCTCCTGGTCGCTCCTGCGACCCCGGACGGAAAGCTGGCTCGCCTACCGTACGAGCGTGGCAACGGCGCGTGGCGATGAACGGAGTCTTCGATGAGTGTTCCTTCCGAGGTCCTCGACTGCCCGACGTGCGGATCGGCCGGCGCCGTCTACCGCTGGACCTGCGAGATCTGCGAGGTCGGCGTTCCGGGTCCTCCCGCCCTCCATCCGGCCATTCCGCTGCGCTTCGCTGATGTGATTCGCGAACTGCGGGGCATCGCTGAGCTGACATCCGTGGCGGGGCCACTGGACGGCCACACCGTGGCGCGGGCATGCAGCCGGGCCGAGTCGCTCCTCTTCGTCCTGCGACGGCAGTTCCTGGAGGACGGGACCGATATCGCGCCGCCGAACGCTGGGCGCCGCCCCCCACCTGCAACGTTCATCCCCCGTTCACCTTCGCGCCCCGGCCGGTTCACCTCCGCTGGTTAGCTTGCCGCTAGATGCCTACCAACCCCAAGCCCGAGCAGCCGCCGGAAGAGTCGGCGGCTTCCCCGGGAGGGGATTCGAGGCCGTTCGAGCCCCCCTCTTCCGCCTCGAAACCCCTCCCGGGGATCGGGCCCACGTCTCCGGACATCCAAAGGAGGAAGGTGCATGCGTAGGTTCACGAGAGGGATGAGTGCCATCTCCCTGACGGCCGTCGCTGTCCTGCTGGCCGCAGCGTGTGGGGGGAACAGCGACGCCAGCGGCGGTGGGGGAGCATCCGGCAAGGTCGTGGTGTCCGGGTCATCCACGGTCCAGCCAATCAGCTCCCTGGTCGCTGAGGACTTCTCGAAGGAGAACCCCAACGTGTCGATCTCCGTCGACGGCCCGGGGACGGGTGACGGATTCGCCCTCTTCTGCAAGGGCGAAACGGACATCAGCGACGCCTCTCGTCCCATCAAGGACGAGGAGAAGGCAGCTTGCCAGCAGGCTGGCATCAACTTCGTGGAGCTGAAGATCGCGTTCGACGGCATCACCGTCATGACGAATCCAGCGAACTCCACGGTCTCCTGTCTCACCAAAGCCGATCTCTACGCGCTGGTGGGCCCCGAATCGAC
>JBIOYQ010000024.1:0-18890 GCA_044870295.1 Actinomycetota bacterium
GGCGGTCCCCGTGAACCAGCCACGGCCCAGTGCTTGTACTGAGCTCAATGCTCTGGAAGGATGCAAACGGCTCGAGGAAAGGGGTGAATGATGCTCGCGCTCTCAACCGGCGGGATCGTTGCGCTGGCGATCGTGATCGTGATCCTGATCGTCCTGTTCGTGTACGTCCTGGGAAAGGCGCGCCGCTCAGGCTAGCGCGGAGCGGATTCGATCGCCGCGGGGGCGGATTCCGGGCGGGCTAGACTCTGGTCGTCGCCCTGGAGGCCAGATGAGTCCTGACATCGGTGACGCCGCCCGCCGGGCCCTTGCCGGCGGTGACCCCAAGTACCACCAGAAGCTCGCGGAACAGGGAAAGCTGTTCGTGCGCGAGCGCCTCCGGCTGCTCTTCGACGACGTCGACGGTTTCGCCGAAGAGGGCCTCCTGGCGAGCGCGCTGGCCGGCGACCTCCCCGCGGACGCCGTCGTCACCGGGGTGGGCGCCGTGCACGGCCGCCCCGTCGCGGTCATGGCGAACGATTCCACCGTGAAGGCAGGTTCGTGGGGCCCTCACACCGTGGAGAAGATCATCCGGATCATCGAGCTGGCCCGGAAGCGCAAGCTGCCCATCGTGTACCTGGTGGACTCGGCGGGCGCGCGGATCGACCGCCAGGTGGAGATGTTCCCGGGCCGCCGGGGCGCCGGGAAGATCTTCTACAACCAGGTACAGGCGAGCGGCCGGGTGCCCCAGGTCTGCTGCCTGTTCGGCCCGTCGGCCGCGGGCGGCGCGTACATCCCCGCGTTCTGCGACGTCGTGTTCATGGTCGAACGCAACGCATCGATGTACCTGGGTTCGCCGCGGATGGCCGAGGAGGTCATCGGCGAGAAGATCTCGCTCGAGGAGATGGGCGGGGCCCGCATGCACACCGAGGTGAGCGGCAGCGGCGACCTGCTCGTGGCCGACGACAAGGCGGCGATCGATGCCGCGCGAGCGTACCTGTCGTACTTCCCGCAGAGCTGGGAGCAGGACCCTCCGCGAACCGGCGGCGGGGCGCCGGCCTTCACCGGCTCGCTCGCGGGCATCGTGCCGGAAGACGAGTCGAAGGCCTTCGACATGTACGCGCTGGTGGCCGGGATCCTCGACCAGGACTCGTTCTTCGAGGTCAAGCCGACCTGGGCGAAGGAGGTGATCACCGGACTGGGGAGGCTGGCCGGTGACGTGGTGGGGATCGTGGCCAATCAACCCCTGCACAAAGGCGGCGTTCTGTTCGTGGATTCCTCCGACAAGGTGGCCCGGTTCGTCTGGCTGTGCGACGCGTTCAACATCCCGCTGGTGTTCCTGGCCGACGTGCCGGGGTTCATGATCGGGTCGCAGGTCGAGCGGCAGGGGATCATCCGCCACGGCGCCAAGCTGATCACGGCCATCAGCGAGGCCACCGTCCCCAAGTTCTGCGTGGTGGTGCGCAAGGCCTACGGTGCGGGCCTGTACGCCATGGCCGGTCCGGGCTTCGAGCCGGACGCCACGCTGGCGCTGCCCACCGCGCGCATCGCGGTGATGGGTCCGGAGCCCGCCGTGAACGCCGTCTACTTCAACAAGATCCAGGCCATCGAGGATCCCGAGGAGCGCGCGGCGTTCGTGGCCGACAAGCGCCGTGCGTACGAAGAGGACATCGACCTCCTGCATCTCGCCTCCGAGAACGTGGTCGACGCGGTGGTCCAGCCCGACGATCTGCGGGCCGAGCTCATCAGGCGGCTGGCGTTCGCGCGAGGAAAGAGCCGCGGTTTCAGCGCCCGTCGCCACGGGGTTCCCCCGGTCTGACGGATGAGCCTGGTCGAGATCGGCATCCGGGAGCACGTCGCCACCGTCCGGCTGAACCGGCCGGAGGCGCTGAACGCCATCTCGGGTGAGCTGGCGAACGAGCTGGCCGGCGCGCTGCTCCGTGCTGCCGCCGACCCGGAAGCCTGGGTGGTGGTGCTGGCGGCGGCCGGTGACAAGGCTTTCTGCGTGGGAGCCGATCTCAAGGAGCGCAATCGGCTCGACGACGCAGGCTGGATGCGCAACCGCCTGTTGATGCGGGCCATGTTCGACACGCTGCGGTCGCTGCCGCAGCCTACGGTGGCCAGCGTGTTCGGGTACGCCCTCGGTGGCGGGTTCGAGCTGGCGTTGAACTGTGACCTCGTCGTGGCGACCGAGGACGCCGTGTTCGGACTGCCGGAGGTGACGGTGGGGATCGTTCCCGGTGGTGGTGGGACGCAGCTGCTGGCCCGGAAGGTCGGCGTGGCCCGAGCGAAGGAGCTGGTCTTCACCGGCCGGCGGATCACCGGCCAGGCCGCCTTCGAGATGGGGTTGGTGACGCGGGTGGCCGAGCCCAAAGGCCTAGGCAGGGCCACCGAGGAGCTCACCGACGAGCTGTGCCGGTCCTCTCCCGTGTCGGTCCGCGAGGCCAAGGCCGCGATCGACCGTGGGTTCGGCCTCTCCCTCGAAGACGGCATCGAGCTGGAGGACCTGGCGTGGCGGCGGGCGGTGGCGTCCGGGGACCGGCGGGAGGGGATCGCGGCGTTCAACGAGAAACGCGACCCCAAGTGGAAGGGCCGGTGAGCCGGCCGGCGCTCCCGACGCGGGTCATCATCCGGGAGGTGGGTCCCCGGGACGGGCTCCAGGCCGAGGCGCCGCTCACGGTCGAGGACCGCATCCGGTTCATCGACGCGCTGTCGGGCTGCGGGTTCGGCAAGATCGAAGCGGTGTCGTTCGTGTCCCCGAAAGCGGTTCCGGCCATGGCCGGCGCCGCCGAGGTGTGGGCTGGTGTGGAGAAGCATCCCGAGGTCGAGTATTCGGCGCTGGTCCCCAATCGCCGTGGTGCGGAGGAGGCGGTTCGTGCCGGAGGCTTCGCGACGATTCAGGCGTTCCTGGCCGCGTCCGATGGCTACAACCGGAAGAACGTGGGCAAGAGCGTCGACGAATCGATGGAGGACGTGCGCCAGGTGGTCGCCGTGGCCCGATCGGCGGGCGTGCCGGTCGAGTGCTCGATCTCGGCGGCCTTCGGCGATCCCTATGAGGGGGACGTCGCACCCCGCACCGTGGTGGATGTGGCGGCCAGGCTCGTCGACGCAGGGGTGGCGGCCGTCTCCCTGGGCGACACGACCGGCATGGCCACACCAAGCAGGGTGTGGGACGTGGTCGGGCTCCTGCGCGACCGCATGCCGGACGTTCCCCTGAACCTCCACTTCCACGACACGCGCGGGACGGCCATGGCGAACGTGCTGGCCGCGCTGGAGGTCGGCGTCACCGAGTTCGACGCCAGCGTGGGAGGCCTGGGCGGGTCGCCCTTCGCGCCCGGCGCGAACGGGAACCTGGCGACGGAGGACGTCGTGCACATGCTGGAGGACATGGGGATCGAGACGGGGGTCGATCTGGACGCCGTCCTGGCGGCGGCCCACCTAGCCGACGAGCTGGTCGGCCACGCGGTGCACGGCCAGGTCTCCAAGGCCGGACCCCGATGGTCGGCCGGAGGTCGGTGACGGCCGGATGTTCAAGCGGATCCTGGTCGCCAACCGTGGGGAGATCGCCGTGCGGGTGGCTCGCACCTGTCGGGATCTCGGCGTGGAGGTGGTGGCGGTCCACTCCGACGTCGATGCGGGCGCACGACACGTGCGGATGGCCGATGACGCCGTGCGTCTGCCCGGTGTTGCGCCAACCGACACATACCTGAACGTGGAGGCGATCGTGGCCGCGGCGCGCCAGAGCGGGGCCGAGGCGATCCATCCGGGATACGGGTTCCTGTCCGAGCGGGCCGACGCGGCCGAGGCCGTGATCGCCGCCGACCTCGTGTGGGTCGGGCCGCCCCCGGACGCCATCCGGGCGGCGGGCGACAAGGTGCGGGCGCGCCGGCTCGCGGACAGCGTGGGCGTGCCGCCGGTGCCGGGGACCCTGGAACCGGTGGCGGACGCGGACGAAGTGCTGCGCTTCGGCGACCGCGCCGGGTTCCCCGTGGCCATCAAAGCCACCGGTGGGGGCGGCGGGCGAGGGCTGAAGGTAGCCGCTGACCCCCAGGCGGTGCCGGAGGCCCTCGAGTCGGCCCGGCGCGAAGCTCAGGCGTACTTTGGTTCGAGCGACGTGTACCTCGAACGCTACCTGCCCGACCCGAAGCACGTGGAGATCCAGGTGCTGGCGCCCGGGTCCGGGCGGTCGCTGTGGCTGGGCGCGCGCGACTGCTCGCTGCAGCGCCGACACCAGAAGCTCGTCGAGGAGACGCCACCGCCCATGTTCGCCGACCTGGTCCCGAGCATGGGTGCGGCCGCCGTGGCCGTCACCGATGCGTGCGGCTACGTGAACGCCGGGACGGTCGAGTTCCTGGTCGATACCGCGACGGGCCATTTCTACTTCCTGGAGATCAACGCGCGGCTGCAGGTGGAGCACCCCATCACCGAAGAGGTGCTCGGTATCGACCTGGTGGCGGCCCAGCTCCGTATCGCCTCGGGCGAGCCCCTGGGGTTCGAGCAACCCGACGTGGCGCCGGGAGGACGGCTCGCGCCGCGAGGGCACGCCATCGAGTGTCGGATCAACGCCGAGGATCCGTCGTTGGGGTTCCAGCCGAGGCCGGGTCGGATCACCCGCTACCGGGAGCCCGGCGGTCCCGGCATCCGCGTCGACGCCGGGTTCGGAGAGGGCGATACGATCCCGGCGGCCTACGACAGTCTCCTGGCGAAGGTGGTGGCGTGGGGGGCGACGCGGGAAGAGGCCCGCCACCGCATGCTGCGGGCGCTGGACGAGTACGAGATCCAGGGCGTTCCCACGACGATCCCGGCACATCAGACGCTGTTGGAGGACCCCGCCTTCGTCGACGGCTCCTATACGACGCGGACGGTCGAGGGCGGGGCCCTGGACGCGCTCATGTCTCGAACGGTTTCTGCGGAACCCGACGCTGCTCCCGTGCTCGTGGTCGAGGGGACGCCGGCGCGGCTGTGGAACCCGGCTATGGCGGCCTCGGCCGCGGGGGCCGTCACCGCGGCCTCGGCCGGCGCGGGGCGAGATACGGTGGTGGCGCCCATGCACGGCACGATCCTGAGGGTCCTCGTGTCCGAGGGCGACGAGGTGCAGCCGGGCGATCCGGTCGCGATCTTGGAGGCCATGAAGATGGAGACCCATCTCACGGCCACCGCAGCCGGCACGATCACGCGGCTGGCGGTCCGGCCGGGCGACGTGGTGGAGGCGGGCCAGACCATCGCGTCCCTGGGCTGATCCCCGACGCGTGGGGGCGGACCTGCCGCTACCATGCCTGCCATGGACCCGATCGTCGACCGGCTCGACCTGGTGTTCTACTGGGTCTCGGACCTGACCCGGGCGGTCGAGTTCTACCGCGACGTGCTCGGGCTGCGCCTGCTCCGCCTCGATGCCGGCAACTGGGCGGAGTTCGACGCCGGCGGCCGGCGGTTCGCCCTCCACGCGGCGATCGAGGGCCAAACCGTCACGCCGGGCGGCGCCACCGCCGTCTTCTCCGTCCAGGACCTCGACCGGGCCAAGGCTGAGCTGTCCTCGCGGGGTGTTCGGTTCGGCCACGAGGGCGACGTCGAGGGGTATGCCCGGTTCGCGTCGTTCACCGACCCCGACGGGAACCCGGTCCAGGTGATCGAGTACCTGGCGCCGCAGGCGGAGTCGACGCCCGGCCAAGCCTGAGGTCCCACACCGGCGGTCGCGAACGCGAGCGACCGTGTCGGTGGACGCCCGTATGCTGGTGTCCATGGCTGGCTTGCTGTGTGACCGGTGCGGGAATCCGCTGCCCGAGGAGGCTCGGTTCTGTCCGCGGTGCGGCGCGCCGGTGGCCGCGTCCTTCGCCACGCAGGAGCGCAAGGTGGTCACGGTCCTGTTCGCCGACCTCGCCGGTTCGACCGAGCTCGCGGCGCGACTGGACCCCGAGCGCTTCCGCGAGGTGATGGCGGCGTTCTTCCGTGCCGTGTCCGAGGAGCTGGAGTCGCTCCGGGGTCGCGCGGAGAAGTTCATCGGTGACGCGGTCATGGCGGTCTGGGGGCTGCCGCAAACGCACGACGACGACGCGTTACGCGCCGTGCGCGCGGGCTTCGCCATCCGCAACAGGACCGCGCGGCTGGGTCAGTCCCTGGCCCTTCCCATCCCGCTGCGGGTTCGGGTTGGTGTGAACACCGGCGCGGTGGCCACGGGCTCCGGTACCGCGGACCAGTTCTTCGTCTCGGGCGCTGCGGTCAACATGGCTGCCCGACTGCAGGAGGCCGCTGAGCCCGACGAGATCCTGGTGGGCGAGACCACCTGGCAGCTCACCCAGCACGCCGTGGAGTACGGGCCCGCGCGGTCCGTCGCCGCCCGCGGTTTCACGGAGGAAGTGAAGGCCTGGCCGGCCGAGGCCCTCTCGGCGCGGTCGACCCGCCGCACCATCCCGTTGGTCGACCGCCGGCGTGAGCTGGCACTCCTGGTCGACGCCTTCGAGCGCGTGCGCGAGAGCGGGCGGGCCCACCTGATCACCATCCTCGGCGAGCCGGGCATCGGCAAGAGCCGATTGGTCGACGAGTTCATCGCTGGCCTTCCGGAAGACGTGAAGGTGCTCTTCGGGGGCGCCAGCGACTTCGAAGAGGATGTCACGTTCGCGCCGATCGCCGAGATGATCATGCGCGAGCTGGGGGTCGAGCGTGACGCGCCTCCCAGTGTGGTCAAGGCGCGCCTCGACGAGGTGGTCACGGACTGCTGCGACATCTCCGACGCGCAGCGCGTCGCCGGCCGACTCGGGCTGGCCCTGGGTCTGGGTGTGGAGGATCGCGACCGGGACGGCTACCCGGCCGAGGACGGAGCGGTGGTCGATTCCGACGAGTACGTCCAGAGCGAACCCACCGAGCGCCATCGGTATCGCGCCGCCGAGGTCCGCGCCGGGTTGCAGCGCTTCCTCGAAGGCATGAGCCGCGCGACCCCCGTCGTCATGGTCCTGGAGGACCTGCAGGCGGCCCGGCCCGATCTCCTGGAGATGGTGGAGCAGATCGTGCGGGGGATCCGTCGTTCCCCGGTGCTGTTCCTTTGCGTGGCCCGGGACGAGCTGCTCGAAAACCGGCCCAACTGGGCCGGCGGGATCCCGGACGCGGTCAGCATCCGGCTGGAGCCACTCGGTCCGCGCGAGGCACGCGAGCTGGCCGTGGCGGCCGGCGAGGAGATCGACGAGGAGACGGCCGGCCGGATCGTCCAGCACGCGGGGGGCAATCCGTTCTTCATCGTGGAGACCACCGGCATGCTCATGCAGCGCCACCCGGAGCACATGACCGGGACGTTCCACATCCACCAGCTGCCGCCGACCGTCCAGGCCGTGGTGGCGTCGCGCCTCGATCATCTCCCGGACGACGCCCGCGAGCTGCTCCGCAGGGCCTCCGTGTTCGCCCGGTCCTCGTTCTCCGAATGGGAGCTCGGACTGATCGCCGAGGTCAGGCCCGAGCTCATGCAGATCCTCGAGGACGAGGAGTTCCTGGTCCGTGACCCGGATCGGGAGAACGTGTGGAGGTTTCGGCACGACATGCTGCGTGACGTCGCCTACGAGAGCCTGGCCAAGCGCGACCGCTTGCGGCTGCACGTCCAGGTCGCGGACGGCCTGGCGGGTTCGCCCGAGGCCGATCGCTATCCCCAGGTGATCGCCCACCACCTGGCCCAGGCCGCGCGCGCGTCGATCGACCTCGAACCCACGGACCGGAGCCTGCCCGAGCGGGCGGTCAAGGCCCTGACCCGTGCCGGCGACCTGGCCCGCTGGCGGATGGAGTCGCGGACCGCGGCGGACCTGTACCAGCAGGCGCTCGACCTGGCCGGACCAGAGGAGGGCTGGACGAAGCGCGAGGCCCGCATTCTCTCCGGGATGGGGGAGGCCTGGTACTGGCTCGGCGAGTTCGACCGGGCCCGGGGATCGCTGTCCCGGGCGCTCGAGGTGGCCGGTCCCGACACGTGGACCCGCTGCCACGCCAGCCGGTTCCTCGGCGACCTGGTGCTGAACGTCGATGGCCGTCCCGAAGCGGCCGAGCCCCTGTTCGAGGATGCCCTGAAGGCTGCCCACGAGCTGGACGACCCGTTCGCCACCGCCCGGACGCTGCTCATGGCGGGATGGGCCCCGTATTGGAAGGGCGATCTCGAAGGCGCTCGCCGGAGGTTCCAGGAGGCGCTCGACACGGCCCGGGCGAATCCCGAACGGGACGAGTGGGCGGAGGCCCGAGCGCTCGTTTCGCTCACCTCGATCATCTTCCCGGTGGGCAGCGTGCAAGACGCGCTCGAGCTCGGCGAGGAGGCCCTGGAGCTCGGACGCTCCATCGACGATCCGTTCACCATCGCGGTCGCCCAACAGAACGTTGGGAACTCGCTGCGGCGGCTCATGCGGCTCGACCAGGCGTTCCCGTTGTTGGATCAAGCCGTCCAGACGTTCCGGGACCTCGGGGCCAAGTGGGAGCTTGCCAGCACCATCGGTGACCGCGGCACCATCCACCGGCTCTCCGGACGCCCGGACCGGGCCCTGGCCGATTACAAGGAGGCCCTGGCCCTCTGCCGGCAGACCGGTGAGAAGAGCCTGATCACGTGGACGGCGGGGCAGGTGGTGGTGTGCCTCCTGGCCCGCGGCGACCGGACCGCGGCCAGGCGGGTGGTCGAGGACCCCTCGATCCGAGGCGCTCCCGCCGATCGAGGCGCCGATGGCGAGTTGCTCATCGCGCAAGCCCTGGTGGACCTGGCCGATGGTGACCGCCCCAAGGCCGAAGAGAGGCTCGCGATGATGCTCGCCCTGGCTCGTGAGGAAGGACTCCCGAACTGGGTCGCCGCTCGCATCGTGCTGGTGGGGACGCTAGTGGGACCCGAGCTGGCCGGAGGTGAGCAGGCGGTGGCGGACGCCCGCGAACGGCTCGAGGGGGTCGGATGGCTCAACGTGCCGGCGGATGCGGACCAGCTGGCAGCGGCGGTGGCCGCCGCCATGCCCGCGCCGGCCTGAGCCGTTCGCGGTGACCAACGAACCCGTCCTGCCGCACCTCCACCGCGTCGTGGTGTGGCGTTCGCTCCAGGAGACGGGCCTGGAGTACTGCGGGTTGTGGAGCTATCCGTTGCCGGATCGCTCGGCGTCGGGGTGGGCTTTGCGAGGGACGGCGGTCGTCGACTACCAGGGCGTCCCCACGGAGGTCCGGTACCGCGTGATCTGCGACGAGCAGTGGCGCACCCGCAGCGTCCACGTGGGTGTGGTCCAGGGGGAGGCGAAGCGATCGCTGCGCCTTCGGACACACCAAGATGGCCGGTGGTTCTTCGGCGACGAAGAGGTTCCCCAGTACCGCGGGTGCATCGACGTCGATCTCGGGATCGGGGCTTCCACGAACACGCTGCCCATCCGGCGGCTCGGGCTGGAGGTGGGCCAGTCGGCGAAGGTCGACGCGGCGTGGGTCCGGTTCCCCGACCTCGAGCTGGCGTTGTTGCCGCAGCGCTACACGCGACTGGCCGAGGACCGGTATCGGTACGAGTCGCTGGACAGCGAGTTCACGGCCGACCTCGTGGTGGACGACCTGGGGCTGGTCGTGCATTACCCGCAGTGGTGTGAGCGCGTGGCCGCGTCCGATCAGCAACCGAACCGGTAACCTTCCGGCCATGGACTTCGACCTGAGCCCGGAGCAACAGGAGTTCCGCCGGGCCGTGCGGGAGTTCGCCGACGAGGTCATCGCCCCTCGAGCCGAGGAGATGGACCGGCTCGAGGAGTTCCCGGTCGACATCGTCAAACAGATGGGCCAGATGGGTCTGTTCGGGCTGCCCTTCCCCGAGGAGTACGGAGGGCAAGGCGCCGACTTCCTGACCTTCGCCATCGCGGTGGAAGAGGTGGCCCGGGTGGATTCCTCCATGGCCATCACGCTCGAGGCGGGGGTCGGGCTCGGGGCCAATCCCATCTACCACTTCGGGTCCGAGGAGCAGAAGCAGCGGTGGCTGGTGCCGATGTGCCGCGGCGAGATCCTCGGCGCGTTCGGCTTGACCGAGCCGGGGGGTGGGTCGGATGCCGGCGCCACCAAGACCACCGCGACCCTGGTCGACGGCGAGTGGGTCATCAACGGATCGAAGGCGTTCATCACGAACTCCGGCACCGAGATCACGGGGCTGGTCACCATCACCGCCGTCACGGATGCGGCCGTCGACGGCCGCAAGGAGATCTCCGCGATCATCGTGCCGGCCGGCACGCCCGGCTTCGAGGTGGGCAGGTCCTACCGCAAGGTCGGCTGGCGCGCCTCGGATACCCACGAGCTCGCGTTCTCCGACTGTCGCGTGCCAGAGCAGAACTTGGTGGGGGAGCGGGGGAAGGGGTACGCGCAGTTCCTCCAGACCCTCGACGATGGGCGCATCGCCGTCGCCGCCATGGGCGTCGGGCTGGCGCAAGGATGCCTCGAAGCCTGCGTGCGATACGCCGGTGAGCGCGCGGCCTTCGGCCGGCCGATCGCAGCCTTCCAGGCCATCCAGTTCAAGATCGCCGACATGAAGGTGGCGGTGGAGACCGCCCGGCTGGCCACGTATCGGGCCGCCTGGCTGCGCGACCTGGGCCGTTCGTACAAGGCCGAGGCGGCCCTGGCCAAGCTCTACGCCAGCGAGATCGCCGTGGACGCGGCCCGTGAGGCCGTCCAGATCCACGGCGGGTACGGGTTCATGGAGGACTTCCCGGTCGCCCGGTTCTACCGGGACTCGAAGGCCCTGGAGATCGGCGAAGGGACCAGCGAGATCATGCGGTGGATCATCGCCCGCGACCTGGGGCTGGACGACGCCGACGCTTGAGTGACGCATTTCCCACGATCGAATGGGTCGATGGGCGGCTTTTGACCCTCAAGGACGCAATCTGGATTGCCGAAATCCAGGTAAATGGTTGAACGGGGGGACCTGGTGAGGCACGCTATTCGCGCCTTGACAGCGACTGGCCCCGTCAGGTACGGATAGAGCCTCCTTGAAGAGCTTCCATACATCCATGGCTGCCCGCCTGCTGGCCACGCTCGCCGCCACCGCCCTGGTGGGGGCCCTTGCGGTGGGCCCCGTGGCTGCGGACAGCGCTCAGACCAAGAAGGAGCTCGACGCCGCGCTGGCGAAGCTCCACAAGCTCGAGGACCAGGTCGCCTCGGCCACCGCCACGGTCCACAAGCTGCAGGACGAGGCCAACGCCCTGGTCGCCGAGATCCTCCACGTGCAGGACCGGCTGGCGAACACCCAGTTCAAGATCGTGAAGAAGGAGCAGGAGATCCAGGACGCTCAGGCGCAGTTCGACGCCACCCGCGAGCAGCTGAACCAGCGGGCATGGGCCGCCTACGAGAACGGCCCCGGCTCGAGCTTGGAGTTCCTCCTCGGCGCCACCACACTCGCCGACTTGGCAGACCGGATGCAGATCGTGAACAGCGCGGCGCAGAGCGACCAGGATCTGATCATCTCCATCCAGGAGGAGGAGAACCGGCTGCGGGCGAAGCAGGCGGAGTTGGAGTCGCTCCAGACCACGCTCCAGGAGGACCAGGCCGCCCTGGAGAAGCAGAACAAGGACCTCCAGGCGAAGCTGGAGGCGCAGAAAGAGGTCCAGGACCAGCTGGCCGCCGACCAGGCAGCCGAGCAGAGCATCGTCAACGACCTCAACACGAAGTACAAGAACCAGAAGGCCGCCGAAGAGGCCGCGGCCGAGCTGGCTCGACAGCAGCAGAACCAACAGAACGGCAGCTTCAAGAGCTACAGCGCGTTCAACGCATGCCCGGTCAACGGCGCGGCGTACGGCGACGACTTCGGCGCGCCCAGGTATGGCGGTGGCTACCATCCCCATGCGGGCAACGACATGTTCGCCGCCCGGAACACACCCATCCACGCACCGTTCTCGGGGACCGTCGAAGACGCCTCGAACGGCCTCGGCGGGATCTCGTTGAAGGTCTACGGCAGCCTGGGGTTCGTGTACAACGCCCACCTCGACCACATCCAGTCCGGCGTGGTGGGGACCACGGTCTCCGCCGGAACCGTCATCGGGTACGTCGGGAACAGCGGGGACGCACAGGGCGGCGCCACGCACGACCACTTCGAATGGCATCCGAACAACCCGAACGCATGGCCAACGTGGAAGAGCGCGTACGGCTACACGCAGATCGGGGACGCCATCGATCCCTACCCCTTCCTCCGGTACGTCTGCGGCTAGCCCTTCTTCGCTCTCAGCTGTAGGAACGAGAGAACCGGAGCCCGAACACGCCCATGGGTATACTCCCCGCGCCATGAGCGGCGAGCAGGCTTCCCCCCGCCGGCGCGACGACCCCTGGATCTTTCGGACCTACGCGGGCTACGCCTCCCCGAAGCACACCAACGCGAGGTTCCGGACGAACCTGGCGAAGGGGCAGACGGGGCTCTCCGTCGCCTTCGACCTTCCCACGCAGACCGGCTACGACAGCGACGCGGTGATGGCCCGCGGCGAGGTCGGGAGGGTCGGTGTCCCCGTCGGGCACGTCGGTGACCTCATGACGGTGTTCGACGGCATCCCGCTCGACCGGATGAACACGTCGATGACCATCAACGCCACCGCCGTGTGGCTGCTCGCGTTGTATGTGGCGGTCGCGGACGACCGGGCGTGCCCCCGGGCCGACCTGTCCGGGACCACCCAGAACGACATCCTGAAGGAATTCCTGGCCCGAGGGACGCACATCTTCCCTCCGGCGGCGTCGATGCGCCTGACCACCGACCTCATCACGTGGACGCTGACCGAGACGCCCCGGTGGAACCCGATCAACGTGTGCTCCTACCACCTCCAGGAGGCGGGTGCCGATCCGGTGCTGGAGGTGGCGTTCACACTGGCGAACGCCATCGCCGTGCTCGACGCCACTCGCGCGACGGGACGCGTGCCCGATGAGCGGTTCCCGGCGCTGGTCGGCCGGATGTCGTTCTTCGTCAACGCCGGCATCCGGTTCGTGCAGGAGATCTGCAAGATGCGCGCCTTCACCCGGCTGTGGGACCGGATCGCCCGCGAGCGCTACGGCGTGCAGGATGCTGCGCTGCGCCGGTTCCGGTACGGCGTCCAGGTGAACTCGCTGGGGCTGACCGCAGAGCAGCCCGAGAACAACGCTTATCGGATCCTGTTGGAGATGCTGGCGGTCACCTTGTCGCGCGACGCGCGGGCCAGGGCCGTGCAGCTCCCGGCGTGGAACGAGGCCCTCGGGCTTCCTCGGGCCTGGGACCAGCAGTGGTCGCTTCGGGCCCAGCAGATCCTGGCCTTCGAGACCGACCTCCTGGAGCACGGCGATCTGTTCGAGGGGTCGAAGGTGGTCGAGGAGGGGACCCGAGAGGTCGAGGACCATGCGTGGCAGGAGTTGCAGCGCGTCCTGGACCTGGGCGGGTCGGTCGAGGCGCTGGGATACATGAAGGAGCGCCTGGTGGCGTCCCTGGCCGAGCGCCTCCGACGGATCGAGTCCGGCGAACAGGTGGTCGTCGGGGTGAACCAGTACGTGGAGAGCGAGCCGTCGCCCCTGTCGGAAGGGATGGGTGAGGGGCTCGGGTTCGTCGAGCGCATCGAGGCGGAGGCCGAACGCGACCGCGTCGACGAGTTGCGATCGTGGCGGGCGAACCGTGAGGCCGACGGGGCCCGGAGGGCTCTCGAGGCGCTGCGGCGGGCCGCCGAGGACGGCGACAACGTGGTCCCGGTCTCCATCGAGGCGGCAAAGGCCGGCGTCACGACGGGCGAGTGGGCCGACGCGCTGCGAGAGGTGTTCGGCGATTACCGGCCGCCCACCGGCGTCGGTCGCGGTATCGCGACCCGATCCGACGGAGAAACCATGGCCGAGGTGCGAAGGAAGGTCGTCGAGGCGGCCGATCGGCTCGGTGTGGCGCGTCTCCGAATGCTGGTGGGGAAGCCCGGGCTCGACGGCCATTCCAACGCGGCCGAGCAGCTCGCCGTGCGGGCGCGAGACGCCGGCTTCGAGGTGATCTATCAGGGGATCCGCCTGACCCCGGAGGAGATCGCCCGGGCCGCGGCCGACGAGGACGTGCACGTGATCGGTCTGTCGATCCTGTCGGGGGCGCACGGAATGCTGGTGCCCGAGGTCCTCCGGCGGTTGCGGTCCGAGGGCGTCGACCCGGACCGGGTCCGCGTGGTGGTCGGTGGCATCATCCCGGAGCAGGATGCCCAGGAGCTCATCGACCAGGGCGTGGCGCGTGTCTACACGCCGCTCGATCACGATCTGACGCTGATCGTGGGTGAGATCGCCGACCTGCTCGGCTGACCCCTCGCCGGTCAGCTCTTCGTCGTCTCGGTCTTGCGCTCCCGGCGCTCCTGGCGCTTCTTCCAGAGGTACCGCCCGGCGAAGAACAGCACGATCAGGGCCAGGACCCCATAGCCGAACCGCGACAGCACCTTGTCGATGAAGGCGAGGTTTCGCCCGAAGTAGTAACCGAAGATCGAGATGCCGGTGGCCCACACGATGATCGCCGGCACGTCGAACAGCAGGAACCGGAAGTAGGGCATCTTCCCAGCCCCCGCGGTGAAGGGGATGAACGCGCCGGCCGCGGTGGCATAGCGGCCGATGGCGACCGTCTTCCCGCCGTGCCTCCTGAAGTAGTCCTCGGACTCGTCGATGACCCTCGACAGGCGCGGGCCTACGAAGGGCAGGTGCCGGATCAGCCGTATGCCGAAGCGCCGCCCCAGGTAGAAGCCGACGGACTCGCCGCAGATGGCCGCGAGGGAGCCGACGACGATGACCAAGGCCAGGCTCATCTTTCCCTGGGACGCGTAGACGCCGCCCAGCGCCAGGATCAGGTCGCCGGGAACGATCAGCCCCAGGAAGATCGACCGCTCCAGCAGCACCCCACCGGCGATGATCAGGTACCCGGCCGTGAGGAACGCGGGCTCCAGCTCATGGACGATGCGTTCGACCAGGGTGAGGGCAAGCATCGCCCATGTGTACCATGAGGCCCACTTCAAGGGGAGGAACACATGAAGGCTGACGAGGTCAGGACGGTCGGCGTGATCGGGGCCGGCATCATGGGCTCCGGCATCGTGGAGGTCTGCGCGAAGGCGGGTGTCGACGTCGTCTTCGTCGAGGTGAACGACGACGCCCGCCGGCACGGGCAGGAGGCCATCGAGCGGTCCATGGCCAAGGCGGTGGAGCGCGGCAAGCTCGACAACGCCGCCCGGGACGAGGCCCTCGGCCGGATCACCGGCACCACGAGCCTCGAGGACCTGGCCCCAGTGGATCTCGTCATCGAGGTGGTCACCGAGGACCTGCCCACCAAGCTGTCGGTGTTCGACCGCGTCGACGACCTGGTGCGGGAGGACGTGGTGCTGGCCACCAACACGTCGTCGCTGCCCATCGCGGAGCTCGCCGCGGCCACCAAGCGCCCGGAGCGGGTCGTGGGCATGCACTTCTTCAACCCGCCGCCGGTCATGAAGCTGCTCGAGATCATCCGCGCCCTGACCACCTCCGACGAGACCGTGGATTTCGCTCGGGCCTTCGGGGAGCGGCTCGGCAAGACCACGGTGCTGGCCAAGGACCGGGCCGGGTTCATCGTCAACTTCCTGCTGGTGCCGTACCTCAACGCGGCCGTGAAGATGTACGAGGAATCGTTCGCCACGCGTGAGGACATCGACGCCGCCATCCAGCTGGGGCTGGGGCACCCCATGGGGCCGCTTACCCTGATCGATCTCATCGGCCTGGACACCGCGCTGCACGTGTCCGAGGTGTTGTACGAGGAGTTCAAGGACCCGCTGTACTCGGCTCCCACCCTGCTCAAGCGGATGGTGGCGGCCGGCTACCTGGGACGGAAGTCCGGGCGCGGCTTCTACCAGTACGACCAGTGACGAGAGGGATCGACCTCCACGTCCATCTCCCCATGGACGAGTGGCTGGACAACGCCATCGGCCCCTTGCTGCCGGCCACGGAGGCGTACTTCAGGGCGAAGGTCCCGCGGAAGACCATCCAGGAAGTAGCGCAGGAGTACGCGGACCGCGATCTCCTGGGTGTGGTGCTGGACTGGGACGATCACACCGTCACCGGACGGGGATGGATGGGGAACGACTGGCTCGCAAACCTCTCCGAACGGTTCCCCGGCGTGCTGATGGGGTTCGGCTCGGTTGACCCCCACGACCCGGGAGCATTGAAAGAGATGGAGCGCGCGCACGAGTTGGGGCTCAAGGGTCTGAAGTTCCACCCGACCATGCAGCGGTTCGACCCCGGCGACAACCGGTTCGCCCCCCTGTGGGCGACGGCGCAGCACCTCGGGTTGATCTGCCTGTTCCACACCGGGACCTGCGGCATCGGGGCCGGGACCCCCGGGGCCGGCGGGACGAAGATCCGGTACTCGCACCCCGGCTTCCTGGACTCCGTGGGCGCGGACTTCCCCGGCCTGACCCTGATCGCCGCCCACTTCGGGTGGCCCTGGTTCATGGAATGCTTGGCCATCGCGCTCCACAAGTCGAACGTGTTCATCGAACTGTCGGGGTGGGCGCCGAAGTACCTCCCGCCCGAGGTGGTCCGGGAGATCGGCCGTCGCTTGAACGGCCAGACGCTGTTCGGCAGCGACTACCCGTTCATATCCCTGGACCGGTGGTTCGAGGAGTTCGACCAGCTGGGGCTGTCCGAGGACGCGAAGCAGGCAATCCTGGTCGGCAACGCTGCTCGGTTGTTGCGCCTACCGGCGTAACGTCAGGGCGAACTCGAGGAACCCGATGTCCTCGGGTGAGTGCCCCGCGCGAGTGAGCAGCACCGCCGCTTCGCTGAACTGCTGGATGCTGTGGCTCACCAGGTGCATGACGTAGTACCAGAGGGGAAGCGGGTCCTCCTCGCCGGGGGGAGGAGCGTCTAGCTGCGCCTCCGTGAGCGAGTCGATCCACTGCCGCATCTCGGCCTCGTCCTGCCGCCATCGCTCGGCGAGCGCCTCCACGGTCGGGAAATCATCGGGGTCGAGGTCATCCTCGGGGCCGAACGAACCCGTGCGCAGCCGCCCCCGCCAGCTCCATTGGACGTCCAGCTCATGCACCAGGGTGGCGCGGAGGGTCCGCGTCGTCACCGTCTCTTCAGACGTGAAGGCTTGACTGGAGAGGCCTGCTGCGGCGTTGAGAACCCGGTCGCGCAGCCAGTACAGATAGTCGAACAGAACGCGTACGTCGTCGACACGCACCGGGGGAGTATAGGCAGGGGCAAACTTTCGCTGGCGCAGCCCGGCGCCTCTAGGCTTTCGGTACCAGTTCTCTCAACCGTCAGCGGAGGAGGTCGTCGTGGTGGACGAATTCGACGTGATCGTGATCGGTGCCGGACCGCCGGGGGAGAACGCGGCGGGGCGGGCGGTGGAGCGCGGCATGACCGCCGCGATCGTCGAGGAGCGCCTGGTGGGCGGGGAGTGCTCCTTCTATGGGTGCGTTCCCAGCAAGACGCTCATCCGGCCCGGCGACGTGATCGCGGCGGCGAAACGGGTGCCCGGCGCTGCGGAGGCTGTCACTGGGCCCATCGACGTCGCGGCCGCGCTGGCACAGCGTGACTACATGACCAGCAGCTGGAGCGACCACACGCAGACGCCGTGGCTGGACAGCATGGGCATCGCCCTGTTCCGAGGCCACGGCCGGCTCGCCGGCGAGAGGAGTGTCGAGGCCGAGATGAGCGACGGCTCCGGGGTGAAACGACTGACTGCGCGGAAGGCCGTCGTGGCGGCGTGCGGTTCGATCCCGTTCGTGCCACCCATCGAGGGACTGGCGGACGCCCGACCGTGGAACAACCGCGACGCCACCGCGGTGAAGGAGATCCCGCGGCGCTTCATCACCCTGGGCGGCGGACCGGTCGGGTTGGAGCTGGCCCAGGCATTCAGGCGGCTGGGTTCCGAGGAGGTGACGGTGATCGAGGGCTCGGACCGACTCCTTGCCCGCGAGGAGCCCTTCGCAGGCGCCGAGGTCAAGGAAGCGTTCGAGGCCGAAGGCATCACGGTCATGACCGGAACCCGGGTCACGGCGGTCCATCGCGATCAGGGCACGGACGCCGTAATGGCCACGCTCGAGGACGGGCGCCATGTCGAAGGCGACGAGATCCTGGTGGCCGTCGGTCGACGGCCGAGCACGTCCGATGTCGGCGCCGAGACCGTCGGGCTGAAGCCGGGGGAGTGGTTCAACGTGGACGATCGGCTGCGGGTGAAGGGCGTCGAGGGCGACTGGCTGTACGCGGTGGGAGACGTGTGCGGCCTGGCCCTGCTCACCCATATGGGCAAGTACCAAGGGCGGCTGGTGGGAGACATCATCGCCGGGCGGGACGTGCGGGACCTGGCGGACCATCGAGCGATCCCTCGGGTGACGTTCACCGATCCGCAGGTCGCCGCCGTCGGGCTGACCGAAGCCCAGGCCGGCGAACAAGGAATCGGTATCAAGGTCGTGACAACCCCGACCGGTGGGGTGGCCGGCGCCTACACGCGCGGCAACGACATCAAGGGCACCTGCCAGATCGTTGTCGACGAGCAGCGCCGGGTGATCGTCGGAGCAACGTTCACCGGCCCCGACGTCCAGGAGATCGTCCATTCGGCGACCATCGCCATCGTCGGGGAGCTGACGCTGGACCAGCTCTGGCACGCCGTGCCGTCATTCCCGACCGTCAGTGAAGTGTGGCTCAGGCTCCTCGAAGCGTATGGGCTCTAGCCTGCAAGTTGCCTGGCACAATCTGCAGCATGTGGATGGACATGATCGCTCAGGTCGAAGTGGAATGCCGCTTCCGCGGTGGCGCCTCTGACGCGGAGATCCAGGACGCAGAGCAGGCTGTTGCTGTGTCGTTCCCGGATTCGCTCAAGGAGCTCCTGAGGGAAACGGATGGGGTTCAAGGGCCAGATGGACTGGGAGTCGTCTGGCCGGTGCGCCGCATTGCACAGGACAACCTCGCGCTTCGGACAGATCCACGGCTCTCGGCGTTCATGCCGGTCGACCATCTGCTTTTCTTTGCCGACG
>JBIOYQ010000025.1:0-6739 GCA_044870295.1 Actinomycetota bacterium
GATCAGCCCGCACCCCGATTACGTCATGACGCATCGACTCCAGCCCGTGGCGCCCGGCCTGACCCGGATCGAGTGCCAGTGGCTGTTCCCGGCCGAGGCGGTGGCGAAGCCGGGATTCGACCCGGGATACGCCATCGAGTTCTGGGACCTCACCAACCGTCAGGACTGGCGAGCCTGTGAAGCCGTCCAGCGCGGGGTCTCGTCGCGCGGGTACCGGCAGGGCCCGCTGGCCATCGAGGAGGACAACGTGCATCAGTTCCAGACCATGGTGGCGGGCGGATACCTGGAGGGCGCGCCGGTCCGGCCGGTCGCGCCGATGCGCCAGTCATATCAAGAGGCCGCGGCGGAGCCGGCCGGTGAGTGAGGCCGCCGCTTCCGCGACGCTGTATTTCGGGCCGTGGTACCGCAAGTCGCCCTACTTCGAGGCCACCCAGCGGTACGGCTGCTCGGCCTACGACATCTACAACCACACGTACCTGCCCGCCTACTACGACGACCCGGTGGTGGAGTACTGGCACCTGCTCGAGCACGTGACGGTGTGGGACGTCGGGGTGGAACGCCAGGTGGAGATCTCCGGCCCGGACGCGGTGGCCTTCACCAGCATGCTGACGCCCCGCGACCTGTCCACGTGCGCGGTCGGCCAGTGCAAGTACGTGGTGATCACCGATCAGGACGGCGGGATCGTCAACGACCCCGTGCTGCTTCGGGTGGAAGAGAACCGGTTCTGGCTGTCGGCGGCGGACAGCGACCTGCTGCTGTGGGCCCGCGGGGTCGTCCTCAACTCGGGGATGGACGTGACGATCGGGGAGCCCGACGTGTGGCCGCTCCAGGTCCAGGGCCCGCGGTCGCGCGAGGTGGTGACGGAGCTGTTCGGCGAGGAGGTCGCCGGGCTCCGCTACTACTTCTGCGCCGAGGCCGAGCTCGACGGCATCCCCGTCGTGGTCAGCCGTACCGGGTGGACCGGTGAGGTCGGCTACGAGATCTACCTGAGGGACTCGAGCCGCGGCGACGAGCTGTGGGAGCGGGTGATGGCGGCCGGCAAGCCGTACCAGATCCGGCCGATCGCGCCGTGCGAGGCCCGAAGGATCGAGGCCGGCATCTTCAACTACGGCTCGGACATGCGGCTGGAGAACAACCCGTACGAGGTCACGGGCCTCGAACGGCTGGTGTCCTTGGACAAGCCGGGCGGGTTCATCGGCCGGGACGCCCTGGCCCGCATCCAGCAGGAAGGGGTGAAGCGCAAGCTGGTCGGAGTCACGATCGGCGGCGAGGGCCTGTCGGTGGAGCTCGCCGAGCCGTGGCCGGTCGTGGATGGAGACCGCATCATCGGGCGGGTCACCGACGCCATCTCCTCGCCCCGCCTGAAGGCGAACATCGGCTACGCCTGGGTCCCCGTCGAGCTGGCCGAACCCGGCACGTCGATCCAGATCGAGGCACCGGGCGGCCGTGTGGAGGGAACGGTCTCCGCGCTCCCGTTCCTCGACCCGGCGAAGCAGGTCCCGCTGGGCTGATGAACCCCCACCCCGGTTGCACGACGCTCGCGGCGATGCTTAGATTCGGTTTCTGAACGGCCGTTCAAGGTTTGAACGGCCGGCGACCCTGGAGGAGGCGGACGATGGCCCATCCACGGGAACGACGCGGGTTCGGTCGACCGGTGTCTCGGCGGGACTTCCTCAGGCAGTCGGCCGGGGCCGCGGTCGGACTCTCCGGAGCGGCGGCCATCCTGGCCGCGTGCGGCAAGGCCAGCAATCCCAACGCCGGTCTCGGTGGGCCATCGGGACCCGGGGCCAGCGCGTCGCTGCCGTTCCCGCTGGCGCGTCCGGACAATCCGGTGAAGTGGCCGATCTACGACGACAACCCGCCCATCGCGTCCGGCCTGGCGCCGGAGTCCGGGGCCACGCTCAAGGTCTACAACTGGGAGGACTACCTGTGGCCGAGGCTCATGAAGAACTTCGGCCAGGAGTTCAACTGCAAGGTGGAGCTGACCACGTTCGGCGGCGTGGACGAGGCGCTGGCCAAGATCCGCACCGGCCAGCTGGACTTCGACGTGTACTTCCCCGATCCCTCGCTGATCGGCAAGCTGATCTCGGCCAAGCTGATCCGGCCGCTGAACTTGGACTACATCCCCAACCTGAAGAACGTGTGGCCCAACCTCCAGAACCCCTTCTACGACCTGGGGTCGCAGTACACGGTGCCGTACGTCATCTACACCACCGGGGTGGGGTGGAGGACCGATCACGTGAAGGACGACATCCCCGGCATGTCGAACCCGTATGAGATCTTCTGGGACCCAAAGTACAAGGGGAAGATCCACATCTTCGACGACTACCGCGAGTCGGTCGGCATGGCGCTCCTGAAGAACGGCATCACCGACCTCAACACCGAGGACCCCGCGAAGATCGAGGTGGCCAAGCAGGACCTCCTCAAGACCATCGACGTGGTGAACGTGACCTTGGACATCACCGACTGGACCGACCTGCCCGAGGGGCGATCCTGGATCCATCAGTCCTGGTCGGGCGATATGACCTCGGCGCAGTACTACATGCCGAAGGGTCAGTCTCCGAGCGTCCTGCGCTACTGGTACCCGCCCGAAGGAGGCGGGGCCATCGGCAGCGACAACATGACGATCCTGACGGGTGGCAAGAACCCCGTGCTGGCCCACATGTTCATCAACTACCTGCTGGACAACAAGAACGGGTTCGACAACTTCTACAACCTCACCGGGTACCAGCCGCCGTTCAACAGCATCAACACGGATCGATTGGTCTCCGAAGGGGTCATCCCGGAAACCCTGGCGTCGACCGTTGTGCACCCGGAGGACTTCGACAAGGGGTACGTGTACTTGGAGCTGTCGCCCGCCGGCGACGAGCTCTGGCACGCGGCCTACCAGGAGTACGCGGCGGGTGTCTAAGGCGCCTCCGGCGCCGGTCACCGGCCGCAGCCGAAGGTCCAGAGCTCCCCGACAGCAAGCCGACACCGCCGTCCTGGGTGGTGTCTGGTATCCCCGGTGGTTCTGGCCGGCGTTCGCGTCGCCCGCTTCCGCCTGGCTGTTGGTGCTGTTCGTCGTCCCGTTCTACGTGATCATGTCGGTGGCGTTCGGGACGGTCGACCCCATCTTCCGCAGCCCGGTCCCCCAATGGAATCCGCTCAAGTGGGACTCCGGCGCCATGCGGTTCGTGCTCAACCAGACTTTCCTGCGGGGCGGGATCTATCAGCCGGCCTTCATCCGAACGTTCGTGTACGTCGGGACGGCTCTCGTGATGTGCCTGCTGATCGGCTACCCGGTGGCGTACTACATCGCCCGGCACGGCGGTCGGTGGAAGATGGTGCTGCTGCTGTTGCTGATCGCGCCGTTCTGGATCAGCTATCTCATGCGGATGCTGGCCTGGGTGAACCTGTTGTCGGACGACGGCCTGGTGAACAAGGTGTTGCTCGACCTCCACCTGATCGCGAGCCCGCGGCACTGGCTGGAAGGGAAGGGCATGACCGTGATCCTGGGGCTGGTCTACGGCTACATCCCGTACATGATCCTGCCTCTGTTCGGAGCGCTGGACCGGATCGACCGGTCCCTGATCGAAGCGGCCCGTGACCTGGGGGCAAGCCCGGCGCGGACGTTCTTCCGCGTCACGCTGCCGTTGTCGAAGCAGGCCATCCTGGCCGGCGTGGTGATCGTCACGCTGCCCATGTTCGGCGACTACTACACCGCGGACCTCCTCTCCAGCGCTCCCAGAACCACCATGGTGGGCAACCTGGTCGACCACGCCATCAACAGTCCCTTCGTCACCAGGGCCGCAGCGCTGGTGCTGTTGATGATGGTGATCCTGATCATCCCGATGCTCTATTACCTGTACGCCACCAGCCGGGCCACGCGGGAGCACGCATGAGCCGGTTCCGGTCGTGGCTGAAGAATCCGTGGGGCAAGCCCCGGTTCCTCCCGGTGTTCACCGCCCTGTTCCTGATCTGGTCGCTGGCCCCGGTGGCCCTGGCGGTGCTGTTCTCGTTCAACAGCGGCCGGTCCCGGAGCGCGTGGCAGGGGTTCTCCATGCGCTGGTACTGGGGCGATCCCGATCTCTCGGTGTGGCACGACCCGCGCCTGCGCACGGCGCTGTTCCAGAGCCTGAAGCTGGCCACCCTGACCATGCTGATCGCGGTACCGCTGGGTGTGGCCTTCGCCATCGGTCTGGACCGGTGGCGTGGACGGGGGTCCGGGACCGCCAACTTCCTCATGCTGTTCTCGTTCGTCACGCCCGAGCTGATCATGGGCGTGTCGCTGTTCCTGGTGTTCGTGAAGCTGCTGACGCTGGTTCATCTGGGGACCGGCGCCCAGCTCCTCGGCCTCATCACGTTCGAATTGGCCTACCCGGTGATCATCGTGCGGGCCCGGTTGTTATCGATTGGCAAGGAGTACGAGGAGGCCGCCATGGACTTAGGCGCCTCGCCGACCAAGGCGCTCCGCATGGTGCTGCTGCCCCTGCTGCTGCCGGCGATCTTCGCCAGCTTCGCCCTGGTGTTCGCGGACTCTATCGACGACTTCATCATCGTGCGGTACCTGTCCGCGGGTGCCGCCACGGAGACCATCCCGATCCGCATCTACAGCCAGGTGCGTGCCTCGCCGACTCCCTCGCTCAACGCGCTGGCCAGCATCATGCTGTTCTCGACGATCATCGCGGTCACGGCAGCCCTAGTGATCTACCGATCCCTGACCAAGGGCGAACGCGGAGCTCAGGCTCCGGCGTTCCGCGACTTCGCCGCCCAGATCTGAGCCTCGGTCACCGAGATCCGTCGGGAGGCTCCGACAGCACTCGCAGCGCCTCGGAAGGTAGGTGCACGCTGACGGGCGTGCCCTGCTGGTAGGGAAGCTCGCCGCCCTCGTTCTTCATCAGGGCCTGGATCGACTCGCCTGGGGCCAGACGAACGATGACCTGCGTGGTGGCGCCCACGTACACAACGCGCTCGATCATGCCGGGCACTCGGTTCTCCCCGGCGGCGCCGTGGGCCTCCAGCTCGATCCGCTCGGGCCGGATCACCAGGCGGACCTTCCCGTTGGCGCGAGTGTCGCCCTGTGTGGCTGTCAGGACGAAGTCGCCCAGCCGAACTCGGCATCGGCCGTCGGACCCGCCCTCGGCCTGAGCGGGCATGAGGTTCGACACGCCGAGGAAGTCCGCCACGTAGGCGTTGGCCGGCTGGTCGTAGATCTCGCTCGGCGTGCCGAGCTGCTCGATGCGGCCGTTCGACATGACCGCCATTCGGTCCGACATCGTGAGGGCCTCTTCCTGGTCGTGCGTGACGTAGATGAACGTGATCCCGATCTGCTCCTGCAGCCCCTTCAGCTCGATCTGCAGGGCCTTTCGGAGCTTCGCGTCCAGCGCCCCCAGCGGCTCGTCCAGCAACAGGACCGCCGGGTTCAGGATCAAGGCTCGGGCCAGCGCCACGCGCTGCTGCTGTCCGCCGGACAGCTGGGACGGCCGGCGCTTCTCCATCCCCTCCAGCCGGACCCGAGACAGGACCTCGCGGACCATGTGCTGCGCATCGGCCTTCCCGATCGACTTGAACCGCAGGCCGAAGGCCACGTTGTCGTACACGTTGAGGTGGGGGAACAGTGCATAGCTCTGGAAGACGGTGTTGACCTTGCGCCGGTGCGGCGGGGTCTGCGCCATGTCGGCGCCGTCCAGCAGGATGCTGCCCTCGTCGGGTCGCTCGAACCCCGCGATCAGGCGGAGAGTCGTGGTCTTGCCGCACCCCGACGGGCCCAGGAGCGAGAAGAACTCGCCCCCGGCGACCTCCAGGTTGATGCCGTCGACCGCGGTGACCGGTCCGAACCGCTTCACCAGGTCGACGAGCCTGACCTCACCTCCCGGCATGGGTCAGGAGCGTAGCGCGGTGGCGAACCGTTCGAAGTTGGCCAGGAACCGTTCGACGTCGTCCGTGCCGTGCTGCACCGACAGCATCCACTGCTCGGCCTTGCCCCAGAGCGGCAGGAAGACGCCGCCACCGAGCTGGTACAGCCAGTGGCAGTGGCTGAACCGGTCGTCGATCTCCAGGAAGTCCCGGTAGTTGCGGATCCGGGTGGGGGAGAACGTCACGCACCCTTTGGCCCCGATGGCCACCACGTGCGCCGGCAGCTCGAGGCGTTCGATGACCTGCGTGCAGCCATCGACCATGAGCCGGCGGAGGCGATCGAAGTGCCGGTACGCATCGTCGGTGAGGATCTCCGTGAGGGTTGCCCGTGCCGCCGCCATCAGCAGGGGATTGCCGTTGAACGTGCCGACTTGCTCGTAGTCGCCGGTCACCACGTGCTCCATCACCTCGGCCGTGCCGCCCACGGCCGCCCCAGACAGCCCCCCGCCCATCGCCTTGGCCAGGCAGACGATGTCCGGCGTGACCCCGAACAGCCGGGTCGCCCCGCCCGGGTGGATGGTCAGGCCGGTCTTCACCTCGTCGTAGGCGAGCAGCGCGCCGTGCTGACGAGTGAGCTCGCGAACGCCTTCCAGGTAGCCCGGATCCGGCGGGATGATGCCGGCGTTCATCATCACCGGCTCCATGATCACGCCGGCGATCTCGTCCTGGTGATCGGCGAAGATGCCCTTCATGGCCTCGAGGTCGTTGAACGGCACCACCAGGGCCAGCCGCACCATCTCCGCCGGGATACCGCTGCTCGCGGCCACGCTGTTGGGGCGGTCGGCCGGACCCAGCTCGGGCAGCAGCTGGTACACCGACACCTGCACCGAGTCGTGATGGC
>JBIOYQ010000026.1:0-6475 GCA_044870295.1 Actinomycetota bacterium
AATCGACCGGGTTCGCCAAGTGGTCCGACGCCAACGCGCTCGACCAGGAACTTGGCGGGGCTGGAACCTTCCCCGACCTGCCGCTGGACATCACCGCTCCCGGTGAGGAGTCCGGCACGTACGACGCCTTCATCGAGCTCGCACTGAAGAGCACCGCGGACGAGCGGAGCCAGCCGGACGACCAGACCCGCCCGGACTACCAGGCCTCACCCAACGACAACGTGATCATCCAAGCCATGGAGGGGTCCGACGGAGCGTTCGGATGGGTTGGTTTCGCCTACGCGGAGGCGAACGCGAGTGGCGTGAAGATCCTCGGCGTCGACGGTGGGGACGGGTGCGTCAGCCCCAGCCGCGACACCATCGCCAACGGGAGCTACCCGCTGTCGAGGTCCCTGTACATCTACGTGAACACCGACAAGGCCAAGGCCAACGCAGCGGTGAAGTCCTATGTGGACTTCTACCTCCAGGGCGTGAAGGACTTCGTCTCACAGGCGGGGTACGTCGACCTTCCGGACGCGGACATCCAGGCGACACAGCAGGCGTGGACCGCGGCGGGGGTCTGACCGCGATCACCCTGGCTAAGCTACGCGCGAGAGGCGGATGAGCGTCGAGACCATGCCTGGAGAGCGTCGGTTCATGCTTGCCGATCTGGCGGGGGATCCCAGGCGCCGGCGGAAGGAAGCGCTGATCCGCCACGGGTTCTTCGCTGCGGCGACCGTTTCGCTGCTGATCAGCGCGCTCATCGTGCTGAGCCTGGTCGGCAGAGCGGTCGGGTTCCTGACCCAGATCGACCTGGGGAGCCTGTGGTCGCTGGGCTGGTTCCCTCGTCGGGGATTCTTCGACGTCAAGACCATCGTCGCCGGGACCCTGTTGGTCAGTGTCATCGCCATGGTGGTGGCAGCCCCTTTGGGGCTCGGCGCAGCCATCTATCTCTCCGAATACGCGAGTGCTCGTTCTCGCCGGTTCCTCAAGCCGATCCTGGAAACCCTGGCCGGCATCCCCAGTGTGGTCATGGGTTTCTTCGCCCTGACCTTCATCAGCCCGGAGATCGTGCAGCGAATCAACAGCCAGTCCGAGTTGTTCAACTTCGCTTGCGCAGGGATCGGTGTCGGCATCCTGGTCGTTCCCCTGGTCGCGTCGGTCGCGGAAGACGCTCTGCACTCCGTGCCGTCGTCCATCCGAGAGGCTTCCTATGGGCTGGGGGCGAAGCGGATGACGACGTCGGTGCGAGTCGTCGTGCCGGCAGCGGTCTCCGGGATCGTGGCCGCGCTCATCCTGGGAGTGTCCAGGGCGATCGGGGAGACGATGGTGGTTGCCATCGCGGCCGGAGGGACGGGCGGATCGCTCTTCTCGTTGAACATCTTCCGGCACGGCCAGACCATGACCGGCGCGATGACGTCGTTGGCAACCGGCTCCGATCAGGTCCGTGGCGCGGCTGGTGCCTATCCCAGCCTCTTCTTCGTCGGCCTCCTGCTCTTCCTCATGACCTTCGGACTGAACGTGATCAGTGAGCGATTCGTGCGGCGTGTGAGGAAGTCCTACTGATGGGTCTCTCTCGGCCCGACCCGGGAACGGAAGTCGGTCTGACTCGAGGCAGGCCGGCCTTCGAGGTGGCCCGAGCGCTGCGAGGCAAGCGCCTGGACGTGCGCGGGACCATCTTCCGGATCGCGCTCCTGTCCACCCTGGTGATCTCGCTCGCGGTGCTCGCGACCCTGCTGTCCCAGGTCGTGAGCGAAGGCTGGGCCGTGTTTCGCGACCGGGGCACCGGATTCCTCACCAGCGAGATGTCCGCGCTGGCTTCCCGCGCTGGTGTCTGGCAGGGTCTGTGGGGATCGATGCTCCTCATGGTGTTCGTGGTCGCGCTGGCGTTTCCCATCGGGATCGCCGCCGCCATCTACCTGGAGGAATACGCGGCGGACACGCGGGTCAATCGACTGATCTCGGTCAACATCCGAAACCTCGCCGGGGTTCCGTCCATCGTGTACGGGCTGCTGGGCCTGGCCATCTTCGTGCTGTTCCTGCGACCGCTGACCGGCGGCCTCACGGCCGTTTCGGGTGGGCTGACCCTCGCCGTCCTGGTCCTCCCGATCGTGATCATCACGTCCATGGAGGCCATCCGTGCCGTCCCGAGCAGCATCCGAGAAGCCGCCTACGCCGTCGGGGGTACGAAGTGGCAGGTCATCAGGCATCACGTCCTGCCGTACGCCAGCCCGGGCATCCTGACCGGCACCGTCCTGTCGGTGGCTCGAGCCCTTGGTGAGACGGCGCCGTTGATCCTGGTTGGGGCGATCACTGGGGTGTTCTTCCAGTCGAGCGGCGGTCCCATCGCCAAGCTTCATGGGCCGTACACCTCGCTGCCGACCCTCATCTTCAACTGGTCGCGACAGCCGGGGGATGACTTCAAACAGCTGACGGCCGCCGCCATCATCGTGCTCCTGGTGCTGATCCTTACGATCAACGCCGCGGCGATCCTTCTTCGGAACCGATATGAACGGACATGGTGAAGTCATGGATACTCGAATCGACATGACGACACAGCCGGTGGAGGAATCCGAGTCGAGAGAGAAGCCACGGCCGCCCGTCGTGGCGACCGGGCCCGAGAGGCCAGGAGAAGGCGGATCCGCGCGGGAGGCATCGGTCCAGCCTGAGGTCGTCTTCGACGTGCAGGATCTCGCGGTGTACTACGGTGCCTTTCGCGCCGTCCGGGACGTGAGCCTGCCGATCTACCGGAACCGCATCACGGCCCTGATCGGCCCTTCCGGATGCGGCAAGACCACCGTGCTCCGCTGCCTCAACAGGATGAACGACCTGATCCCCGGCGCCAGGGTGGAGGGGCGCGTCCTCTACCACGGGGTCGATCTCTATGATCACGCCGTCGATCCCGTCGAGGTCAGACGACGGATCGGCATGGTGTTCCAGAAACCGAATCCCTTCCCGAAGAACATCTACGAGAACGTTGCGTTCGGCCCCAGGGTCGCCGGCCACAAGAAGAGTCTCGACGACGTCGTCGAGGAGTCGCTCAAGAAGGCGGCGCTGTGGGACGAGGTGAAGGACAAGCTGAGAGATTCGGCGATGGCTCTCTCGGGTGGCCAGCAGCAGCGCTTGTGCATCGCACGGGCCATCGCCGTCGAACCCGACGTCATCCTGATGGACGAGCCATGCTCGGCGCTCGACCCCATCGCCACGCTGCGGATCGAGGAGCTGATGGAGGACCTGGCGAACGACTACACGATCGTCATCGTGACGCACAACATGCAACAGGCCGCTCGCGTGAGCACATGGACGGCCTTCCTCACCGTCGACGTGACCGAGGAAGGGCAGCGCACGGGGACGCTCGTGGAGTACCGTCAGACCGAGAAGATCTTCACCAACCCGACCGATCGACGTACCGAGGACTACGTGACTGGAAGGTTCGGCTAGTGCAGACCGCGCGCAAGCGGTTCCACGAGGAACTCTCTGCTCTGGAGCGGGAGGTGGCCGGCGAGGGGGAGAAGGCCGAGCAGGCTTTGGCACGGTCCATCGAGGCCGTGGTTCACAAGGACGAAGCGCTGGCGGACGAGGTGGTTGCCAACGACGACGCCATCGACGCGAAGTACCTCGATGTCGAACGGCGCATCATCGACCTGCTGGCCATGCAGACGCCGGTGGCCAGAGACCTTCGGCTGGTCTCGGCCATCATGCACATCAACCTGCACCTGGAGCGCGTGGGGGACATGGCGGTCAACATCGCCAAGATCGCCAAGGCCACCCGCGACCTTCCGACCGACCCGACGGTGTTGTCCCATCTGGAGGAGATGGCCGACGTCAGCCGCGGCATGCTCCGGACGGCGCTCGACGCCTTCGTTCGGCGCGATCTCCAGCTCTGCCTGACCCTGCCGAAGCTCGACGACCCGGTCGACCGCTTGAATCGAGGCATGTACCTGGAGGTGGTCCGGCTGGGTAGCGATCCGCGCCTCCTGGAGTGGGGCGTGCAGATGCACATGGTGTCCCGGCAGCTGGAGCGCGTGGGTGACCACGCCGTGGACATCGGTGAGCAGGTTGCGTTCCTCCTCACCGGGGAGTTCCGTGAGTTCACCGACGCGTCCCACCCAGACTGAGCCAAGGAAGCCGCGGGTCCTCCTGGTCGAGGACGAGCCCACCCTGGCCGACACCGTCGCTTATGCCCTGCGGCAGGAGGGCATGGACGTGGTCCTGGCGAGGGACGGCGAGGGGGCCATGGAGCGTTTCCACGCCGATGCTCCGTCCCTCGTCCTGCTCGACGTGATGTTGCCGAGTCTGTCCGGCCTGGACGTGTGTCGCCTCATCAGGGCCGAGTCGACGGTTCCCATCATCATCCTCACGGCGAAGGATTCGGAGGCAGACAAGGTGGCCGGCCTCGAACTGGGGGCCGACGACTACGTGACCAAACCGTTCTCGATGAGGGAACTCGTGTCCCGTCTGCGCGCCCACCTCCGTCGCGCGGGCATGGGCGATGGGGGACGTGGCGCCACTCGGTTCGCGGGCGGGCCGGTGGAGCTCGACCCGGAACGGCACGAGGCCACGGTCCGCGGCGACTCGGTGGCGTTCACGCCGAAGGAGTTCGAGCTGCTCGAGACGTTCCTCTCCTCGAAGGGCCGCCTCCTCACCAGGGAGTTCCTGATCCGAGAGGTGTGGGGCACGGACTACTTCGGGGACACCAAGACCCTGGACGTCCACGTCAAGCGACTGCGACAGAAGATCGAGGAGGAGCCCCACCGGCCGCAGCACATCATCACGGTGAGGGGGTTGGGCTACAAGTTCGTCGACTGACGGGGAGCCCACCCGCCAGGTTTGCGCCGGGTCGTCCGCTCTGCTATCCAGAGCCGCATGCCACATCGGCTCGGTCACCTGGAGGGGCAAGCATGAGACTTCGGGTCATCCCTCGAAGCGAGGACTTCTACGAACTGTTCGAGCGACAAGCGGCCAACCTGGCCGACACGGCCGGCCTCCTCCTCAAGCTCCTCACGACCTATCACGATCCCGAGGCGGCGCACGCCGAGATCGCGCAACGCGAGCACGACGGCGACGAGATCACGCACCAGATCATCCGGGCCCTGAACACCACGTTCGTGACGCCCTTCGACCGGGAGGACATTCATCGGCTGGCGTCGCTCCTCGACGACATCCTCGACGGCATCGAGGCAGTCTCGGACCTGCTGGTCCTGCATCAGATCGAGGGGCCACTCCCTGAAATGCTGCAGCAGGCCGAGGTCCTGGCCCGCGCGACGGACCAGACGTACCAGGCCATGACGGCTCTCCGGAACCTGCGCGGCTTGGACCAGTACTGGGTCGAGATCAACCGACTCGAGAACGAAGGCGACCGGATCTACCGCCGCACCGTGGCGCACCTGTTCTCGGGTGAGTACAAGGCGATGGACGTCCTCAAGTGGAAGGATCTCGTCGATCAGCTCGAGGCGGCCATCGACAAGAGCGAGGACGTCGCGAACACCCTCGAATCGATCGTGCTGAAGCACGCGTAGATGCGCGGGGCCCTCGGGATCGACACGAATCTGGCGGATCCGCGCCCATGATCGCCCTCGTCATCGTCATCCTGGTGGCCCTCGCCTTCGACTTCTTCAACGGCTTCCACGACGCGGCCAACTCCATCGCCACGGTCGTGTCCACCAGGGTCCTGACCCCTCGTCTGGCGGTCATCTGGGCCGCGTTCTTCAACTTCGTTGCCTTCCTGGTCTTCGGAACGAAGGTGGCCTCCACCATCGCAACGGGTGTGGTCCAGCCGGAGGTCTTCTCGACGGCCGTGATCTTCGCCGGCCTCCTGGGTGCCATCGCCTGGGACGTCCTGACGTGGTACCTCGGCCTCCCCACCTCGTCGTCGCACGCGCTGATCGGGGGGATGGCTGGGGCGGCCGTCGCTCGGGCTGGGTGGAGCGCGCTGATCGGTGAAGGGTTCCGGAAGATCGCCGTCTTCATCGTGCTGTCACCACTCATCGGCCTCTTCCTGGCGTTCACGATCATGGTCGGGGTGCTGTGGGCATTCCATCGCTATCGTCGTGTGGATCGGCTCAACAAGGGTTTTCGCCGGATGCAGCTGGTGTCCGCGGCGGCGTTCAGCTTGGGTCACGGGGCCAACGACGCCCAGAAGACCATGGGGGTGATCCTCGCGCTCCTGATTGGGACGGGGAGGCTTCCGGTGAACGCGAGCGTTCCCCTCTGGGTCGTCCTATCCGCCCACGCCGCGATCGCGGCCGGAACGTTGTCGGGGGGATGGCGCATCGTCCACACCATGGGATCGAGGATCACGAAGCTGCAGCCCGTGGGTGGCATGTCTGCCGAAGCGGCCGCGGCGGCCACGCTCTTCTTCACCGCGAGCAAGGGGATTCCGGTCTCGACGACCCACACCATTACCGGCGCGATCGTCGGGGTGGGGTCGGTCCAGCGATTGTCGGCGGTGCGCTGGGGCGTCGCCGGCCGGGTGGTGTGGGCCTGGGTCCTCACC
>JBIOYQ010000027.1:0-5029 GCA_044870295.1 Actinomycetota bacterium
GCAGCTCCGTCATGCCGGTGTCGACCAGCACGCGCGCATCGGGATGGTCGATGACGTGCACGTAGACCGGCATCCGCTCGCCCTCGGCGAGCAGGTCGGCAACGCGGACTGGCGTGATGGTGATTGACGCTGGGGCGTTCATTGGGTACCGACCGCTGCAGTGGTGGGTGACATGAGAACACGCCTCGGTGGGAGGGGGAGGATTCGAACCTCCGTAGGCTGCGCCGGCGATTTTACAGACCGCTCCCTTTGGCCACTCGGGCACCCTCCCGGTAGAGCCGAGGATAGCATCCGCTAGAGTAGCGGCCGTGGCCAAAGACTTCTCCTTCGACGTCGTCTCGGAGGTCGAGCTCAGCGAGGTTCGCAATGCCTACGACCAGGCCAACCGGGAAGTCCTGACTCGATTCGACTTCAAGAACACCGGGACCTCGCTGGCGCTGGACGAAGACCTCATCGAGGTGCGCTCCAGCACGGAGAACCGGCTGAAGGCCGCCCTCGAGGTGCTCAAGGAGAAGATGGTCCGGCGCGAGGTGTCCCTCAAGGCCTTGCACGAGGGTCCCGTGTTGGCGGCCGCCAAGGGCACGGTCAAGCAAGCGGTGCACATCAACCGTGGGATCTCCGACGAGAAGGCCCGGGAGATCGTGAAGTTCGTCAAGGGCCTCGGACTCAAGGTGCAGGTCCAGATCCAGGGCGAGCAGCTCCGGGTCACGAGCAAGACGAAGGACGACCTCCAGGGCGTCATCCGGGCCGTGCGGGAGCACGATTTCGACATCCCGCTGCAGTTCACCAACTACCGACCGTAACGGCCGGTAGCCCCGCTAGATCTTCTGCTTGATCTGCTCCAACCGTTCGATCCGCGCCTCCGTGGGCGGGTGGGTCGAGAACAGGTTGGCGAACTGGATCTTGCGCCCCGTGAACGGGTTCACGATGAACATGTGAGCCTGGGCCGGCGACACCGTCTGCGGCACCGGGATCTGACGGGCGGCTGCCTCGATCTTTCGAAGCGCGCTGGCCAGGGCATCCGGGTCGCGGGACAGATAGGCGCCGGACTCGTCGGCCTGGTATTCGCGGGACCGCGACACCGCCATCTGGATCAGCGCTGCCGCGATGGGCGCCAGGACCCACGCGATGATCAACGCGAAGGGCCCTAGCGGGTTGTTGCGCTCGTCCCGGCCACCACCGAAGAAGAACGCGAACCGAGCCAGGAACGTGATGGACATGGCGATGGCCGCCGCGACCGACCCGATCAGGATGTCGCGGTTGGCGACGTGCGAGATCTCGTGGGCCAGCACGGCACGGAGCTCCCGTTCGTCCAGGACCTGCAGGATCCCCTTCGTCACCGAGACCGCGGCGTGGCTCGGGTTGCGGCCGGTGGCGAAGGCATTGGGCTGGGCCATGTCGCTCACGTAGATCTTCGGCATGGGTAGCTCGCGCTCCTGCGTCAGCCCGCGCACGATTCGGTACAGCTCCGGGTACTCGGACTCGGCCACCGGCTTCGAGCGCGTGGTGGCGATGGCGATCTTGTCGGAGAACCAGTACATGGCGAAGTTGAACATCAACGCGATGACCAGCGCGACCGTGGCTCCGTTGGAACCGCCGATCAGGCCGCCGATCACCACGAAGAGGCCGCCCAGGGCTGCGATCAGCACCCAGGTCTTGACCCTGTTCACGTTCGTTCCCTCCTTCATGAGGGTCCCGGCGGGACCCCTCGACACCCATTCTAGGTGGGGGGTGTCGATCTGGATGGGGGGCGCCTGAAACGGGCCCCTCTGGCCAGTTTCACGTTGTTCTCAGTGGATCGGGGTATGAGTTGGAGAGCTCAGCCGGCCGATCCAGCCTCAGGAAGGAGCAACGATGGACGAGACCGAGCGGCACCCTTCGAGCGGCGGCGTCGCGGCCGTGGTGATGGTGGTGGGCGGCGTGGCCGGGATGATCGGGGCGTTCCTGACATGGGCGTCGGTCCAGCTCAGCAGCCGAGGCCAGGGAGGCGCGCGGAGCCGGCCCGGTGGTCAGGGCGGACTCGGCGGTCAGGGCGGACTCGGCGGACTGGGCGGACAGCCCGGCGCCTCCAGCTCACCCGGCCTCGGAGGCACACAGGGGTCGCTGCCGCAGGGCCGGTTCGGCGCGGGAGGGCGGTCGTTCCTGGTCCACGGCCTGGACACCACGAGTGGGCGGGTCGTGCTGGCCCTGTGCATCGCGCTCATCGTCGTCGCGTTGTTCGCCTGGCTGGCGTCGAAGTTCTGGCTTCAGCTCGGAGCGATCGCGCTGGGACTGGTCCTCGGTCTGATCTCCCTTGTCATGACCATCACCGTCCTCGCGTCGCCAGAGTCCTTGTTCGGCGTGATCGGGTCTCGCCTGGGCACGGCCGGGATCCCCGTTTCGATCGGCGCGGGCCTGTGGCTCGCCCTGGCCGGCAGCGCCGTAGCGGTGGTCGCCTCGATCGTATGGCTGGTGAGTCATCGACGCGCGTGGCTTGGCCCTGCGCCGGTGGCGCGCCAGCCCGTTCCGCCTCCGACCACGCGTGAACCGGCCGCGGTCGAGCACCCAACGACGGTCCTCCCTCCCGCGGAGCCGGGACTGGCTCCGGAGTAGTGAGCTCAGGCGATGGCTCCGGCCGCCGCTCGCTCGGCGGCCTTGGCGAATCGGGGAAGGGCGAAGTCGATCATCTCGTCGCTGGCCGTGAGGGAGGTCCGGAAGTACCCGGGCAGCTCGACCAGATGGCCGGGCAAGACGAACACGTCGTCCTCTGCAAGGGCCTGCGTGAACGCCTGGTCGTCGGCCATGGGGGATCGCGGCAGCAGATAGAACGTTCCCTCCGGGACGTGCACCTCGTACCCGGCGCCGCGCAAGCCCTGCACCATGCGGTCGCGCTTGGCCTGGAGGTGGCGGAGGTCGATCGACAGCTCTTCCAGGTCCGCCAGCGCGTACTGCATCACCGCGTTGGGGTAGGCGTAGCTCGTGGCGATCTGCGCCATGAACATGGCGGGGATCAGCCGGTCCTTGTCGGGGAGCGCCGGCGGGAGGGCGACGTACCCGAGTCGCTGCCCCGGCGTGAGGAGCGTCTTCCCATAGGTGTAGATCAGGAACGACCAGGGATAGAACGTCGTGGGGCTGTGGTATGTCCGTCCGTCGAACACGATCCGGCTGTAGGCCTCGTCCGAGAAGAGGTACACGCGCCGGCCGATCCGGTCCGACGCCTTCCCGAGCGCGTCGGCCAGCGCCCGCAGCGCCTCGGGGGGGTAGATCTTGCCCGTCGGGTTGTGGGGCGAGTTCACGATCACGGCTCGCGTCGAGTCGGTGATTGCGGCGGCCAGGGCTTCTACGTCGAGGTCGAAGGCCGGCGCGTGGGTGTCGACCCGGACCGGCCGGCAGCCGGCGAACCGGATGATCGCGTCGTAGAAGAACCACGGCGGGCTGAGGTAGATGATCTCGTCGCCGGGATCCGCCACGGCCCTGATCAGCACCGACAGCCCGGCGAACGCACCGCTGGTCATGATGATGTCGTCGGGTTGGAAGTCTTCGCCTCGACGCTCCCGCAGGGCAGCGGCGGCGGCCTCCTGGGCGGGCCGTTCGCTCTGCTTGTAGGCGAACCAGTGGACGTTGCCCGGTACGGACGCCCGCTGGATCGCCTCGACGAACTCCGGCAGGGGCGGCTCCTGTGGGTTGCCCGCGACGAAGTCGGCGATGCCGGACTGGCCGTATCGCTCCGACCACCGCGACTCGGTGAAGAACCGGATGAGCGGAGCGAGCTGGGTGAGGAGCTCGTCGACTCGGCGTGACGTCGGCCCCTTCCCCACCGCGTCCCCCGATGGCACCTACTGGCCGATCAGGGTGGAGATCCGGGGGAAGTGCACGAACAGGTCGGGGAAGATCCCGACGACCAGCACCACCACGGCGGCCGCGGCCACCACCCCCATGATGAGCGCGGGGGCACGGAAGGGCCGGTACGACTCGAGGGGAGGCTGGAAGAACATGGGCCGCACGATCGATAGGTAATACACCAGGGAGATGACGGAGTTCAGCACCATCGCCCCGGCGAGCCATGGCCCCACACCGGCACGGTCGATGGCCGCTTTGAAGATGAAGAACTTGCCCCAGAACCCGGCCAGCGGAGGGATCCCGGCCAGGGAGATCAGGAACATCGCCATGCAGATCGCCACGGGCGCGGCCCGCTGGGCCAGCCCCGCGAAGTCCGACACCAGGATGCTGGGAGCCTCCCGAGCCATCGCCACCACCACCCCGAACGCACCGAGGTTCATGACGGCGTAGATCTGGATGTACAGGACGGCCGCCGAGAACGCTTCCCGGTTGATGTCGGCGTTCGACGTGGTGGCCAGGGCGAACGGAAGGAGCATGTAGCCGGCTTGCGCGATCGACGAGTACGCCAGCAGCCGAACCACCTGCTGCTGCTGCAGGGCCACGAGGTTCCCGATCGTCATGGTGAACAGCGACAGGACGGCGAAGATCGGCGCCCAGAAGTCGGCACGAGGAAGGAAGGCCACGAACATCAGTTGGAGCAACCCGGCGAACCCAGCCGCCTTCGAGGCCACGGAGAGGAAGGCCGCCACGGGCACCGGCGACCCCTCATAGGTGTCGGGCGCCCAGAACTGGAAGGGGAACGCCGATACCTTGAAGGCGAACCCGGCCACGACGAACAGGATGGCCGCCAGGGAGAGGTTGGTCTGGCCGGCCGGGCTGGCCAGCACAGCGGCGATCCGGTCCAGCCGAAGGGTCCCGGTCACGCCGTAGATCAGGCTCATCCCGTACAACATCACGGCGGTGGCCAGCACGCTGATGAGGAAGAACTTCAGGGCGGCCTCGTTCGAGCGCGGGTCGCTCTTGCGGAACCCGGCCAATAGGAAGCCGGGGGCCGAGACCAGCTCCAGCGAGATGAACAGCATCAGGAGGTCGCGCGAGGACGGCATGGTGAGCATGCCGAGGAAGGACGACAGGATGAGCACGTAGTACTCGCCCTGGTAGAAGCGTCCCTCGCGGAGATAGCGCCACGACAGGATCAAGATGACGAGGG
>JBIOYQ010000028.1:0-7818 GCA_044870295.1 Actinomycetota bacterium
CCGCAGGCCTTCCAGGATCGGCAGCATGGTGAACGCCGCGTCGGTGAGCCCACCGAACGTGTACCTCCCGTGCTGCCCCGACGGCAGGTGGCCGGCCCGGTAGCCCACCACGTTGAACGTGTAGATGGGCACCGGGATCCGAGCCGGGTCCGCCGCTGACGCGAACGCCTGCTCGTCGGTGACGATCACCACCCGGTCGTGGCCGTGGTAGGTCCCGACCAGAACGTCAATCGTCTGGGTCCCGCCACCGGCTCCCTTCCACGCCATGAACTCCGGGATGGCCCGGAGCACCGACGTGGTCGGCTTGACCGGCATGCGGTTGGCGATGTTGGAGTACGCGAACACGTCCGCGTCCTCCGCCCGCTTGGCCAGGGCCGTCCCGAACAGGGCCGCAACCTGCCACCACCGGACGGTCGACCGGGCCGACGCCGGCTGGTTCATGGATCCCGACACGTCCACAAGGACCAGGGTCCGTCCCGGAAGGGACGGCACCCGCTCCATGGACAGGTCGAGCGCCTGCTCCAGCGCCGGACCGAACCGGACGGAGCCGATCGCCGCCCAGGCCGAGTAGAACCGGATCGGCAGCTGCCGCGACCGGGCCACCTCCTCCGGATCGCCCAGCCGAGCCGCCACCCTGTCCAGGACCGTGGCCGGGACTCCGGCCTCCTCGAAGTTCCGGAGGTTCCGGATCAGGGCCATGTACCCCATGGACGGGATGGCGGCCTCCCAGGCCTGGGCATCCATCGGTCCCTGGAGCCACCCAGAGAGCCTCTCCCAGGTCATGCCGGCTTCCCCAAGGGCTTCCGGCCGGTCCAGGACGGCCCTCCGCCCCTCGACCGGGAGGGCCTCCAGGGCCATCGCCGCGTCGATCACCGGAAGCCCGGTCCGCTCGGCCGGCCGATCGTGGCGCCGGTCCAGAAGGTGCCTGAACAGCACCGACTGGGCTTCGTCCTTCGGCTCCGGGTGGACCAGGTCCACCACGTCACCCATCCGCCACGCCCGAGACAGCCCGTCGTACTTCAGGGCCGCCCACTCGGTGTACAGCCGGACCACGGCGTCGGCCACGCCCCGCTTGAGCGGCTGCGGGAACCGCTTGCCGTGGGCCTGCGCCCAGTACGCGAGCATCTCCGCCGGTTCGTCCGCCCTCTGCAGCGCGGACGCGACCACCTTCCGGCCGTTCGGCCCGCCAGCGGCCAGGTACTCGGCCGCCATGACCAGGGACGCAGACCGCATCTGCATGGTGTTCCGCAGGTACGGAACGAACCGCGCCACCCACTCGGGATCCTCCTGGGTCACGCTGTGGACGAGTTCGACGAATCGCGCGTCCCGCTGGGCCGCCTGCTCGTAGAACGAGTCCTCCTTCACCAGGTTGGACAGCGCCAGGAGGAAGAGCTCGGACTTCGCGTCCCGCTCGTACCCCAGGCCCCACTCGTGCGTGGGCATGACGCGACCCGTCGTGGCCACCGGGGCGGTCACGTTCGGCCGTGCCTGCTTCCGCGAGAACTTCGCCATGTGCTCCTCCCTCCTTTCCTGCCTTCCTGTCAACGACTACGAGATGCGTCCCGAGGACCCGAACTCGGAGAAGGTCGCAGTACTGAGCTACCGCGCCTGGTGGCGCGGGGTGGAATCGGACCACCGCCTCTCACCGCAGTGAGCGCTCTGCCGAAGGAACCCTCGCCTTCGCACCGGGACGAGCTCGCGGATCGAAGGATCGTCTCGAGGACCCGTGGGATCAGGTGGTGCACACCGGGTGTGCCCGAAAGGGCTCGTCCGGGGACAGCCGGCCTCTCAACAGGAGAAGGAACCCGTTCCCTTCGCACCGAGACGGCCCTGGGGGCCGCGTGCCTACTTCAGAAACGGGCGCGCGAGGTCGCCCGCTTCGCAGACCTTGATTTCGTCATGGGCAGACCTCACCTTCGAACGACAGCAAACCGGGCGATGGTAGGGATCGATCGAGGTCGTGTCAAGACCTCGAACAGCGATCACGACACCATCGCCATACACTTGGTCCGATGAGCGCGCGCAGGTTCGACGCGGTCGTGGGAGGGCATGAGGGCCGGCTGCCGGTGGTCGAGGTGCCCTTCGATGTGAAGAAGGAGTACGGGTCCGCACGGCCCAAGGTGATCGTGAAGGTGAATGGCGTGGAGCTTCGGACGACCGTGTCGGTGTACGGCGGGAGGTCCTACGTCGGGTTCCGCAAACAGATCCAGGAGGCCGCCGGGATCACCATCGGTGACCGCATCGAGGTCCGGATCGAACCGGATGAGGCGCCTCGCGAGGTCGAGGTCCCCGATGACCTGGCACGAGCGCTGTCGAAGGATCCGACGGCCAGGCGAGCCTTCGACGCGCTCTCCTTCACACACCGGGCGGAGTACGCGGCGTGGGTGGCGGGCGCGAAGAGGCCGGAGACGCGCCAGCGCCGCGTGGAGAAGTCGATCGACATGCTGCGGGGTGGGGTGAAACACCCCTGACGCGGACGGTCAGCCCAACTTCGAAAGGTCGGCGCACTTCGCCCGGATGCCCTCGGCGGCCCCGCGGAGGGCGGTCAGCTCGTCTTCGTTGAGATCGAGCTCCTCGATCCCCTCGACCCCGCCCTTGCCCAGCTTGGCCGGCACACCCACGTACACGTCGGAGATCCCGTACTGGCCCGTGGTCCATGCGCAGACGGGCAGGACCTCCTTGGTGTCGCCGGCGATGGCGTTGACCATCTGGGCGATGGCGGCGGACGGCGCGTAGTACGCGCTGCCCTTCTTGAGCAGGCCGACGATCTCCGCTCCCGCGTCTCGCGTCCGCTGGTACAGGCGCTCCAGCGTGGTCTCGTCGACCAACTCGGTCAGCGGCTTGCCCCCCACGGTCGCCTGCCGTGGGAGCGGAACCATCGCTTCGCCGTGCGAGCCCAGGGTCATGGCCTCGACCTGGCCGGGCGAGACGCCGAGCTCCTCGGCGATGAACCACCGGAGTCGAGAGGAATCGAGGACCCCGGCCATCCCCATTACCCGTTCCTTGGGGAAGCCGGAGACGTCCGCGGCCAGGTAGGTCATCTCGTCGAGGGGATTGGTGACCACGATCAAGATCGCGTTCGGAGAGTGCTGCGCGATGCTCTGGACCACGCCCCGGACGATCCCTGAGTTCTTCTCCAGCAGGTCCATCCGGCTCATCCCGGGCTGGCGCGGCAGGCCCGCCGTGATCACGACGACGTCGGAGCCCGCCGTGTCCGCATAGTCGTTGGTCCCCCGGATGTTCGGCTCGAATCCTTCGATCGGGGCCGACTGGCGCATGTCCAGAGCCAGGCCCTGGGGCAGCCCTTCGACGATGTCGATCGTCACGACCTCGTCGGCCAGACCCTTCTGGACGATCCGCATCGCCGCCGTCGCTCCGACGAACCCACTGCCAACCACCGTCACGCGCATGTCGCCTCCAGGTCTAAGGGGATGCGGAGGCCATCCTACGGATTGGGCGATGACTCAGGGAAACGGGGCGTGACACGGGTGCAGACACTGGGCCCCGGTGAACGAATCCCCGAATTCGTCCCCGGTCTCAGCCGGGTCGTCCAGGGCCAGATCGTCCTGCGTCCAGAACTGGTCGTCGAGGCCGCCCTCTCCAGTGGCCTGGAGGCCGGTTGCGGAACCGTACAGCACGTTGACCGCACCGGCGTCCAACGCAGATCCAACGTCTTCTAGGGGAGCTCCGATGATCAGATCGGCGAAGCCGTCGCCGTTGAAGTCGGCGCCTGCAGTGCTCCAGCCGAACTCGTCCTCTTCCTCCGGGTCGTCCAGCACGTCGGCGGTGTCCTGGGTCCAGATCTGATCGTTCGGACCGCCTTCTCCGGTCGCCTGGAGCCCGGTGAGCGAGCCGTACAGGATGCTGACCGCCCCCGCGTTCAGGACTGTGCCCACGTCCTCGAGCCGGACGCCTGCAGCCAGATCGCCGAAGCCGTCACCGTTGAAGTCCGCCACCGAGGGAGCCCACCCGAACCAGTCCTGGGGCTCTGACTGGTCCTCCACGTCGGGGCTGTCTTGCGTCCAGAACTGGTCCGCCGGACTGCTCCCACCTGTCGCCTGCAGACCCGTGGACGAACCGTACAGCACGTTCACCGCACCGGCCCCCAGGCCGTTGAAGTCCTCGAAGGGGACGCCGATCACCAGGTCGGCGAAGCCGTCGGCGTTGAGATCTCCGGCAGCCAGCGACCAACCCAGCCGGTCCCTGGCCTCGGATTGATCATCCACATCCGGACTGTCCTGGGTCCAGTACTGGTCGTCGGGGCCACCGTCCCCTGTGGACTGCAGGCCGGTGGCCGAACCGTGCAACACGTTCACCGCTCCGGTGGCCTTGAACATCACGGCCTCCACCGATTCCATCGTCGCCCCCACAGCCAGATCGTCGAAACCGTCGGCATTGAAGTCCTCGACGGCCAGCGCCCATCCGAAACGATCCGCCACCTGGGCCTTGTCCATGACGCTCACCGCATCCTGGGACCAGAGCTGATCGTTGGGGGCGCCGTCCCCCGTCGCCTGCAAGCCGGCGGCCGAGCCGTACACCAGGTTCACTGCCCCTGCCTTCTTGTGGCCGCTGGTTGGATCGAAAGGAACGCCGATAACCAGGTCGGAGAACCCGTCGGAGTTGAAGTCTCCGGCCGACAGCGAGCGGCCGAACCGATCCTCGGGGGCAGCCTCGCCCTCCACGTCTGGGCTGTCCTGCGACCAGTACTGGGCGGAGGGGGCGGTCGTCTGCAAACCGTCCGTTGAACCGTACAGGACGTTCACCGCACCGGCGTTGCGAAATCCGGAAACACGCTCCGTCGCAGCCGCAACGGCCAGGTCGGAGAAGCCATCCCCGTCGAAGTCGGCGCACGCCAGCGACCACCCGAATCGATTGTTCTCCGCCGCCTGGTCGGGCATGCCTGGGCTGTCCTGGGTCCACAACTGATCCAGGGGACTGACGGTTTGCAGCCCACTGCTGGAACCGTACATCACGTCCACGGCCCCCGCGTCGACAAGTGTCCCGACGTCCTCGCTGGGGGCTCCGATGGCCTGGTCGGGAAGCCCATCCTGGTTGAAATCACAGATGGCAGGGCTGACCGATGGGCGGGCGGCGGCCGGATCGGCAGGCTCCACCGGTCCCGTCGCCGATGCCCAGGGCCCAAGAGCGAGCAGGAACAACGGAGCTATGAGACGTGATCGCACGGGCTCTCCTTCACAAAGGCGCTATGCCTGATACCTGGAAGCGGGGTTGACACGGGGCAGGATAACCCGGGTCAGAAACGCGCGCAGGACTCTACCCGACTGTGGCCCGCATGGAAACCTTCGGCGACAGGAAAGTCGATCGCTCAGGCGGGAACCTTCAGACCCGCCTGCTCCAGCATGAGCATGAAGTCGTGAGGTTGGGAGGACGCCCGCAGAGCCTCGTCGACGGTGACGTCTCCCTTGCGGACCAGGCCGAGGAGCGACTGGTCGAAGGTCTGCATGCCGTAGAAGTCGCCGTCCGCGATGATCTCGCGGATCTCCGAGGTCCGGTTGGCGTCCATGATGCGGTCCGCGATGCGGCCGTTGTTGATCATGACCTCGATAGCCGGGATGCGGCCGCCGCCGGCCTTCGGCACCAGCCGCATGCAGATCACGCCCCGTAGGACGCTGGCCAGGGTGACCCGGACCTGGTGCTGCTGGTAGGGCGGGAAGTAGTCGACCACGCGGTTCACGGTCTCGATCGTGTCGGTCGTGTGGAGCGTCGACAGCACGAGGTGACCGGTCTCACCGGCGGCCAGGGCCGCCCATACGGTCTCGGCGTCGCGCATCTCACCGATGAGGATGACGTCGGGGTCCTGGCGCACGACGGAGCGCATGGCGGCGCCGTAGCTGTCGGTGTCCATCCCGATCTCCCGCTGATTCACGGTGGCCATGCGGTCGGGGTGGAGGACCTCGATCGGCTCCTCGATCGTCACGATGTGCACCGACCGAGTGCTGTTGATCTGGTCGATCATGCAGGCGAGGGTGGTGGTCTTGCCCGAGCCCGTCGGGCCCGTCACCAGGATCAGGCCGCGCGGGGCGTCCGCGAGCTGGCTGACCACGGGAGGCAGCCCGAGCTCCTCGAACGTCTTGCTCCCCACACGAACCCGCCGCAGGACCAGCGTGATGGACCCACGCTGGTAGAACACGTTCGCCCGGAACCGGCCGACGCCCGGGACCGACAGGGCGAAGTCGGTCTCCTTCTTCTGCTCCAGCCAGCCACGCCGGTCGGGCGGCATGATCTGGGAGGCGAGGAGCTGGGTGTCCTGGGGAGTGAGGCGGCTCCCCTCCAGACGGCGGAGGTCCCCGTCCACCCGGATGATGGGTGGCGAGCCGACCTTCAGATGAAGGTCCGAGCCGTCGTTCTCGGCCAGGATCCGAAGCAGCGCAGCCAGGTCGATATGGTGCAAGAGCCCCTCCCACAGGGAGCGACGAGACGTCTACCCGGAACCATCGGCGGGAGTCCTCCGCGGCTTGATACCGGGAACGGCCTAGGCTGCCTGGAGCTTCTCGATCACCGCGTCGGCGACCTGGCTGGTCCCCACGGCCGTCGGGTCGTCCCGGGCGGGCTTCATGTCGTACGTGACCGCCTTCCCCTCGGCGATGACCGCGGCGATGGCCGCTTCGAGCCGGTCGGCGGCCTCTTCCTCGCCCAGGTGGCGAAGCATGAGGACGCCGCTCAGCATCATGGCCATGGGGTTGACCTTGTTCTGGCCCTTGTACTTCGGGGCGCTGCCGTGGGTGGCCTCGAACACCGCCGCCTCGTCCCCGATGTTCGCCCCCGGCGCCACGCCCAGGCCCCCGACCAGCCCGGCGCACAGGTCGCTCACGATGTCGCCGTACAGGTTGGGGAGGACCAGGACGTCGTACTCCTCGGGCCGGCCCACCAGCTGCATGGAGAGGTTGTCGACGATCCGATCCTCGAACTCGATGTCGGGGTAGGTCTGGGCCACCTCGCGGGCGGTGGCCAGGAACAGGCCGTCCGTGAACTTCATGATGTTGGCCTTGTGAACGGCGGTGACCTTCCTCCGGCCGTACTTGCGCGCGTAGTCGAACGCATAGCGGACGATGCGCTGGGTGCCGGAGACACTGATCGGCTTGATGGAGATGCCGGAGTCCTCGCGGATCTTCCGGTCGGAGAGCTCCGACAGGAAGTCGATCAACTTGAGCGTCTCCGGTTGCCCCTGCTCGAACTCGATGCCCGCGTAGAGGTCCTCCATGTTCTCCCGGCAGATCACGATGTCGACACCCTCGTACCGCGAGCGCACGCCCGGGTAGGACTTGCAGGGCCGCAGGCAGCAGAACAGGTCCAGCTCCTTCCGCAGGGCTACGTTCACGCTGCGGAACCCGGTGCCCACAGGCGTGGTGATGGGGCCCTTGATGGCGACCTTGTTCGTGCGGATGGACTCCAAGACGTGCTCCGGCAGGGGCGTGCCGTACTTGTCCATGACGTCCGCGCCGGCCTCCTGGACGTCCCAGTCGAACCCGACCCCGGTGGCCTCCAGGACCCTGCGCGTCGCCTCGGACAGCTCTGGACCGACGCCGTCGCCGGGGATGAACGTCACCTTGTACGCCATGTGTTCAGCCCTCCTCGCTGTGGTCGACCGATGCTAGCGGAAGGGGTGGGGCGGTCGCGGGTCGCACGCCAGCCCACAACCTACTCCTTGGTAAACTCGGCTTTCGGGCAGGAAACGACCGTGACAGGAGCGTGCCCGTGACCTTGAAGGGCCTGCAGGACATCGTGGCCGCGCAGACGTCGATCTCCGACATCGACGGGAAGCTCGGCAAGCTCTGGTATGTCGGGTACTCCATCGAC
>JBIOYQ010000029.1:0-6558 GCA_044870295.1 Actinomycetota bacterium
GACGGACCGATGGGGACACGAATGGGCACCGGACCCCAGGTTCGGCCAGGTCGCCCATGCGCAATGGCCCCGCGTCGATCCGGACCGGCGCGCCCTCCTCGCCCGCCTCCAGGAGCCGCGCTCCGACCTGCAGCGACTCCACCGCTCGGTGCTCCGCCCCGATCTCGGGCATTTCGGTCGCGGGCGGCGCGACACGCCGGATCTCGCGACGGATCGGGTGGAGGAACCGGATCGCGACCTCGATCTCGCTGTCCGCGCTGCCCACGACCAGGCACTCGCTCTGCAGGCTCGACGCTTCGACGCCGCCGGATGCTTCGCTCTCGCCCTGGGGGATGAGGACGCCGAACGTCCAACGTGCCCGGTTCTTGAGCGCGCTCGTGCGGTAGGGGTACAGGAGGTACCCCTCGTACAGGACCGCGTCGGCGATAGCCTCGACGTGGCCAAGGTTCACTTGACCTCCCAACTCGGGGACGCCGCGCCGAAGGTCGGCGAGTGCCGCACCTCGATCTCCTTGCCGTTGCCCAGGTACATGTGGACGCCGCAGGGCATGCACGGATCGAAGCTCCGCACCGTACGCATGATGTCGATGCCCTTGAACTTGTCGGGCCCGTTCTCTTCGAAGAGGGGCGTGTTCTGGATGGCGTCCTCGTACGGTCCGGCGACACCGAAGGAGTCACGCGGGCTTGCATTCCAGGCCGTCGGCGGGTAGGGGTGGTAGTTGGCGATCCGGCCTTTCCGGATGACGACGTGATGGGACAGCAGGCCGCGTACGGCCTCGTGGAAGCCGCAGCCGATGGCCTCGTCGGGGACCTGGAACGGCGTCCATGTCTGGGTGCGGCCCGCGTAGACTTCCTTCATGCCCTGCTCGACGAAGTAGAGGGCGGCGGCGGCGGCATAGGCCTGGAAGTACGTACGGGCCCGGTTCCGTTCGAGCGTGTTCGCCCAGCGCGGGATCTTCCACTCGAGCTCCGTCTCGGGCATGGTCGCCGTCTTCGGCAGGAGAATCTTGACGCTGTGCCCGGTCGACTTGACGGTCCCGATGTCGACGAGCCCCGCCAGTGCGGTGACCCAGAAGCGCGCCAGCGGCCCCCCCCCGGTGTCGAGGGCGAGGTACGACCGGCTCTGCTTGTCGAACCATCGCGGCGACATGACCCAGGTATAGCGGCCGTCGAAGTCGCGCTTCTGGGGCTTGGGCAGCGTCGTCTGGTTCCAGGGATGGCGCATGTCGACCGTGTTGCCCAGGGGGTCGGTCTTGACGAACCTCTCGCCCTCCTGCCAGTCGTCGTAGAACGAGCTGCCCAGCAGGATCCGTATGCCGAGATTGATGTCCACGAGGTCGGTGGTGACGAGCTTCCCGTCCACCACGATGCCGGGGGTGACGTACATCTTGCGGCCCCACGCGGACATCGTCTCGTACCGGAAGTCGCACGCCAGCGGATCCTGGAACGACCCCCAGCATCCGAGGAGGACCCGCCGCTGCCCGACGGCCTCGTATCCGGGGAGCGCCTCGTAGAAGAAGTCGAAGAGGTCGTCGTGCAGCGGGACCATCTTCTTCAGGAACTCGATGTACTTCATGAGGCGCACGAGATAGTCGCTGAACAGCTGCACGCTCGGCACCGTTCCCACGCCGCCTGGATAGAGGGTCGAGGGATGGACGTGCCGCCCCTCCATGAGGCAGAACATCTCCCGGGTGAGCCGGCTCATCTGCAGCGCTTCGCGATAGAGAGGCCCCGTGAACGGGTTGAGGCCGCGCATGATGTCCGCGATCGTGCGCTGCCCGTGACGGTCCGCGCCGGGCGCCAGCGTCGTCTCGGCCCGGGCGAGCACGCCGGGGTTGGTCTCGCGCACCATCTGCTCGCAGAAGTCCACCCCCACCAGGTTGTCCTGGAAGAGGTTGTGGTCGAACATGTACTCGGCCGCTTCCCCGCAGTTGATGATCCAGTCGGCGAGCCACGGCGGATTCACGCGGAACGCCATGTTCTGCGCATAGACCGCGCAGGTCGCGTGGTTGTCGCCGCAGATGCCGCAGATGCGGCTCGTGATGAAGTGGGCGTCGCGCGGGTCCTTGCCGCGCAGGAACACGCTGTAGCCGCGGAAGATCGACGACGTGCTGCGGCACTCCGCGACCTGCCGGTTGGCAAAGTCGATCTTCGTGTGGATGCCCAGGCTGCCGACGATCCGGGTTATGGGGTCCCACGACAGGTCTGTAAGTTGCTTGTCGTTGCCGTCAGCCATGCCGGAACCTACGACTCCTTCTCTCCTTCGGACGCCGCGGCGGGCTCCGCGGGCGGGTTGTCCGGGTTCCGCCATTCCGGCTCGCGGTTCATCGAACCGAGCGTGAACTGGCGGAGCGCCCGCACCGTGCGTCCGTAGAGCACGACCGCCTGGGTCGACATGTGGGCCCCAGGCGGCTCGTCCATGAACGACATGAACTTGTCGGGGAAGCCAGGCATGGTGCAGCCGATGCACACTCCGCCCACGTTCGGGCAGCCACCGATGCCCCCCATCCAGCCGCGCTTGCCGACGTTGCACTGAACGACCGGGGCCCAGCAGCCGAGCTTGACGATGCACGGCTTCTTGCCGTACTCGGAGGCGAAGTCCGCCTGCTCGTAATAACCGCCGCGATCACATCCCTCGTGGACGGTCTCCGTGAACAACCATCGCGGGCGCAGCGCCTCGTCCAAGGGGATCATCGGCGCGGTGCCCGCGGACTGGCGCAACAGATACAGCAGCGTCTCCATGAAGTTGTCGGGCTGGATCGGACAACCGGGGATGCACACAATGGGGATGCCTGCCTTGGATTTCCACGTCCAGCCCAGGTAGTCCGCGAGGCCCATGCATCCCGTGGGGTTGCCGGCCATGGCATGGACACCACCATAGGTGGCGCACGTGCCGGCGGCCATCACGGCCCACGCGTGCGGCACCAGCCGGTCGATCCAGGAGCACGTAGTCATGGGCTGTCCCGTCTGGGGATCGTTGCCGAGGGCGGCCCAGTACCCCTCGCCGCTGAGCTTCTCGTTGGGGACCGAGCCCTCGAAGACCAGGATGAACGGGCCCAGCTGCCCTTCGGCGGCCCGACGCAGGATGGCCAGGAACTCGTCGCCGTTCTCGTAGGCGAGCACGGGATTGTGCAGGAGCACCTTCGGGACGCCGGGCAGGACCCCCATCACGAGGTCCTCGATACTGGGTTGGGTCGCGGCGGTCATGGCGATCGTGTCGCCGTCGCAGCTGAGGCCCGCGGTCACCCATACGACGTGCATCTCGGAGACGGCCGGCGTGGGAAGCGGCAGAGCCGCCTCGGTCGTCATCCTCGTGCCCTCCTAGCAGATGCGCGGGAGCTGCTCGCCGGACAGCAGGGTGACGACGCGCTCGCCGCCGATCATCGAGCGAAGAACCACGACGCCTGGGTGGTCCGGCACAACTTCTCCGATGATAGCGGACTCGCCGCCTCGGGGATGGGCGCGCATCGTTTTCAGCAGGCTGGCGGCATCCCGCTCCGGAACGACCGCGATGAGCTTCCCTTCGTTCGCGACGTACAGCGGATCGAGGCCGAGCAGCTCGCACGCCCCGCGCACCTCGGGCCGGATGGGGAGGGCCGCCTCGGACAGCCGGACCCCCACCCCGGAGGCCGCCGCCAGCTCGTTGAGCGCGCTCGACATCCCGCCCCTCGTCGGGTCCCGCATGCAGCGGATCGACGGGCACGCCTCGAGCATGGCGTGGGCGAGGCCGTGAAGCGGGGCGGTGTCGCTCTCGAGCACGGTGTCGAACTCGAGGCCTTCGCGCACCGACATGATCGCGATGCCGTGGTCGCCGATCGTCCCCGAGACGATCACGCGGTCGCCGGGTTGCGCGGCCCCGATCGAGAGCGCTCGGCGGGGCGGCACGAGCCCGACGCCCGAGGTCGTGATGAAGAGCTGATCGCCCTTGCCCCGGTCCACGACCTTCGTGTCGCCCGTGACGAGTGCGATCTCCGCCTCGGCACAGGCGTCGCGCATGGAGGCCACCACCCGCCGCAGGTCGTCCATCGCCAGCCCCTCCTCGAGGATGAAGGCGGCGGAGAGCCAGAGCGGGGTGGCCCCGCCGACCGCGAGGTCGTTGACGGTGCCGTTGACCGCGAGCCTCCCGATGTCTCCGCCGGGGAAGAACAGCGGGCGAACGACGAAGGAATCGGTGGTGAACGCGATCCGTGGCGTCTCGCCCTCGCCAGACAGGGCGAGGGTGGCCTGGTCCTCGAGCCGGGAGAGGACCTCGTTGCCGAACGCGGGCAGGAAGACGCGGCGCAGCAGCTCGGCGCTGAGACGGCCGCCGCTGCCGTGGCCCAGGACGATTCGCTCGTACTGCGATGCCGGCACCGGGCAGGCCCCGAGCCCGCCCGGCGGCTCGCCGCTCACAGCAGGTCGTCCTCGCCCTTGGCGACGTGGATCAGGTCCCAGAGGATGTGGACCAGGGTCCCGTGCGCCTCCTGGATGCGATGGATGCTGAAGCTGGGCACGACGAAGCAGAAGTCGCACCACTCCGGCATGCGGCCGCCATCCCGCCCGCTGAAGCCCACCGTCAGCATGCGAAGCTCGCGGGCCGCGCTCAGGGCGCGGTTCACGTTGGCCGATTGGCCGCTGGTCGAGATGCCGAGGGCGATGTCTCCCTGTCTTCCCAGCAGCCGCAGCTGCTCGACGAAGGCCAGGGAGAAGTCGGCATCGTTGCCTACCGCCGTCAGCAATGCGGGGTCGCTGGCGAGCGCGATGGCGGGGAGGGCCCGCCGCTTGGCGATCACCGGATGCATGAACTCCACCGCCATGTGCTGGGCGTCGCACGCGCTGCCGCCGTTGCCCATGAGGAGCAGCCGCCCACCCCCGTCGAAGGCCTGGGCCATCGCGCGCGCGCATTCGACGATGCGGTCGGCGCTCTGCGCGAAGAACTGCTCCTGCGCGCCTCGGCTCTCCGCCGACTTGCGCAGGACGGCCTCCCGAAGCAGGCTCACCTTCCGCCCGTCGGGGTCCCCGCCGGAGCCGACCCGCGGCGGACGCCCCGATAGAGGTAATACGCGGCGCAGGCACCCTCGGAGGACACCATGGTCGCTCCGAGCGGCGCCTCCGGCGTGCAGGTCGTGCCGAAAGCCGGGCACTCATCGGGCTTCTTCAGGCCGCGCAGGACCTGGCCGCTGATACATACGGCAGGCTCCGAGGCTCCCACCTGCGCCACCTCGAAGAGCCGCTCCGCATCGTGCTCGCGGAACTCGTACCGGAGCCGGAGCCCGCTCTTTGGCAGGATGCCCACGCCGCGCCACGGGCGATCGCACACTTCGAACACTTCATTGAGCAGCCGCCGCGACGCGGGATTTCCGTCTCCACGGACCACCCGCGCGTACTGGTTCTCCACGACAGCCCTACCCGATTCGAGCTGCCGCACGGCGAGCAGCACGCCCTCCAGGAGATCGACAGGCTCGAAGCCGCTGACTACGATGGGGACGCCATACTGTCGCGAGATCGCCTCGTACTCCGAGAGGCCCATCACGGTGCACACGTGCCCGGGGCCCAGGAACGCCTGCACGCGGTTGCCGGGCGCCTGCAGGATGGCGCTGATCGCGGGCGGCACCCGGACGTGGGAGACGAGCAGGCTGAAGTTGGACACGCGCTCGCGGCGCGCCTGCCATACTGCCATGGCGTTGGCGGGGGCGGTTGTCTCGAAGCCAATGGCGAAGAACACCACCCTCCGGGAAGGGTTCGCCGCGGCGAACCGGACGGCGTCGAACGGCGAATAGACGACGCGAATGTCTGCGCCCTGCGCCTTGAGCTGGAGCAGGTCGCCCCGCGAGCCGGGGACGCGCAGCATGTCGCCGAACGAACAGAAGGTCACGTCCGCGCGCGACGCAATGGCGTGAGCCCGGTCGATCATCTCCAGCGGCGTCACACACACCGGACACCCAGGGCCGTGAAGCAGCTCCACCTCGGGAGGAAGGAGCTGGTCGATGCCGTACTTGACGATGGCGTGCGTCTGCCCGCCGCAGACTTCCATCAGGGCCCAGGGGCGCGTAACCGTGCGGCGGATGGCGCGCGCGAGCCTCTCCGCGGCGCCCTCGTCACGATACTCGTCCACGTACTTCATTCCGGTGCCGCCTTCACCTCGTTCAGCTCGCCCATCTCCTCGAGGAAATCCCAGATGCGGCGCGCCTCGGCTTCGTCCACGCGCGCGAGCGCGAAGCCCACGTGGACGAGCACGTACTCTCCCACTTTCACGTCGGGGAGATGCTCCAGGCACACGCGCCGCGAAATGCCGCCGAAGTCCACGCGGCCGGCCAGCAGGTTGTTCTCGTGGGTGACCTCGACGACGCGGCCCGGCACGGCGAGACACATCAGTACGGTCCCCCCGCTCCGGCGCCGCCACCGGTGCCGGCCGCCACCGCCAGTTGCCCCAGCGCGAGGCCTCCGTCGTTCGGGGGCACTTGACGATGCCGGTACACCTGGAACCCGGCGGAGCGGAGGCGGTCACGCGCTCCTTCGCTGAGCAGGCCGTTCTGGAAGACGCCCCCGCTCAGCACGACCGTCTCCAGCCCCGACGTTA
>JBIOYQ010000030.1:0-16715 GCA_044870295.1 Actinomycetota bacterium
CTTCGGGTCCGGCATCTGGTCGTATACACGCTTCAAGGCCGGAGCCATCTTGTCGGTCAACGTCCCCGCCACGATCATCAGGTCGGCCTGCCGCGGCCCGTGGGCGATGGGGATCACGCCCAGGCGCATGAAGTCGTGCTTGGACGTCGAGGTGGCGATGAGCTCGATGGCGCAGCAGGCCAGGCCGAAGTTCATCACCCACAGGGAGTACTTGCGGCCCCAGTTCAGGATGAACTTGACCGGCTGCGGCATGTCCAGCTCGTCGAGGATGCTCATGCCGTCCTCCGTTCGGTCATGCCCACTGGAGCACCTTCTTGCGGTAGGCGTACAGCAGCCCGAGAGCCAGAATGAATACGAAGATGGCCATCTCGACCACGGCCTGGTAGCCCAGGCGCTCGAAGACGGTAGCCCAGGGGAAGAGGAACACGCTCTCCACGTCGAAGATCACGAACAGGAACGCGTAGATGTAGTACCGGATCTGGGACTGCGACCACCCTTCACCGACAGGGTCGATGCCGCATTCATAGGTGGTGAGCTTCTCGGGGAGCTTCCTGATTGGCGCTACCAGGCGGCGGACGGTGAAGGCCACCGCCACCAGCCCGATGCCCGCGACCAGCACGGCGACGACGATCCCGTAGGACTGGAAGTAGCTCTCCACGCGCTCCTCAGACGGCGTGAGCTTGTGAATCTTTTCTCAAGCCTCCGGGATTCTAACAAGGGAGCGCTGAGGCACCGAATCGACGAGGAGTTCGGCCTCGACCCCAGGCGATCCCGCCGATCCACTTCGCCCTAGGCCGCGGCCGTCCCCCGCGTCCAGCCGACTTGCCGACCTTCGCCCGATTCACCCCCCGCCTCGACGGTGGGATAACTAGTTAGAGATAACCACTCACCGGAGGGGCCTGCGCCCCGGCCCCTCCCGGCCAGAACCGAAAGGAGGAATCGCGATGCGCTCTCGACCAGCGACGAGGAAGGCGGGGGCGGTCCTCCCCCTGACCGTCCTCCTGTTGTCCACCCTCTTCGGGTCACGGGCCGAGGCGGCCGGAACCAGGGAACTGTTCGCCGGCGACGGCTACGGCTCCTACACCTTCGCGGGGCAGACGGCCATGTCGGGCAAGTCGGCGTTCGTCGTGCTGGGATGCCGAGCCGCACCGGGGACGGTCGTCCAGAACTCAGCCCAGTCCAGCGACCAGGCCCCTCCCGACAGCCCGGCGCCGGCGCCCACCCCCGCGCCGGCCCCCTCGGATCCGGGGACCACGCAGACCGGTTCGGTCAGCACATCCGTCGCGGCCATCCAGCAGTCGGGCGTGACCAAGACCCTGACGACGGCGAAGACCAACGCGGTGAACATGTTGAAGGGTCGGATCACCGCCTCGAGGGCCAAGGCCGTCAGCTCGACGTTCCGGGACGGGAGCGGCTACCACACGAGCGCCGCGGGCTCGACCCTGTCCGACCTGGTCGTTGACGGCAAGGCCTTCGAGGTGCAACCGGGCCCGAACACCATCGTCACCCTGCCCGATCTCGGTCGCGCGGTCTTCAACGAGCAGTTCTCCACCACGAGCGGCTCGCTTCCGTTCATGGTCGTGAACATGATCCACGTCTACGTCACCCAACCCAACGCGCTGCAGATCCCGGTGGGGACCGAGATGATCGTCTCCCGCGCTTACAGCGCGCTCAAGACCAACATCCCGGGCGTCCTTGCCGGATTCGCCTACGGGACCAAGGTGGGCAGCAGCCCGTCGGCCCAGTCCAGCCCCAGCGCCATCGTGTACATGCCGTGTCTGGGCACGAACGGCGGCGTCATCACGAACCAGACCGGGACCGTAGGACAGCCGGGCGTCTTCAGCGTGGGGTCCACCCTCGACACGGCCCAGGGCACGGTCGGATCGAGGGACGCGTCGGGGCGGCTCACCTCCTCGGTCCAGGCCGTCGACCTCCTGGGCGGGTTGGTCACCGCCGACGCCGTGGAGGCGGTGGCGCACACCGTGAAGAGCGGAGGCGCGTTCGCCTTCGACGACCAGGGATCGAAGATCCTCAACCTGATGGTGGCAGGGGTTCCCGTGTCGTCCGCCGTGGCGCCCAACACGCGGATCGACCTGCCCGGGATCGGGACGCTCTGGCTGCACCGAGTGATCCGGACGCCGACCAGCCTCGACGTGCGGATGATCGAGATCGACGTCGATCAGGCGAACGCCTTCGGCCTCGAGCCCGGGTCGGTGCTGCAGGTGGCAGAGGCCCTGGTGATCGGCGCGGCGTGAGCCAGCCGTCGTTGGCCTTCAGGCTCTGGTCCGGTGAGGCTCCAGGGCCTGGAGGCCGGCCCGCAACGACTCCACCGCGGCGGGCAGGTCGCCCTCGCTCAGATCCAGCTCTCCCAGCTCTCGCCAGCATGAGGCCTCCTGCTGACGCGCTCCCAGGCGTCCGAACAGGTCGGCCGCGGCCCGGAAGGATGCCCTGGCCTCGGCGCCCCGGCCCAACAGCGACAGCGCCCGGCCCTCGAGGAACAGGCAGCGGGCGGTCTCCAGCCCGTCCGGATTGGCCTCGGCCAGCGCACGGCGGGCCCACTCCAGGGCTTCCTCGTGACGATCGAGGATGAGGGCGACGCGCCCCCGCTCCTCGAGGATATAGGCCAGCTCGGCGGAGGCTGCCTCGCCGGCCAACAACGCCTCGGCCCGATCCAGATGTTCCCCCGCTTCCTCCACCCGGGGCGGGTCGGCCTCCAGGCATATGAACGCATATGCCGTATGCAACCGGGAGACGCTCTCCCGGTCCCCCAGCTCTTCCATCAACGTCCTGGCTCGTGTGGCGAAGTCGAGCGCCTCGCGCCACCGCTTCCGCTCCGCCAGGACTCGGCTCGCCCCCCAGTACGTCTTGGCTCGCAACTCCAGCGATCCGGTGCCGGCTGCCGCGGCCAGCGCGCGCTCCGCTGCGCGTTCGGCACGGACCACGTCGCCGCGCTCGAAATACACGGAGACCAGGACGGACTGCAGCTCCGCGGCGACGGCCGGGTCCAGCGGCGCCCGATCCGACCGATCCAGGAACGCTTCGACGAGCTGCGCCGCATAGTTCAGATCTCCGACCATCCGGTACGCCCTGGCCAATCCCACGGTGGCTCGGGCCTGGTCGCGGTCCGGGAGGCCGCCCGCCAGCGATTGCTCGTACGTGTCGATGGCTTGCGGCAGCTTCCCCTGATGGGTCAGGGCCTCCGCGGCCACCAACGAACCCTCGTTGACGACGGCGGCAAGCTGGAACTCCCCCGCGCGGGCCACGACGTCATGGGCGATCCCTTCGGCGTCGCGACCGTGGCCCTCACGCAGCAGTCCGCGGGCCTCTTCGAGCCGATACCGCATCTCGTCCTCGATCCCGTCGGGGATCCCGGTGGCCAGGAAATGCGGACTGACTCCCACTTGGGCGGCGAAGAACGACAGGGCCTCCGGGGACGGCCTCCGCTTCCCGGCTTCGATCTGGCTGACGTAGCTCACGGTGTAGCGGGGCCGCGCCAGCGCGGTCTTGGTCATGCCGGCTTGGAGGCGAAGATCCCGAAGGCGGACGGCCAGGTCCATCGAGACGCATCTTAGCTGGTCATCCGGGTTTTAACAGCACTCCTTGACTCCCAGTTAAGGGCGGGGCTACGATGCGGCCCGACCGGAGCCAATCCCCCCCATGGAGAAGGAGGACCGGCATGAAGCGAGTGGCCTCCGCGTTGTTCCCGCTCTTGGTGCTGTTCGCCGTGACGGCCGGGGCCATGGCGGGTTTTCCCTGGCCCAGGCTCTAGAGCGCGACCTACCCATGACGGGGAGTGGACTTCCCCCTGAGCGACACTGAACGAGACCGGCTCTTCGAGAGCCTGCCCGAACGTCAGAAGCGGCTGCTCCGGCTGGTCGCCGACGGCCTCGCGGATGCCGAGATCGCCGGGCGCGTCGGCGAACCCGAGCAAATGATCACCATGGAGATCCAAGGGGTCTTCACCGAGCTGGGCCTGAGGACCCGGACCCACGCCATCGTGTATCTCCTGGCCCGCGACCTCTCGGCTACCTCTCGCGGACCCAAGCCCCGAGCGCCCATCGCCCGTGAGTTTCCCGACGACCGGCACGGTGTGCCGACGGAGGGAACCCAGGAAGCCGGCTGAGGCGATCGCCGCCGCGCGTCAGGCGTCCGCGCCGCAGCGCGCCGCCAGATATTCGGCCAGATGGAGCAGCGCGTCCTTCGGCGAGCCCGCCGGCAGGCCCTGGGCCAGCCCTTGGGCCCGTCGCACCTCCCGCGTTACCGCCTCCCTGGCCCGGTCCAGGGTGCCGTCGGTCGCGACCAGCTGGAGCGCGCGGCCCAACCTCTCCCCTTCGGGCGGTCCTTCCTCCAGCAGCGCGGCCAGCTCGCGGCCACCGTGCCCGTCCTGCAGCGCGTACAGGACCGGCAGGGTGTACACGCCCTGGCGAAGGTCCTGCCCGGGCGGCTTGCCCAGGACGTCGTCGGTTGAGATGACATCCATGATGTCGTCGGAGAGCTGGAAGCCCAGACCGATCACCTCGCCGAACCGTTCGAGGAGGTCGACATGGTCGGGGGCGGCCTCGGAGAGCATCCCGCCCAGGCGGCATGACGTGGCGATGAGGGCGGCGGTCTTGCGCCGGATCGTCTCCATGTATCCCTGTTCGGTCTGCGAGAGGCCTCCCGCCGTGCTGACGTCGCGGATCTGCCCGTCGCACACGATGGCGATGGTCCGGGCCAGGAGGCGGGTAACCTCGGCGCCGAGATCCGCGGACAGCTCCGACGCCTTCGCGAACAGGAAGTCGCCGGAGAGGATGGCCACGCTGTTGTCCCACTTCGCGTTCACGGACGGGACCCCGTGGCGGAACTCGGCTTCGTCCATCACGTCGTCGTGGTAGAGCGTGGCGACGTGCGTGAGCTCGATGGCAACGGCCCCGTGGACGAGCCGTGGGTCCATGGGGTCGCCGAAGTGCCCGGACAGGAGCACCAACATCGGCCGGAATCGCTTGCCGCCCGCGGCCAGGATGTACGAGGCGGCCTCGCCGAGGAGCTCGTAATCGGCGCGGACCGCCTTCTCCAGGGCCGTCTCGACCTGATCGAGGCCGGATCGGATCTGCGCCTCGAGCATGGGATCGGGAGCCTCGAGGCCTCGCGCCGTTCCCCGGGTCACCTGATCCCGCCCTTCATCGATCCGATGCTACTGGACATCAGAACGTGATCACCGAGGCGTGGTGCAACAGGCCGAACAGCACGCCGGGGAGGACACCGAACACGATGGTCAGAACGGCCGGCACGGCCACGCCCACGGCGGCGACGGGACCGCGTTCGATCTGGAGCGTCTCGGCCGGATCCTGCATGTACATCAGCACGATCACGCGGATGTAGAAGAACGCCGCGATCACCGAGGACAACACCGCGACCAGGACCAGCGGCCAGTACCCCTGCTGGATGGCCGCGCCGAACACCGCCACCTTGGCGATGAAGCCGGCGGTCGGAGGGATGCCGGCCAGCGACAGGAGGAACAGGGCCAGGATGGCGGCGAGGAAGGGGCTGCGGCGGGCCAGGCCCGCGTACGAGGCCAGCGAGGTGTGCCGCTCTCCACGGACGGACACCAGCATGACCACGCCGAAGGCCCCGACGATCATGGTCGCGTAGGCGGCCAGGTAGAACAGGACCGCCTCGATCCCGCGCTGACCGGGCGCCGTCACACCAACCAGGATGAACCCCGCGTGGGCGATCGACGAGTACGCCAGCATGCGCTTGACGTCGGACTGGGCGATGGCCAGCACGCTGCCCACCACCATGGTCACGGCCGCCAGGCCCCAGACGATGGGGCGCCATTCGATGACCAGCGGGCTGAAGCCCACATCGAACACGCGGAGCAACGCGCCGAACGCTGCGACCTTGGTGCCCGCCGACATGAACGCGGTCACACACGTCGGCGCCCCCTGGTAGGCATCGGGCGTCCACATGTGGAAGGGAACCGCGGCGACCTTGAAGGCGAATCCCGTTCCCAGTAGGCCGGCGGCCGCCAGCGCCAGCGCCAGAGGACCAATCTGGGTCGAGAGCTTGCCCGCCACCCCGGCGATGTTCGTGGTGCCGGTCGCCCCGTACGCGAAGGCCACGCCGTACAGGAAGAACGCGGAGGAGAACGCCCCCAGCAGGAAGTACTTCATCGACGCCTCGGCCGAGGCCATCCGGCGGAAGGAGAACCCCGTCATCAGGTAGAGCGACAGCGACAGGATCTCCAGCGCCAGGAAGACGAGGATGAGGTCGGCGGCTGCCACAATCAACGTCATGCCCGCCGTGGCGAAGAGCAGGAGCGGGTAGTACTCGCCTCTCGCTTCGTCGGCCCGGTCGAGGTAGTGATAGGCCAGGAGCACGCCGATCGCCGCCACGGCAAGGACGACCAGGCGCAGGAACACGGCGAACCGGTCGGCCGCCACCATGTTCGCCAGGACCGCGGTGGGCCGACCGGGGTCACCGACCCAGTTCCACAGGTACACGGAGTACGCGGCGGCCGCGGCGATCGCGGCCAGCGACAGCAGGGCCAGCGGCCGCTGATCGTCGGAGGGCCGCAGGGCATCCATCAACAGCAAGCCGATGGCCGCCCCCGTCAGGATCAGCTCGGGCGCGACCGGCTGGAACACGAGCGGTGGGTGCGCGGCGATCATGGAGCGGCGACTCCCGAGGAGGCGGGAGCAGGTGAGCAGGGCGCGATCGCCCGCTGGAGCGCCTCGGGCGCCCCCAGACCGGCCGCTCCGCCCTGCAGCCCGTTCGACCAGATCAGGACGCGTTCGCACGTCGTCTGGGTCGCTGGTTGGATCCGGGACAACAACGGCTTGGGAAAGATCCCGATGAACAGGATCGCCGCCAGGATCGGCGCCAGGATCAGGTACTCGCGGAGGTTCAGGTCTGTCAGGCGCCGGTGCTCCTCGACCCGGATCGTGCCGTGCATGGCCCGCTGGTACGCCCACAGCATGTACACGGCGGCCAGCACCACCGCGGTGACGGCGATGACCGCGTAGACCTTGTTGGCAACGAAGGTCCCCAACAGCACCAGGAACTCGCCGACGAACCCGTTCAGCCCCGGCAGCCCGATGGAGGACAGGGCGACGAACAGGAAGACCCCGGCCAGGACGGGCAGGCTGACCCCGAGCCCGCCCATCCGGCCGAGGTCACGGGTGTGGGTTCGCTCGTACAGCATCCCGACCAGCAGGAACAGAGCGCCGGTGGACAGGCCGTGGTTCACCATCTGCAGCACCCCGCCCGACATCCCCTGCACGGTGAAGGCGAACGTTCCCAAGACCACGAACCCCAGATGGGACACGCTGGAGTACGCCACAAGCCTCTTGATGTCGGTCTGGATCAGGGCGACCACGGCGCCATACACGATCCCGATGAGGGCCAGGATCGAGACGGCGGTCCGGAAGTGGGTGGACGCCACGGGGAACAGCCCGAGATTGAAACGAAGCAGCCCGTAGGCACCCACCTTCAACAGCACGGCCGCCAGGATCAGGGACCCGGCGGTGGGAGCCTCGGTGTGCGCGTCCGGCAGCCACGTGTGGAGCGGGAAGAGCGGCACCTTGACGGCGAAGGCCACGAAGAACGCCGCGAACAACCATCGGGCGGTGTTGACCGGCAGGCTCAGGTGCTGGAGCTGGGTGAAGTCGAAGGTGGGATGCCCAAGGTCGGAGCTCGCGCGGAAGTACAGGAACAGGATGGCGACGAGCAGGAAGGCGGACCCCGCCATGGTGAATAGGAAGAACTTGAGCGCCGCATAGACCCGGCGCTCGCTCCCCCACCCCCCGATGATGAGGTACATCGGGAACAGGAGGGCTTCGAAGAACACGAAGAACAGCAGAAGGTCCAGGGCGACGAACGACCCGATCATGGCCGTCTCCAGGACCAGGAAGGCGATCAGGTAGGACTTGGCCTGCCGTTCGATCGTCCACGAGACCAGGATGGCCGCCGGCATCAGGAAGGCGGTGAGCAGCACCATGAACAGGCTGATGCCGTCGACGCCCACGAAATAGGCGAAGTTGAGGGAGCTCACCCACGTGGCCCGATCCACCAGCTGGAACCCGGGCGCGTTCGTCGAGTAGTCCGACAGCATCCCGAGCGCTAGTCCGAGCGTCGCCAGCGTCACCAGCAGGGCCCACCACTGGAGGGCCCTGAGCCGGGACGAAGGGAGGAACAGGAGCACCACCGCGCCTGCCAGCGGCACGAACGTGATGACGGTGAGCCACGGGAAGCCCGGGTCGGACGGCGTGCCCGTCAGGGCGGCCAGCATCAGAATCTCACCGCCAGGTACGCCAGGAGCGCTACCGCGCCGAGGAGGATGCCGACCGCGTAGGTGCGAACCCGACCGGTCTGGACCTTGCGCCCGCTCCGTGCCGTCGCCGCCACCAGGGCTCCCATCCCGTTCACGGCGCCATCGATGACTCGCTTGTCGACGACGTACGCGGTGAAGGCAGCGCCGAGCTTCGCCGGCCCCACGATGGCCCCGCTGTAGAAGTCGTTGACGTAGAACCCCCGCTGGAGCGTTCGCTTCGCCCCGCCGAATCGCGCCCGGAGCGCCACCCAGTCGATGCGGCCCGACAGATAGACGAACCAGGCCACCGCGATCCCCGCCAGCGCGACGGTGACCGAGATGATCGACAGCGCCAGCTCGGAGGGACCCGACAAGGCCTCCTTGGTCTGGCCGACCACGGGGGCCAGGAACTTCGGAAGCAGCCCCGACGTCGCCGAGACTCCCAGCACCCCGGCGGTCGCCGCCCCGATCGCCAGCACGATCAGGGCCGCGCGCATCCGCTGGGGCGGGTCGTGTGGATGGCCGTCGTAGCGCGGCTCCCCGAAGAAGGTCAGGAAGGTCCCGCGGGACTCGTAGAGCGCCGTGAGGAAGGCCCCGAACAGCGCGGCGAACCACAGGCCCGTGCGGCCGGCCTGGCTCGCCGACGCCACGACCTGGTCCTTCGCGAAGAACCCCGACAACGGTGGCAGCCCCGCCATCGCCAGCCACCCCACGATCCACGTGGCAGCGGTGATCGGCATGGGTCGTCGGAGCCCGCCCATCCGCGTCATGTCGGTCTCGTCGTCCGGCAGCGCGTGCATCACGCTCCCCGCGCCGAGGAACAGGACGGCCTTGAAGAACGCGTGGGCCACCAGCAGGAAGATCGCCGCCGAGTAGGCGCCCATCCCGGCGCCGAAGAACATGAACCCGAGCTGGCTGATGGTGGAGTAGGCCAGCATGCGTTTGATGTCGTCCTGCCCGATCGCGGAGAAGCCCGCGTAGATCGCGGTGACCACGCCGGTGACGGCTACCACGGTCAGGGCCACGTTCGATGCCTCGAAGATCTGGTGCGATCGGACCACCAGGTACACACCCGCCGTCACCATGGTGGCCGCGTGGATCAGCGCCGAGACGGGCGTGGGGCCTTCCATGGCGTCGGGGAGCCACACGTGTAGGGGGAGCTGGGCCGACTTCCCCACGGCCCCGGCGAACAGCAACAGCGCGATCACGGTGGCCGTCCCGTTGGCCAGGCCGTGCGCCTGGGGCAGGACCGTGTCGAAATCGAGCGACCCGAACTTGACCCAGATCAGGATGAGACCGATCAGGAGGGCCGAGTCGCCGATGCGCGTGGTGATGAAGGCCTTCTTGGCCGCGTCGGCGGCGACCTTGCGCTCGAACCAGAACCCGATCAAGAGGTAGGAGCACAACCCGACGCCTTCCCACCCTACGTACAGCAGCAGGAAGTTGTCGGCCAGGACCAGCACCAGCATGAAGAAGACGAACAGGTTCATGTAGGCGAAGAAGCGCGCGTAGCGCAGGTCCCCGTCCATGTAGTCGATGGCGTAGACGTGGATCATCGTCCCGATCCCCGTGACGGTCAGCGCCATGACCATCGACAGGGGATCGACCCGGAACGCCACGCTCACGTGGAATGCCCCCGACGTGATCCAGTCGAAGAGCTGCGGGTGGGCACCGGGGTTTCGCATGGCCACGGGCGTTCCGGTCAGGTCGAAGAACACGATCAGGGCCACCACGAACGCGCTCGCCACGGCTCCCGAAGCGAGCCAGCCGGCCGCGTGACCGCGCCACCGTCTGCCGGTGAAGAGCAGGATCGCGGCCCCGGCGAGCGGGAGCGCGGGGATGAGCGGGGCGAGGTTCATGCCGTCACCCCTTCAAAAGGTTCGCGTCGTCGACGTCGGTGCTTCGCCGCTTGCGGTAGAGCGAGACGATGATCGCCAGCCCCACCACGACCTCGGCCGCCGCCACCACCATGGAGAAGAACGCCAGGACCTGCCCGGTGAGGTTGCCGTGCTGGCGAGAGAACGCCACCAGCGCCAGGTTGACCGCGTTCAGCTGCAGCTCCACGGACATGAAGATGATCAGCGCGCTGCGGCGGAGCAGCACCCCGACCGTCCCCATGGTGAACAGCAGCGCCGACACCACCAGGAAGTAGCTGATGGGGGTTCTCACGCCCCCGCCGTCTCCTGCTCCAGCGGATCCACCAGCATGTCCCCCGAGGTGTCGATGGTCTCCTCTTCCACGATGCGCTGGCTCCCGTGCAGCATCGCCCCGATAGCCGCAACGATCAGTAGCACGCTGGTCACCTCGAACGGGAAGAAATACGAGTTGAACAGCACGTCGGCCAGCGCCCGGACGTTGCCACCCTGGTTCGGCAGTGGTGGGAGCTTGCCCTGCGAGAAGCCCACGCCGAACCTCACCGCGGCCGCCACCTCGGCCACCACCGCCGCGGCCAGCGCCAGGGCGATCCACCGCTGCCCCCTGATCCGTTCCGTCAGCGGCACGGGCTGGTCCACGCCCAGCAGCATGATCACGAACAGGAAGAGCACCATGATCGCGCCGGCGTACACGATGATCTGGACCACGAACAGGAACGGCGAGCCGAGGATCAGGAAGAACACCGCCAGGGTGAAGAAGTTCACGATGAGCAGCAGCGCGGCGTGGACGGCGTTCCTGGCCAGCACCATGGCGCCCGCCGAGAGCACGGAGATCGGCGCCATGACCCAGAACACGTACCAGTCGGCCACCGGCTACTTCCCCTGCTCGGTGCCGGGTGCCGTCCCCAACGGCGGAGGCGGCTCGAGGAGCTGCCACTTCTCGAAGATGGCGTCCTCTCGCGTCTCGAAGGCCAGCTCGTAGTTGCTGGTCAGTGTCAGCGCGCGGGTCGGACACGCCTCGACGCACAGCCCGCACATGATGCATCGCAGGAAGTTGATCTGGTACACGCTCGCGTACCGCTCCCCGGCCGAGACCCTGTTCTCCTCGGTGTTGTCCGCTCCCTCGACGTAGATGGCGTCGGCCGGGCACGCCCACGCGCACAGCTCGCATCCGATGCATTTCTCCAGCCCGTTCTGGTGGCGATTCAGGAGGTGGCGTCCCACGTGTGATCGGCCGAACAGCGGGGGGATCTCCTTGGGGTATTCCTTGGTGACGTCGCGCCGGAAGATCTGGCGGAAGGTGACCGAGAATCCCCTCCCCGCCCCGATCGCGGCCCGGCCGATCGCCCGAAGGAGGCCCGGCGCCTGTCCGGATGACGTCGTCGGTGAGCTCATCGAGCGGCCTCTTCCGGTTGCCGTGTCTCCGCGCCGCGGGGCGGCCCCACTAGCAGCGGGTACAGCAGAAGGAACACGATGGCGACCCCCGCCACGATCACGACGGCGGAGCGCAGTCCGGCGAACCGGGTCCCGCGCCAGTACTGCGGCAGCTCGATGGCGGCGGCCGTGATGAGGATCCACAGCAGACCGGCCGGGATCAGCACCTTCCACCCGAACGCCATCAGCCGGTCGTACCGGAACCTCGGCACGGTCGCCCGGATCCAGATCAGGACGTAGATCACGACGAACTGCTTGACCAGGAACCACACCAGCGGCCACAGCCACGGGACGACGTCGAACTGGGGACCGTGCCAGCCACCGAGGAACAGCGTGACCCCGACGGCCGCGATGGTGATGGTGTGCATGTACTCGGCCAGATAGAACATGGCGAACTTGATGCCGCTGTACTCCGTGTGGTGGCCGGCCACCAGCTCCGTCTCCGCCTCGGGAAGGTCGAAGGGCGGCCGGTTGACCTCCGCCATCGCTGCGGTCATGTAGATGAGGAAGGCCGGGAACTGAAGGAACAGGTTCCACTTCGGCAGCCACCCGAGGCCGGTCACGTGGAAGTGTCGAGCCTGGACCGCGACGATCTCGCTCATGGTCAGCGTCCCGCAGTACAACAACACGCCGATCAGCCCGAGGCTCATCCCGACCTCGTAGCTGATCAACTGCGCGCTGGCCCGAATGCCACCGAGCAGCGGATAGTTCGATCCGCTCGACCACCCGGCCAGCACGACGCCGTACACGGCGAGCGAGCCCATCGCCATGACCCACAGGACGCCGACGTTCAGGTCGGTGACCTGGAAGGGGACGTGGTGATGGAAGAGGGTCACGCCCGGCCCGTACGGGATCACGGCGAAGGCCAGGATGGCGGGGACCACGGCGGCCAGGGGAGCCACCACGAAAACGGCCCGATCGGCCGTCACGGGCATGATGCCCTCCTTGAAGAACAGCTTGATCCCGTCGGCCAGCGTGACCAGGATCCCTGCGGGGCCCGCCCGATTCGGCCCGATCCGCACCTGCATGTCGGCGACCACCTTGCGCTCCATCCAGATCACCAGCAGGACGGAGAGCAGGACCCCCGCGAAGATCACCACGACGCGGGCCACCGTCAGGATCCACTCCACCCAGTCGATGCGGGCGAGCACCGTCACGCGGACACCTCCGCGGCCGCCGGCTCGACCTTGACCGGCGCGATGGTGCTGCCGGCGAGGACGCCGTTGGCCGCGAACCCCGGCTGGTTCCACGGGATGAACACACACCCGGGGGCGATGCCGTCGGTCACCCTCGCCGGCAGGGTCGCTTCGCCCGCGGCCGAGCGGATTCGAATCGGCTGGCCGTCGGTGATCTGGAGCCGTTCGGCGTCGGTCGTGTGGATCTCCGCGTAGGCCGGCTCCTCGAGCGCTGCCTTGAGCGCGTCGGCCCCCGCCGACAGCGTCCCTTCGTCAACGAGGAGTGGGTATGTGAAGAGCAGAAGCTCGTTGGGTGGAGTCGATTGCGCCGGCGGGGAAGCCTCGCGAAGCGTGGGGTTGGGTGGGGGCTGACCACGCGGAGCGAGGCCGACCTCAGCCGCGCGGCCGAGCTCAGCCGGCCGACCAAGGACCGAAGCCATCTCCTCGTGGAGATCATCGAGCGAGTGGAACCCCATGTCGGCGCCGGCGATCTCGGAGAGCTCCTGGAAGATCTCCCACTCGCTTCGAGCCAACCCACGCGGGGACCGGACGGGCCGGAGCCGTTGCTGCCGCCCCTCCCAGTCGGTGTAGTGCCCGTCCTTCTCCAGGTACGGAGCGGCAGGCAGCATGGCGTCCGCGTAGATGTCCATGGCGTCGGCGTAGATGTCCACCACCACCTTGTACCGAACGTTGGCCAGCGCCGTTCGGACCAGCTTGGCGTCGGGGAAGTCCCGCAGCGGGTCGGTCCCCACCAGGAACAGGACGTCGATCTCTCGGTGGGCGGCTGCCTCGAGGATGCCGGCCGTGTCTCGCCCAGGATCTCCGGGAATCGCCGTCCCCCAGATCCCCTCGATCCGGCCACGATCCTCCTCGACATCGATCCGGCGGCCGCCGGGGAGCAGCGCCGGATGGAGCCCGGATCGCAGCGCGCCGCGGTCGTTCGCCCTCCGGGGCAGCAGCGCGAACGCGGCCCCAACGTCACCGGCCAGATCGCTGAGCGTTTGGACGGCACCAGCCAACGGCAGCATCCGCGGGCCGGCCAGGATGACGGCATCGGCTCCCGCCGCGGCGAGCTCCCCGCGAAGCTCCATCGCGGCGTCGGCCTCTCCTCCCGGAGGGCACAGGCGGTGCTCGGCGACGTCCCACAGCCGGGTCCGGCGAGGGTGGACCACCACGACCTTCGCCCCCCGCCGGGCCGCCTTGCGGATGCGCAGGTGCAGGATGGGAAGCTCGTTCTCGGCATCCAGACCGACGACCAGGATCGCCGTGGCCCGCTCGACGTCCCGATACGTCACCGGCATCCCGGCGCCCATGACCGCCTCCGCCGAGACCGCGCCCGGATCGCCGCCCGACGGCCGGTGGTCCACGTCGTTCGTCTTCAGCACGGTCCGAGCCAGCCTCGACAGGGCGTAGGCGTCCTCGTCGGAGAGGCGACCTCCCGCTAGGATCGCGACGCGGCCGTCCCGGCACCACTCGGCGATCGCCGCCAGCGTTTCCGGGAACGGCGCCGGCTCCAGCCCCGGCTGGCGGAGCATCGGCGTGGTCAGCCGGGGAGATCGATCGGGGAACGAGAAGGCGAACCGGCCCTTGTCGCACAACCAGGCATCGTTGACGTCGTCGTTGTCCCGCGCCAGGTGCCGGACGACCTCGCCGCGACGGAGGTCCACGCGCAGGTTGCAGCCGCATGCGCAGTGCGGGCACACGGTGTCGGCGAACGTCAGGTCGAACGGACGAGCCGCGAACCGGTACGTCCGTGCCGTGAGGGCCCCCACCGGGCAGATCTGGATGGTGTTGCCCGAGAACGGCGAGCGGAAGTCCTCGCCGGGGGCGATGGACACCTGCTCGGCCGCGCCGCGATCGAACAGCTCGATGAACCGGTCGCCGGAGATCTGATCGCAGAAGCGCGTGCACCGCGCGCACAGGACGCAGCGCTCGCGGTCCAGGGCGACCAGCGGTGACAGCGGCAACGGCTTGCGATAGGTCCGCTTCGCCTCCCGGTAGCGGGATTCCCCGGGTCCGTACGCCAGCGCCTGATCCTGGAGCGGGCACTCACCTCCCCGGTCACACACCGGGCAATCCAGCGGGTGGTTGATCAGCAGGAACTCGAGCACCGACGTCTGGGCCTGCTTCACCTCGTCGTCGCTGAACTGCGTGTGCACCACCATGCCGTCGGCCACCGGCGTGGAGCACGACGTCATGAGCTTCCGCTGGCCCTCCACCTTCACGTAGCACTGCCGGCAGGCCGCGACGGGATCGAGCAGCGGGTGGTCGCAGAACCGAGGGATCTCGATCCCCAGCTCTTCGGCCGCCCGGATGATCAACGTGTCCTTCGGGACGGTCACCTCTTTCGCGTCGATGGTGAGGGTGACCAGGCCGTCGCCGTTCGGAGTCATCCCAGCACCTCGCCCAGGTCGATCTCGATGCCCTCGGGGAGGATCTGCGCCAGGACTCCCTGAGTCCCGCCGCTCCGGGCGCTGGCCGCCTCCAGCCGGGGGCTCTCCTCGCGCAGCGGGCAACGGCCCAGGCGGACGTGCTCCTCGTATTCGTCGCGGAAGTACTTGATGGAGGAATCGATGGGGCTGACCGCCCCATCCGCCAGGGCGCAGAACGACTTGAAGAGCATGTTCTGTCCGACGTCGCGCATGAGGTCGATGTCCTCGACCCGGCCGTTGCCCTGCTCCATCCGGCGCAGCACCCTGGTCATCCACCACGTGCCCTCGCGGCAGGGCGTGCACTTGCCGCACGACTCGTGGGCGTAGAACTGGGTGAACCGGAGGACCGCGTCCACCACACAGTCGGTCTCGTCCAGCACGATCATCGCCTTCGTCCCCAACAACGATCCGGCCGCTTGGACCTCGTCGAAGCCCATCTCCACGTCGAGGTGGTCCGCGGTCAGGAACGGCGTGGACGAGCCGCCCGGGGTGAATGCCTTGAGAAGCTTCCCGTCTCGAACGCCGCCGGCGTACCCCTCGATCAACTCGCGGGCCGTCGTCCCCATGGGAGCCTCGTAGTTGCCGGGCCGGCTGACCTTTCCAGAGATGGAGAAGATCCCTGGACCCGTCGACTTCTCCGTGCCGATCGAGGCGTACCACTCGGCGCCGCGCTGGATGATGTGCGGCACGTTCGACAGCGTCTCAACGTTGTTGATGACCGTCGGCGACTTGTACAGGCCCTCCACGGCAGGGAAGGGCGGACGCAGGCGCGGTTGCCCTCGATAGCCCTCCAGGGACTCCAGGAGGGCGGTCTCCTCGCCGCAGATGTACGCGCCGGCCCCGCGATGCAGGACCACGTCGAGGTCGTAGCCGCTGCCCAGGATGTCTTTCCCGAGGTAGCCGCGCTCATACGCCTCGGCCACGGCGCGCTCCAGCACGGTGGTAGGCCACACGAACTCCCCCCGGCAGTACACGAACGCGGTGGCGCACCGAACGGCGAAGGCGCAGATGATGATCCCCTCGACCAGCTGGTGAGGGTCTCGCTCCACCAGCTCCCGGTTGTTGAACGTGCCCGGTTCGCTCTCGTCGAAGTTCACCACGACGTAGACGGGCTTGCCGGTGTCCTGCGGGATGAACGACCACTTCGTCCCGGTCGGGAACCCGGCGCCACCGCGGCCTCGCAGGCCGGAGGACTTGACCTCCCCGATCACCGCGTCGGGCCCCATCGACAACGCCTTGCGGATGGCCTGGTACCCGCCCGCCCGCTCGTAGCCGTCAATGGTGACCGCCTCGGGGTCGCCCCATCGGGCCGTGAGGACCGGCTCGAATTCAGCCATTCCCTCGACCCAGTCCCGCCAGGGTTCGGGAGACGTCCGTGAGCTCGCCGGGGACGCCGCCGCGGGAGGAGGGCGGTACCTCGCCCGCCCGGATCGACCCGATCATCTCCTCGACCTGCTCCGGCGTGACGCGGTCGTAGAAGTAGTAGTTGAGGGCGGCCACCGGGGCCTGC
>JBIOYQ010000031.1:0-26331 GCA_044870295.1 Actinomycetota bacterium
GACGTCCGGATGCCGGACATGGACGGGGTCAGCGCCACCCGTTCCATCATCACGGAGAGCCCGGCCACCCGGATCGTCGCCCTCACCTGGTCCGACAACCCCAGCACGGTGCGCGACATGCTGACGGCGGGCGCCATCGGCTACGTGGTAAAGGGCGGCACCATCGACGAGCTGTCCTCGGCGATCCGGCGCGCCGCCACGGGCGAGGCCGAGCTGGACCAGAAGGTCCTGCCGGCCGCCGTCGAAGACCTCCGCCGGCTCCTGGAGGAGGAGCGGGAGCGCCGTGAGCAGGTCGAGAAGCTGGCCAGGGCCAAGGGCGAGTTCGTCCAGGTCCTCTCCCACGAGCTGCGCACACCCCTCACGGTCATCTCTGGGGCGCTGCAGATGCTCCGGCAGATCGACGTGGGCGCCGACGCCAGGACCATCCTCGAGAGCGGCATACGCCGAGTCGCCGAGCTGGAGTTCCTGGTCGAAGGGCTGGAGCTGGTTGCCTCCGACCCCGGGGCCGAGAGCTCCGCTTCCCCGCAACAGGCCCTCAACGCGGCCGCCGTCAAGGTGGGCCTCCGGCCCGACGCAGTCGACATCGCCGAGGACCTGTGGGAGGGCTTCCCGCACCGCTTCGTCGAACGCGTCGCCATCGAGCTGCTGTCGAACGCCGTCAAGCACGGCGCGCGACCCATCGAGGTGACCACCAAGCTGGATGGATCAACGGCGCTGCTCACCGTGACCGATGCCGGAGGGTGGGCCCCGCCCAGCAACGACTTCGCCGCCTTCTACCAGGCCGACATGTCGAACACCCGCACCCGCACCGGCTTCGGCCTGGGGCTGTTCGTGGCCTCGCGACTGTGCCAGGCCACCGGTGGCGACCTCTGGATCCGCGCGACGAACGGCACGACCGTGGCCGAGGCGCGCTTCGGCTCGAGTCGGTCCTAGCTACGAACCGCCGTCGTCGTCCTTCGGCTCAGGCCTGCCGGGCTGCTCAGGAACCGTCCCCCGCTTCGGAACCAGCACCTTGCGCCGGAAGTACAGGACCTCCACGCCGTCCTGGTTGTAGCCGCGCGTCTCCACCGTGACCACGCCCCGGTCCGGCTTCGACGACGACTCCTTCACGTCGAGGACGGTCGTCTCGGCGTACAGCGTGTCGCCGTGGAACATCGGCGACTTGTGCTGGAGGGATTCCACCTCGAGGTTGGCGATGGCCTTGCCCGATACGTCAGGTACGGACATGCCCAAGGCCAGCGAATAGACGAGGTTGCCTACCACGACGTTGCGCTTGAACTGGGTCGAGGTCTCGGCGTAGTGCGCGTTGGTGTGCAGCGGATGGTGGTTCATGGTGATCATGCAGAACAGATGGTCGTCGTACTCGGTGATGGTCTTGCCGGGCCAGTGCTTGTAGACGTCACCGACCTCGAAGTCCTCGAGGTACCTCCCGAACGCTCTGGCCTCTCCCACGCGCGATCCCTGCCCTCAGCCCAGCAAGGGGAAGCGGTCGGCCAGCGGCCCCAGGATCGTCCGTTCTTCGTCGCTGAGTTGGCGACGGCCGGTCCCCGTCTCGATGAAGTCGACGACGTCCCACTCCAGGTCGCTGGGAGGCTGCTCGCCCAGGAGCCCTTCCAGGATGTCGTCCACGATCGAGACGGCCAGATCCGTCCCCCATCCCTTGCGGCCGAGCGCATGCTCCATGTCCATCCGGTGCACGGTGATCTCCAGGACCCTCGTCTTCAGGAACTCCTCTAGCGTCAGCGAAGGACCCCACGTGACGACCACCCGTGAACGATCGGTGCCCTCGGCGGCGTCCAGGGCCGACCGCCACATCTCGTCCCACCCGCGCGCCAGCTCGCCACCCGTGCCGTAGCCGCCGGCCAGCTCTTTGGCCCGGTCGGCGATGGCCGGAGCGTCGTGCACGGGGTCGTAGCTGTGCCAGTAGCTGACGCTGTCGGCGGTGATCTCGACGGGTGGCGGGGTGGCGAGCGCCGTGTTGGTCCGGTTGATGTCCCGGAACATATGCCCCAGCAGCTCCTTCACGTTCCACGCCGGGAGCCGGGTGGACATGGCGAACTCCTCCTCGGACAAGCCAAGGACGATCTTGGAGACCTCTTCGCACTCGTGGCGGAGGGCCTCCAAGGGGTCGGCCACCTGCGCCTCGCTGGGCCGGTCCGCTTCACTCAAGCCTCCGGTGGACATCGAGCAAGAGCCTATTGCCCGTCGAGGACAGCGTCCACGGGGTGCGTCTGTTGGCGGTCGGCTACCCCTCGACCTTGTAGCGGTCGAGGAGCTGTCGGGCGATGACCAGCTTCTGGATCTCGCTGGTCCCTTCACCGATCAGCAGGAACGGCGCGTCGCGATACAGCCGTTCGATCGGGTACTCCGCGGAGTACCCGTATCCCCCGTGCACGCGCAGCGCCTCGGTCACGATCTCGTGGCAGGCCTCCGTGCAGAAGTACTTGGCCATCCCGGCCTCCAGATCCGACCGGACGCCGGCGGACTTCTTCTTCGCCGCCTGGAGCAGCATCAGCCGAGCCGCCTCCAGCTTCGTCCCCATGTCGGCCAGCTTCTCCTGGATCATCTGGTGCTGGGCGATGGGCTTGCCAAAGGCCTGGCGCTGCTGCGCGTAGCGGATCGCTTCCTCGAAGGCCCGCGTGGCCAGCCCCACCGCGCGAGCGGAGACGTTGACCCGGCCGACCTCGATCGCATCCATCACCTGGCGGAACCCGTCGCCCTCGTTCCCCAACAGGTTCGCCGCGGGCACGCGGTGGCCCTCGAACACCAGCTCCGTGGTCTCCACACCGTGGTAGCCCATCTTCTCGATGTTCGGCGGGATGGTGATGCCCTCGAACGTGGTCGCGCCGGGCTCCTTCTCCACGAACAGGAGCGACATGCCCTTGTACGGAGGCTTCGCCTCCGGATCCGTCTTGCACAGCAGCACGACCAAGCCGGCACGCAGCCCGTTGGTGACCCACATCTTGGTGCCCTCCACCACGTAGTGATCGCCGTCGCGGACCGCCCGGCACTGGATGGACTGGACGTCGGACCCCGCGCCGGGCTCGGACATGGACAAAGCAGCGCGCAGCTCGCCCGTGGCCATCCTCGGGAGCCACCGTTGCTTCTGCTCCTCGCTGCCGTGCTGCTTGAGCAGGTACACCGCCATGAAGTGCGTGTTGAGGATGCCCGACAGCGACATCCACCCCCGCGACAGCTCCACGCCGACCAGGGCGTAGGTGAGCAGATCCAAGCCGGCGCCGCCGTAGTCCTCGGGCACCGTGAGGCCGAACAGCCCCAGCTCCTTCATGCCTTCCACGATCTTCTCGGGGAACTCGTCTCGATGCTCGAGCTCCTCGGCGACCGGGAAGACCTCCTGTTCCACGAACTCTCGGACGGTGGCGATGACGGCCTGCTGTTCTTCCGACAGATCCACCAGGCCGCCGAATGCCTGGGATGGGGCCACCCTGGTCAGCCCTCGTCCTTCGAGGCCGTGAAGTCCTGCAGGGTTCGCTGGCGCCGCATCCCTGCGGCCTCCCCCCGCGCAGCCAGCTGCTCGGCCATCTTGCGGCTGGCCTCGTCGATCATCTCGTTGCCGAACATCACGGCTCCCGTGAGCTGCACCTCGGTGGCGTGCTGGTACGCCTCGAGGATGGCTTCGGCCTTGTCGAACTCTTCCTGCGAGGGCGTGAAGACCTCGTTCAGGACGTCGATCTGGCCGGGGTGAAGGGCCCACTTGCCGTCGTAGCCGAGGGCCCGCGCTCGATGGGCCATCTCGCGGAACCCTTCGAGGTCCTTGATCACCAGGTACGGCCCGTCGATGGCCTGCAGCCCCGCGTTCCTGGCGGCCACCAGGATCCTCGACAACACATAGTGCCAGTGGTCACCCGGATACCCCGGGATGGGAAGGCCCGCGGTGACGGTGGGCAGCCCCAGCGACGCGCTCATGTCGGCCGGGCCGAAGATGAGCGTCTCGGCGCGGTCGGAGGCGGTGGCGATGGCGTCGATGTTGGTCAGCCCGGCGGCCGTCTCGATCTGCAGCTCCAGGCCGATGCGTTTCTCCACGCCCAAAGAGCCTTCGATCATCCGGAGCAGGTCGGCGACGAACGTGACGTCCGAGGCCTGCTCGACCTTCGGGATCATCAGGCAGTCCAGGAACTGGTGGGCGTTCTCGACGACCTCGATCACGTCGCGGTAGCACCAGGTCGTCCCGACGCCGTTGACCCGGACCACCACGGTCTTGCCGGTCCAGTCGCCCTCCTTCAACGCCTGCACGATGTTGGCCCGGGCCTCCTCCTTCGCGCCGGGGGCGACGGAGTCCTCCAGGTCCATGAAGACCTCGTCGGCCGGAAGCCCGGGAGCCTTGGCGAGCATCTTGGGCGAGGACCCGGGCACCGAGAGGCACGACCGTCGAGCTCGAAGGATCACGCCGGGATGGTACCCGGCGAGGGGCTTGCCAGGAGCGCACCCTGCGGTGAGACTCCCGCGTGATCTATGACATGACACCTCGAGCCGAACGCCGCGCCGCGCCCGATCGGGAGGGTCTCGATCTGGTCGGGAGGCGGTTCGTCCTGAGCGGATCCAGTCGCCTGGCCGTGCGGGTGGCCGAGCTCCTGGCCGGGGACGGGGCGGAGGTCTCGGTCATCGGGGACCATCGACCGGAGCTGGACGGCCGGCTCGGTTCCGCGGTCCGGCACATCCCCACGAACGGCGATCATGCCGAGGCCCTCAGGGCCGCCGGCGTGGAGACGGCCGAGTGCCTGCTGCTGCTGGCCGATGACGACCTGGACAACCTTCGGGCCGCTCTCGCATCGCAGGAGGTCGCTCCTTCGATCCCGGTCGTGCTTCGAGCCTTCGACGCCACCATCTCCGATCAGCTCGAGCGAGGGCTCAACGTACGGCGCGCGTACAGCGTGTCGTCGTTGGCCGCCCCGAACTTCGTCGCGGCCGCGCTGGGTGCAGACGTGGTCGAGACGTTGCGATCCGGGGACGTGGAGGTCCCGATCGTCGGCCTCGACCTCCGCGCCGGCTCTTCGCTGGCGGGCCTCACCGCGTCGCAGGTCAAGCGGCGAACCCGCTGCGCGCTGGTGGGCCGCGTTCGCGCCGGCGCGTCATGGGAGCCGGCCGTGGGCGACGACCACGTCCTGGAGACCGGGGATCGGATCGTGGTTGGAGGCCGGCTGCCCGACGTGCTCCAGGTGGCGCGGCAGAACGGGACGTTCCCGACAGCCCCCGCGCACACGAGGTTGCGCGACCGCTGGGCGGCCTTGCGCGGGCGTCGAGGGGGCGGGTGGAGAAGCGGGGAGCGCCGGAGAGGGGCGGGCAGCTCGACCCTCCTGCCCATCGCGGCGGCGGCGCTCGCCGTACTGGTGCTGGCCACCATGATCATCTTCGCGGTCGCGTTGCACCTGAGTCCCATCGAAGCGCTGTATCAGGCAGTGCTGACCGCGTTCGGCAGTCCCAGCCTGCCGGAAGCGGCGTGGTGGCTCAAGGTGGTGGCCGTCTCCGCCGTCATCGCGGGCGGGGCGCTGGTCGGCGTGCTGTTCGGCTTCGTTGCCGCGTACGCCACGACCGAGCGCCTCGAGCAGCGGATGGGCCGGCGAGCCCATCACCTTCGAGATCACGTGGTGCTGGCCGGGATGGGGAACATCGGCTATCGCATCGAGCGACAGCTGTTCGAGCTCGGCATCCCAACGGTGATCGTGGAACGATCGCCCGATCCCCGGTACCTCAGCGCCGTGGGCGAGCGGACACCGGTGCTCGCCGGCGACATCCGGCTCCAGGAGAACCTGGAGCGCGCCGGGATCGCGCATGCCGCGTGCATCGTGGCGTGCACCGACGACGACCTGGCGAACGTCGAGGCATGCATCCAGGCGCGCAGGCTGAACCCGGCCATCCGAACGGTGGCCCGAATCTTCGACGCGGAGCTCGCCGACCGGATGACCAGCGCCTTCGGCGTCGACGTCGCGCTCAGCGCGAACGCCGTGGCGGCTCGAGCCTTCGTCGGCGCGGCGGTGGACGAACGGGCCCTGCGACCGTTCCGGCTCGGCGACGTCCCGTACCTGGCGTTGCGGTTCGAGCCCGGGCGAACACTCGACGGCGAGGAGATCCGGTCATGGCGCGCGGCCGGCGTGCGCGTCCTGGCTTTGCGCCACCACGAAGGACCGACGCTCCCTCCCTCGCCGACCGATGAGCGGCTCACCCCCGGCGATCACGCTGTCCTGGCGGGCCCCGCCGAGGCCATCACCTCACTGGTCCTTCCGCTGGCCGGAACGAGCTGAGTCCGCTCTCGACGGGAGGTTCAGTCGCCTTCGACGGGCTGATCGCCGGAGGCCGGGGAACCGCGCGAGGCCTGGATGGCGGCGTCGGCCAGCACATCCAGCCCTTCGTCGAGCTCGTCGTCGGTGATGACCAGCGGGACGAGGTGGCGCAGCACGTTGTGATAGGGCCCGCAGGAGACGGCGACCACGCCCTGCTGCATGGCCTGCCCGATCAACGCCCCCAGCGTGTCCTCGTCCGGCTCTTTGGACTCGCGGTCCTTCACGAACTCCACGCCGACCATGGCGCCCACGCCGCGGACGTCGCCGATCTGTGGCACGTCGTCCGAGAGGTCCTCCCACCGGGCCCGGAGGATCTTCCCGACCTGCTCGGCCCGCTCCAGCAGCCCTTCTTCCTCGATCACCTTGAGAACGGCGATCGCCGCGGCGCACGCCACGGGATTGCCCACGTACGTGCCGCCGATGGCCGACGGGCCGGGTGCGTCCATGACCTCCCTGCGGCCGACGACCGCGGACAGCGGGTACCCGGAGCCGAGGGCCTTCGCCAGCACCACGAGGTCCGGCTCCAGCCCGAAGTGCTCGGACGCGAGGAACGTCCCCGTGCGACCGCACCCCGACTGGACCTCGTCGGCGATGACCAGGATGCCGTGGCGGCGGCACAGGTCGGACAGGCCCTTGAGGAAATCCGGGGTGGGAACGATGAAGCCGCCCTCACCCTGGATGGGCTCCACCACGGCAGCCGCGACCGAGCTCGGGTCAACCATCGTCTCGAGCGCTCGCTCGATGGCCTGGAGGGCCAGCTGGCCCGCCTCCTCGGGGTGGGCGCTGCGATACGGATACGGGAACGGCATCCGGTAGACCTCGGGGGCGAACGGACCGAACCCGGCCTTGTACGGCCGGTACCGGCTGGTGAGCGTCATCGTCAGCAGCGTGCGGCCGTGGAAGGCACCCTCGAAGCAGATCAGCGCGGGGCGACCGGTGGCGGCCTTGGCGAACTTCACCGCGTTCTCGATGCCCTCGGCGCCGGCGTTGAACAGCGCCACCTTCCCGTCCTCGATCCCCGTCAGGGCGACGAGGCGCTCGGCCAGCTCGACGTACGGCTCGTACGGGATGACCGAGAAGTCCGTGTGCGAGAAGCGAGCGGCCTGTCGCTGCACGGCCTCGACCACCTTCGGATGCGAGTGGCCGACCAGGTTGCACCCGAGGCCGCCGGAGAAGTCCAGCATCGTGTTGCCGTCGACGTCCGTGACTCGCGCGCCGGCGCCGTGGTCGATGACCGCAGGCACATGGAGGTCGAGCGGATCGCAGACCACCCGGGCCTTTCGCTCCAGGATCCGCGCTGACTTGGGGCCCGGGATCGGCGTGACGAGTTCGATGGCACCGCCCATGCGTGGTTCGACCTCCTCCCCGAAGGGATCGTGCCGGCCGCAGCGCCCGGTGCGCCCGCTCACGGCAGGACGAGGGTAATGGGCAGGAAGAGGGTTTGACAGATGAGTGAGTGCTCACTCAAAATGAGTGAACACTCACTCACGGAAGGTGGATGTCATGGCGCAACCAGTCGCTGACAGCAACGGCAGCCGAGGCCAGACCCTCACCACCGTCAGGACGCCTCAGGAAGCGAAGGCCGACCGTCGCAAATGGTGGGTGCTGGTCGCCATGGTGTTCGGCCTGTTCATGCCCATGCTCGACAACCTCGTGGTGAACGTGGCCCTTCCAACGATTCAGCGCGAGCTCGGAGCAGGCGTCTCCGGTCTCCAGTGGATCATCGACGCCTACACGCTCACGTTCGCCTCGTTCATGCTCACGGGCGGGGCGCTCGGCGACCTCTACGGGCGCAAGCGGTTCTTCATGGCCGGCCTGGCGACCTTCACCATCGGGTCGCTGCTGTGCGGCCTGTCGGGGTCCATCGGCCAACTGATCGCGTTCCGAGCCATCCAGGGGCTCGGCGCGGCCATGCTGCTGCCGGGTTCGCTGTCGATCATCACGGCCACCTTCAGCGGCCGGGAGCGCGGGGCCGCCATCGGGATCTGGGCGGCCATGTCGGGGCTGGCCATTGCCATCGGCCCGGTCGTGGGCGGGTTCCTGGTGGAACACGTCTCGTGGCAGAGCATCTTCTACATCAATGTCCCGATCGGGATCCTCGGCCTCACCATGACGGCGCTGTTGGTGACCGAGTCGCGTGACCCGAGTCGATCGCGCCGGCTCGACCCCGCCGGCCTGGTCACGGGGACCACCGGGCTCTTCTTCCTCGTGTACGCCCTGATCGAGGGCAACGCCAGGGGCTGGACCGATGGCCTGATCCTGGGGGCGTTCGTCCTGTCGGCGGTCGTGCTGTCGCTCTTCTTCTATGTGGAGTCGCATCGAGAGTCGCCGATGCTGCCGCTGCACTTCTTCCGCAACCCGACCTTCGCCGCGGCGAACGTCGTGGCGGCGGCGATCTTCTTCGCGATGTTCGGAACCGTGTTCTTCCTCACGCTCTACCTGCAGAACGTGGAGGGCTACTCGCCGGTCGCGGCGGGCCTGCGGCTGCTCGCCTTCTCCGTGGTGATCCTGGTGGTGGCCCCCATCGCCGGCCGGCTCTCCGACCGGTTCGGGTCACGGTGGTTCATGACGGTCGGGCCGCTGATCGCCGCGTTCGGCATGGTCCTGCTGCTCCGGACCGAGGTCGGCTCGTCCTACACGACGGTGATCCTTCCGGCCTTCCTCGTGCTGGCCGCGGGCATGGCGGCCACCATGACGCCGATGACGGCCGCGGTCATGGGGTCGGTGGAGACCCGGCACGCCGGTGTGGCGTCGGCGGCGACCAACACCAGCCGGGAGCTGGGCGGCGTGTTCGGCATCGCCCTGCTGGGGGCGGTGGTCACATCGGCGTTCACGAGGGCGTTCACGGCCCGGCTGATCGAGACCGGGCTGACGAAGACGGCCGCGACCAGGATCGTGAGCAAGCTGGGCGCGAGCGCCGCCGCGGGCAACGCCCAGGGCGGCTCGGGAGGTCCGGCCCTGACGCACGCCGTGCAGACCTCGTTCGTCCACGCCATCCATGTGGGCATCCTGGTGGCGGTCGGCTTCATGCTGCTGGCGTCCCTGGTGTCGGCCATCTTCGTGCGTAGTCACGTGACGCCCGAGGGCGAGGCCTTCGAAGGGCAGACCGTTGGCCACTGAGGTCGCGCCGGGCACGCGGGAGCAGATCCTGTCCGCCGCCGAGCAGGTCATCCAGGACCTGGGGATCAAGGGCGCCACCACCCGGGAGATCGCCCGACGGGCGGGATGCGCCGAGGGAAGCATCTACCGGTACTTCCCCGACAAGGCCGCGCTGTTCCACGAGATCGTGAAGACCCGGTTCCCGGAGTTCCTCGAGCTCGTGGAGAGGCTGCCCGATCTGGCCGGGACGGCGACGGTGCGGAAGAACCTGGAGGCTCTGGCCGTGAATGCCATCGCCTTCTACCGGACCGTTGCGCCCATGGTGGTCGGCGCGATGTCGGACCGCGAGCTGCTCGAAGAGCAGCGCCGCCACTTCGAGGAGAAGGAGGGCGGCCCCATGCGGGTGCTCCGGACGGTCACCTCCTACCTCTGGAAGGAACGGCGGCTGGGCCGGATCTCCGAACGAACCTCGCCGGAGCACCTGAGTCGAATGCTGCTGGGCACGTGCTTCAGTCAGGCGTTGCTCGAGGCGCTCATCGGCGAGGACGCCCGCATCGGCACCGACCAGCAGTTCGCTCGCGACGTCGTCCGCACCCTCATGGAGGGCGCCGAGGCACCGAGGGGAGCGAGCCCGAAGCGGCGATGACCGATGAGGATCTTCACGGTCGGCCACGGGGCTCGCCCGGTCGAGGAGTTCCTGGCGGTCCTCCGATCCGCCGGCGTACGTCGCCTGGTCGACGTGCGGACGGCACCCGGGTCGCGCAAGCACCCACAGTTCGGGAAAGACGCCCTCGAGCGAGCTCTGGAAGAGGCCGACATCGACTACGTCTGGAAGAAAGAGCTGGGCGGGTGGCGGAAGCCCCGCCCGGACTCGCCGCACACCGCTCTGCGATCGGCATCGTTTCGGGGGTATGCCGACCACATGGGGACCGAGGAATTCGAGAGCGCCGTGCGTTGGCTGATCGAGACCGGCTCGGAGCAACCCACCTCGGTCATGTGTGCCGAGTCGCTCTGGTGGCGGTGCCATCGACGGATGCTGGCCGACGCCCTCGTGGCGCGTGGTTGCGAGGTGACGCACCTGCTGGCTCCAGGACGCAGCGAACCCCATCGACTCCACCCGGCCGCCCGTCTGGATGGGACAGCGGTGATCTACGACCGCGAGCAGCCGGAACAGCAGCGGTTGGCCTAGGCGCCCAGTTCCCGGAAACGGGCGAGCGCCCGGGCGAAGGCCTCGAGTGGCTCCATGAGGTCGCCGAGTGACCCATAGAGTTGCTCGTAACCCTCGGGTACATCACCCAGACGGAAGCGGGCGGCCCGGCGTCCCGATTCCTCGAGCGCCTCGAGGCAGAGCAGCCAGGTCTCTTGGACCTCAGGGACCCGCCACCGCGGCATGTGCCCGGTGGCTTCCCGGAGTCCCTCCTCGAATCGGGCCAGGGCTTCGGCCAGCGGGGTGCCCGGCGTGCGGCCACCGGGAGCCGCCGAGGCCAGCCCTCGCTTGGCCTCCTCGACGACATCCACGGTCCGGCGGAACGATGCGAACGCGTCCCTGAGCTCAGCAGGGACCGGGGCGGAGCGCCGGCGCCGAAACATTGGACGGGCAGTGTAGAGGCACCGAATGGCCTCCCCCGGATGGGATGAACCGCTTCCTGGGTACAATCCCGCCGTTGTCCGATCGCGTCGTCATCCGGATCCCCGCCACCATCAAGCATGTTGCCTTGGTGCGGGCCACCGCGACCTCACTGGCCGCCATGCTGGATTTCACCTACGACCGGATCACCGACCTGCACATCGCCATCGACGAGATCTGCTCGAGGATCCTGGCCACGTCGGCGCCGGCGGCCCGCCGCCTGGAGGTGACGTTCACGATCGATGGCGACGCCCTGCACATCCGGGCATGCGGGGACGCCCCGACCCGCTCAGACGTCCCCTTCCTCACCACATGGTCCAAGGCCATCCTGGAGTCGGTGACCGACGGCGTCGAGATCGTTTCCCCCGACGACGTCGCTTGTGCCACCTTCTCCCTGGCGAAGGGGTGAGGCAGCTGTCGCAGGAGCGCCACCCGCAACTTCCCAAGGACGAGGTCAAGCGCCTGTTCCGGGAGCTTCGGCAGAACGAGGATCCCGACATCCGCAACACGCTGATCGAGTCACACCTGGGCCTGGTGGAATACCTGGCTCGACGGTTCGCCGGGCGGGGCGAGCCACTGGACGACCTGATCCAGGTGGCCGGCATCGGCCTGGTCAAGGCGGTCGACCGGTTCGATCCCGATCGCAACGTCGAGTTCTCGACCTACGCCACGCCCACCATCGTCGGTGAGCTGAAGCGGCACTTCCGCGACAAGGGGTGGGCGGTACGGGTCCCCCGCCGGCTCCAGGAGCTGAACCTGCGCTTGGGATCGGTGATCAGCCAGCTGTCGCAGGACCTGCAGCGGTCCCCCACCGTGGCGGAGATCGGCAAGGCCGCGGAGGCGACCGAGGACGAGGTCCTGGAGGCCCTGGACTCGGCGCACGCGTACAGCCTCATCTCGCTCGACTCCGGCCCCGACCGGGAGGGCCTCACCTACCACGACCAGATCGGGTACGTGGACGAGGCCCTCGAATCCCTGGAGGACCGGGTGAGCGTGGGTCCGCTGCTGAAGCAGCTGCCGGCCCGAGAGCGCCGCATGCTGCACCTCCGATTCTTCAAGGGCATGACCCAGAGCGAGATCGCCGACGAATTGGGCATCTCCCAGATGCACGTGTCACGCCTGCTGGCCAAGACGCTGGCCACGCTCCGGGAGGGGCTGGAGGACCGGGCGGCCGACTGGCCGCCCCTCGAGGAGTGACGGCGTGCGGCGCCTCCTGCTGATCTCGAACGCCCAGGCCTTCCGGGTGAGCGCCTACCAACGCGACGTCATCGCCCGCGCGCTGGCGGCCGACTTCAAGGTGGAGGAGGTCCAGACCACGGGTCAGGGCCATGCCATCGAGATGGCGCGGGAGGCGGCGGCAGACGGCTACGAGGTGGTCGCGGCCATGGGCGGCGACGGCACCGTGAACGAGGTCGTCAACGGACTGATCGGAACCGACGCGTTCCTGGCGATCATCCCCGCGGGGTTGGAGAACGTGTTCGCCAGATCGCTCGGCCTTCCGAACGACCCGGTCGAGGCGACCGGATGGCTGATCGAGCACGCGCACGCCGCCCCTCGAAGGGTCCCGGCGGGGCGCGTGGACGGCCGGCACTTCATGGTGAACTGCGGGGTCGGGCTCGACGGCGCCATCGTTCGCGAGGTGGAAGGCCGGCACCGGGCGAAACAGCGGGGCGGCGAGTGGTTCATCATCCGGACGGGCCTGCGGGTCTTCTTCCGCGGCTACGACCGTCGCACGCCTCACGTCGAGCTGGCATGGGGATCGGGAGCGAGTGAGCAACGTCGCGACGGCCTGTTCCTGGCGATCGTCCAGAACACCTCGCCGTACACCTTCCTGGGGGACCGGGAGATGAGGCTGTGCCCCGGCGCGAACCTCGAGGACGGCCTGGAAGCACTCGGGTTGGACACGCTCCGTACCTCCGTGGCCCTGCGGGTGGTCCTGTCCGCGTTCGGCTCGGGCCGGCACGTCCGACGCCGGCACGTCGTCTATGCGAAGGCCCAGCCCGAGCTTCGCATCCGCTGCGACACGCCGCTGCCGGTGCAGGTGGACGGCGAGTTCATCGGCGAGCACACGGAACTGACGGTGTCCTCCGTCCCAGGCGCCGTCAACGTCCTGTTCTGAACCCGGAGCGGTACCGGTCGCGGACGGCGACGCCCGCAGCCGGATCGTTGGTGGCCACCGCGTCCACGCCCAGGGCGAACAGCCGGTCGACCGCGTCGGGGTCGTCCACGGTCCACGCTCCCACCCGGACGCCGGCCTCGTGGGCAGCTTCGACGAAGGGGCGGCCCTCCTCATAGAGGGCGGGAGCCTGCGGAAGGATGAACGCGTGACCTTGCGACTTCGCATACGCCAGGACCTCCCAGGGATCCAGCACCGCGGTCGTGATGAACCCGGTTGGGACGTCGGGGGCCACCTCTCGGACCCGTTCGATCGGCGACGCGTTGAACGACGACAGAATGACCTCGCCCTCGAACGCGATCTCCCGGATCAATCGCACGCATTCCACCGCGGCGGCCTCGCCCGGCGAGTCATACCTGGGCTCGCCGGGGAGGTTCTTGATCTCGACGTCGACCCCGATCAGGCCGGAGAGCTCGCGCAGCACCTCTTCCAGCGTGGGGACCTTCAACGCCAACCCCCGGTCCCCCGACGCATCCAGGGCTTTCACCTCGGCCAGCGTCATCTCGTTCACCAGGCCGGTTCCATCCGTGGTACGCGAGACGTCGGCGTCGTGCAGCACGACCGCTACGTGGTCTGCTGTAAGCCGTACGTCGAGCTCGATGAAGTCGGCACCCACGTCGACGGCTGCGCGGAACGCTTCGAGGGTGTTCTCCGGATGGGTGGAGGAGGCGCCGCGGTGGGCGACGATCACCGGCCAGATTTGTCGGTCAATTTCGATGAGCCCATTGTGCCCGCCGAAAGCGCCTCAGTATAATCCGCCCCTCGCCGTGCTCGGCTTGGTCAGGGAGGACCGAGTCGCGCCGCGAGAAGGGACGCATCCACTGCCCGGGCCTCGCGAAGGGGGGACGCTTTGGACTGGGTTCACCGTGCGCGCTGCAAAGAAGAAGACCCTGAGCTCTTCTTCCCCATCGGGACCACGGGGCCGGCCGCCGCCCAGATCGCGGCAGCGAAGGCCATCTGCATGCTCTGCGACGTCAGGATGGAATGCCTCGAGTGGTCCATGGTCACAGGGCAGGACGCGGGCGTGTGGGGCGGGTTGTCGGAAGAGGAGCGGCGGGCCCTCAGGCGGGCTCGGCGGCGCGGCGAAGCGGCCAGGGTACCCATCGCCGGCTGACCCAGCTCATACGCGGCTCGAGGGGCACAGGTCGTTCACCGGGCACACCTCGCAGCGCGGGGTGGGAGCCTTGCACACCCTGCGGCCGTGCTCGATCAGCACGTACGTGAACGAGAACCAGTCCCCGCGCGGGATGATCCGCATCAGGTCCTGCTCGATCTTGTCCGGGTCGCTGTTCGAGGTGAACCCGAGCCGCTGGGACACCCGCCGGACGTGGGTGTCCACAGCGATCCCGGCCAGCTCGTCCCGGCGGTGTCGATCGGGATAGGCGTTCCCCTGGACGATGTTGGCGGTCTTGCGAGCCACGCCGGGCAGCGTCACCAGCTCGGCCATGGTCTGCGGGACCTCGCCCCGGTACTCCTCCACGATCCTCTGGCACGCGCCCCGGATGGCCTTCGCCTTCTGGTTGAAGAACCCCGTCGGCCGGATGTCGGCGGCCAGCTCGGCCTCCGGGACGCTCAGGTAGTCCTGGCACGTGCGGTACTTGCCGAACAGCGTCGCGGTGACCTGATTGACACGCTCGTCCGTGCACTGCGCCGAGAGGATGGTTGCCACCAGGATCTCCAGCGGATTGCTGAAGTTCAGAGCCACCTTGGCGCCGGGGTACGCCTTCTTCAGCCGGCGGATGATCTCGGGGGCTCGTTCCTCCAGCGGGCTCTGCGCCGAGAGTCTCGGCGCCGCGCTCTCCTTCCGCCTCGGCCTGCCCTCCATCACGAGCCCTTGAACCTTGGGGTGCGCCGCTGCCGAAAGGCCTCGAGCCCTTCTGCGAGGTCGTCGCTGGCGAAGGCCTCGGCCGCCATCATGTCGAAGTCCGCCGCGCGATGGCCGTGGGCGAGGCGATCGAGCCTGAGCTCCTCCAGGACGGCGCCGATGCCGCGTTTGGAGCCTCGCACGGAGAGCGGAGCGGCAGCGGCGATGCGGTCGGCCAGCTCGTCGACGTCGGAGCGGAGATCGGCTGAGGCCACGGCCCGGTTCACCAGCCCCCACGCCGCCGCCTCGACGCCGGAGACCGACCGGCCGGAGTACAGGATCTCCCCCGCCCGCTTGGGTCCCACGGCCAGCACCAATCGCTCGATGTTCTCGTAGTTCACCACGATGCCCAGCCGGGCCGACGGGATGCCCAGGACCGCGTCGTCGGCGGCCACGGCGAGATCGCTGGCCACCACGATCTGGCACCCAGCGCCCAACGCCGCCCCTTGCACCTGCGCGATCACGGGAAGCGGGTGCGATTGGATGGCAGCGAGGACGGCTTCGAGATCGTCCGCATAGCCCGTGGGACCATCCATGGATCGCGCGCCCGCACGCGCCTCGGCGAGCTCGCGGACATCGGCGCCCGAGCAGAAGTCCGGGCCGTCGCCGGAGAGCACCACCACGCGCGCCCGGGGGTCGACCGCGGCCTGGCCGAGGGCCGCCGACAGCTCGGCCAGCATGGCGGCGGAGACCGCGTTGCGATGCTCGGGACGGCTGAGCGTCAGGTGAACGATCCCAGGTGAGGTCCCGGCCTCGTGGTCGATCCGAACGAGCGTCACGCCTCGCTCACGCGACGAAGGATAGCGGCGTGAGCGCAGTCGAGGTCAGGCCTTGTTGGGCGTCAGCCTTTTGCCTCGATAATTGGGAAAGCTGAGGTCGGCGTGCTGCCAGCAGGTTGAACCCAGATTGTAGATCGACAGCCGTGTCGTGCAGCCGGGAGCGACGCAGGTACGCCCGGTCTCGGATGTCGGCGAGGGTGCCGGCATCTTGCCAGGTCGGCTTCCTTTCATCCTTCGAAGCGGCGCCATACGGGGGGGTTGCGCCTCCTCCATCGATATGTTCGGGCGAAGCTGCCCGGTGGTTTCCCCAGGTTGCAAAAAACCCCATGACGAAATGGCAAACACCTTGCCAGCCGGCGCCGCCTCCAGCAGCCGAGCCAGGGATAAGGACGCTTACCCTGCTTCGTCGGTTCCGTGGACCGTCTGTTCGGTCCGGATGGCCATCCGGACCCTCCAGACCAGGTGCTCAGGAGCGTCGGCGTGGCACTTCGTCCGCACGATCTCCTTGAGCTTGCGCTGGAACTCGGCCCGATCGAAGCAGGGAAGGCAGGTCACCAGGTGGTCGGCCAGGACCGCCGACCGGTCTGGATCGAGCTCCCCGTGAAGGAAGTGCTCGATCTCGATCAGGACCTCTTCGCAGCTAATCTTTGACAAGGCCTCGCTCCCGGACTACATCCCACAACCGCTTCTCCAGGGCCTTTCTTCCTCGGTGGAGTCGCGACATCACCGTTCCGATGGGCACGCCCGTGATCTCGGCGATCTCCTTGTAGCTGAATCCCTCCACGTCGGCGAGCAGGACGGCGATCCGGAACTGCTCGGGCAGCGACGACAGCGCCTCCTGCACGTCCTCGTCGGGGAGCGACTCGATGACGGAGGTCTCGGCGGAGGGCTCGGTCCCGCGCTCCGCCATCCGCGAGTAGAGGTACCAGTCCTCCGTGTCCTCCAAGGAATCGGTCTGCGGCTCACGTTGTTTCTTGCGGTAGCTGTTGATGAAGGTGTTGGTCAGGATGCGGTAGAGCCACGCCTTGAGGTTCGTTCCTGGCTCGAACTGGCCGAACCCTCGATAGGCGCGGAGGAAGGTCTCCTGCACCAGGTCCTCGGCGTCCGAGGCGTTGCGGGTCAGCCGGAACGCCGATGAGTACAGACTGGGCAGCAGGGGAAGCGCCTCGGCCTCGAACCGGGCCTCGAGCTCATGGGATTGCGACGCCGCCTCGGCCTGACTCATACCGCTGCATGGTACCCGCTGCCACCCACGTCCAGCCCCGGCCAGGGCCTACGCGGGCGTTCAGCCAGGCTTCAGCTCCCCGAAGGGAAACTCGATGGGAAGATATACCGTAGTGGGAAGCAGGTTCGCGTAGGAGGAAGGCGAACCCAGGAGAGAGGAACCGAGGAACCACGTATGGCGAACCGCAAGGACGATGAGCGCCGGAAGGGCCGGTGGCAGGGCTTCGACTTCGGCGGCGGATCGGGACAGGGCGGCCGGAGCCCTTGGCGCTTCCTGGTGCTCTACATCACGGCGGGCGTCCTCATCCTGGTGTTCCTCCGCGGCCTGACCACGCCCAGCACGTCCAGGGTCCCGCTCAACCAGTTCTTCACTCAACTCGACGGCAACCAGATCCGTGAGGTCTCCATCTCCGGAGGCGCCATCGACTGGACCTCGACCGACGGGAAGAAGTTCAGCGCCACCCTGCCGCCGAACTACGACACGTCGGAGCTGGTCAACAACGTGCTCCCGCAGCACCGCGTGCAGTTCAAGGGCGAGCAGCCCAGCGCCCTGGTCTCGATCCTGTTCACGTGGGGGCCCTTCGTGCTGCTCATCCTGATCTGGGTCTTCTTCATCCGGCGCATGGCCGGCGGTGGGGCCGCCACCGCGCTCAATCTCGGCAAGAACCGGGTGAAGATCTACGACCGCAAGGAGATGAAGACCACGTTCGGCGACGTGGCCGGCCTGGACGAAGCGGTCGAGGAGCTCAAGGAGGTCGTGGAGTTTCTGCAGACCCCTCGCAAGTACCAGCGGCTGGGCGGGCGCATCCCGAAAGGCGTTCTGCTCCTCGGGCCCCCCGGCTGCGGCAAGACGCTCCTGGCGCGGGCCGTGGCGGGAGAGGCCGCCGTGCCCTTCTTCTACATGTCCGGGTCGGAATTCGTCGAGATGTTCGTCGGTCTGGGTGCGGCCCGGGTCCGCGAGCTGTTCCAGCAGGCCAAGGAGAAGGCCCCGTGCCTGGTGTTCCTCGACGAGCTTGACACCATCGGGAAGTCCCGGGCCGGCGGCTTTGGTGGGTCCTTCGGTTCACATGACGAGCGGGAGCAGACCCTGAACCAACTCCTCGTCGAGATGGACGGGTTCGACACGTCCAAGGGCGTGATCATCATGGCCGCCACCAACCGGGCCGACGTCCTGGATCCCGCACTCTTGCGGCCGGGCCGGTTCGACCGGCAGGTCGTCGTGGACCGTCCGGACCTCCGCGGGCGCGAGGCCATCCTGAAGGTGCACGCGCGCGGAGTCGCCATCGACCCGAAGGTGGACCTGCGCGTGCTGGCGGCCCGCACCCCCGGATTCACCGGCGCTGACCTGGCCAACGTGGTGAACGAGGCGGCGCTGCTCGCGGCGCGCCGCGAGAAGGACATGGTGACCATGGACGAGCTGGAGGAGGCCATCGACCGTGTGGTGGCCGGCCTCGAACGGAAGAGCCGCGTCCTCTCCGACAAGGAGAAGATCCGGGTGGCGGCCCACGAGATGGGCCACGCCCTGGTCGGCCTCCGGCTCAAGAACATCGACCCGGTCCACCGCGTGACCATCATCCCCCGAGGGTACGGGGCGCTCGGCATCACCATGACGAGGCCGCTCGAGGACCGGTATCTGCTCACTGAGCCGGAGCTCAAGGACCGGCTGGCCTTCGCCCTTGGCGGCCGGACCGCCGAGGAGATCCAGTTCGGCGAGATCTCGACGGGGGCGCAGAACGACCTCCAGCAGGCCACCGAGATCGCGCGGGCCATGGTCATCGAGTACGGCATGAGCGAGAAGGTGGGCCCGGTGTCGTTCTCCCAGGACGGCTTCCGGGCGTCCTCGGGCCGGCCCCTGTTCCCCGGCGAACGGCCCGAACTCTCCGAGGACATGGCGCGGCTGGTCGACCAAGAGGTCACCCGGCTTCTGAACGAGGCGCACCAACGGGCCACCGTCATCCTCAGCAAGGAGCGTGACCTGCTGAGCAAGCTCTCGATCGTCCTGATCGAGCGCGAGGTGATCGAGGGCAAGGAGCTGCGCCGCTACGTGGACGGCGACCTTCCGATCCCCACCCAGGAGGAGCTGCGCCAGGAGGCGGCCGAGAAGCGCAACGGCGAGCAGCCCATGCCCAAGGGCCCGTCGCTCATCGCGTCGGAAGCGTCCGACGACGCAGCACCTACCGCCGAGATCCCGGTCCGCCCGGACTGACCGGACGGCTCAAGCCTTCGGCGACACCAGCAGGTCGGTGCGGCCGCGCCAGCGGTCCAGGAAACGGTAGAAGTTCCTCTTGGACAGCCGGTTTCGTTCGTCCTCGGGCGTGGCCGCCCACATCCGGTGCTCGTGCTTGCGCACGTCGATCGGGGTCACCATGGCCCGCAGTCCAAGCGCCTTGATCTGGAACGACACCTCGATGTCGGCGGTCCGGTAGAACTTGAACCGCTCGTCGAAGCGAAGCCCCTGCTCGAAGAGCTCGCGCCGGAAGGCCATCAGATAGCCCTCGACCGCGTCGACGTCGGGCCCGTCGGCACCACGGAAGTCGCGGAGGTCGTCGCTGATGATGCCGAACGGCCCGGTCACTCCGACGGTAGGGTCTCGGACTGCGTCGCAGAGCTTCTTGAGTCCATCGCCGGTGAACTCGATGCTGCCATCGACCAGCACGACCACGCGCCCCGCAGCGCGACGAAGTCCGGCGTTCTGCGCGGCGGCCCATCCAGCCGAGGGGTCGACGTGGACGATCTCTCCTTCGAACCAATCCACGACTCCCAGTCCGGCAGCGTCCACGAGCAGGGGTTGCAACTCACCCGTGAACGATCGTGTGACGGAGTCGTAGCTCCTTCGGATGTCATCGGGCCAGCCTTGTGCCACCCACTGGACGGTGGGGCCGTCGATCGCGGGAGGCTGGTCCAGGACGCTCGGGACGTCCTCGGAGCGCGCATGGACGATCGGCGGATCCCGAGTTGGTTCGATCCGGTCGAGGACCGGCCCGGACGACGTATCCGTGACCTCGAAGCCGGCGTCGCGGATCCGTTCGCGCAGGCTATCGGCCTTCGCGAAGTCTCGCGCCCGCCGGGCCTCCTCCCGTTCGTGGGCCCACGTGACGATCTCGTCCGGAATCTCACTCATCGCGCCGCCTCGACCCGGTCGAGGAAGGTCAGGACGATCTGGTCGGCCTCTTCGGCGCGCTCGGAGTGGAACACGTGGCCCGCGCCTTCCAGGAGAACGAGCTCGGCGCCCGGAATGGCCTGGGCGATGCGGCGGCCGTTCTCGACCGACACCAGGCGGTCCCCTGTCCCGTGGAGGACCAGGGTCGGCACCGACACGGCCGACAGGCGATCCCACGCATCCCATGCATCCACCGCCTCCCATTGTCGGCGGATGGCATGGAGCGGCCGAGGGTTCTGGCTGCCGATCAGGATGTCTTCCGCGATGTGGTCGGGATGATCCCGTGCGAACGACGGCCCATACAAGGCCAGGTACGGCTTGTCCTTCGGCACCCTGCCGGATGCTCCGACCGGCGTGGCACGGCGGCGCCCGGCGTGTGCGGCGCCGAGCACGAGCGAGCGCACCCGCCGCGGCTCCGCCACCGCGATCTCGATGCCGACGAGGCCGCCCATGGACTGGCCGTAGACGTGCGCCGACTCGATGCGGAGATGGTCGAGCAGACCGAAGGTGTCGTCGACCAAGGTCTTGATGCTCATCGGCCCGTAGGGGTGGTCCGATCGGCCGTTGCCACGGAAGTCATACGCCACCACGCGATAGCGATGGGCCAGATGCGGGATGTTCCTCCGCCAGCCCGGGATGTCGCCCCCCAACCCTTCCAGGAGGATCAAAGGAGGAGCGTCCTCGGGGCCGTGCAACTCGTAGTAGAGGCGGCACCCGTCGGGCCGCCGATAGGTTGGCATCAAGCGTCCTCGCGGCTCATCGGCCCGGTGCGAACGCCTCCACGATGGCCCGATGGTTCTCTTCGATCCGCTGCTCGGACGGCCCGACCCATGCCCCTCCCAAGATGACCCGGTCGGCCACGCCATCGAAGGCAAGAATTCGCTCGCGGCACTCCTCCGCCGAGCCGGCCACTGCTAGCGAGTCCACCATCGGCAGGGCCACGGTGGTCATCTCGGCGAAATCCTGCCGCACGAAGGCCCGCCGCAGCGGCTCCAACCGGTCCTCGAACCCGTGCAGCGCGAGCACGGGCCGGTAGGTCCGCGTGGTGGCGTAGAACGCCACCTGCAGGGCGGCCTCACGCCGGGCCAGCTCGCGGTCCGCCGACACCTGCAGGATCACTCCGGTGGTCACCTCGATCCGCGACGGGTCCCGGCCCGCCGCCAGCGCGCCGCGCTCCACCGCCGGACGAAGGACCTCGCGGATCCACTGGGGGCTGGTCATTGGGTGGCCCAGCACCCCGTCGGCGACGCGCCCCGCCGTCTCCGCCATCAGCGCGTTCACCGCGGCCACGTGCACCGGCACACCGCCCGGGACCGGCCCGGCTCCGGGGAACGGTGGCATGGTCAACTGGTAGAACCGCCCGCGGTGGTCGATGGGTTGGCCTTCGTAGGTCGCCAGGACCGACCTCACGGCCTCCACGTAGTCGGCCATCTTTGGCGCTGGGTGCTCGAACGGGATGCCGAACCGCTGCTCGTTCACCCGCTTGACCTGGGTGCCCAGACCCAGGACGAACCGTCCTCCCGACAGCTCCGCGAGGTCGCGCGCGGCCATCGCCGTGAGGGTCGGGCTGCGCGGGAAGGCCAGGGCGATGTTGGTTCCGATGCGGATGCGCTCGGTCGCCGACGCCGCCACCGCCGCCTGCACGAACGCGGAGCGCGACGTCTCGGCCACCCACGCGCTCTCGAACCCGGCCGACTCGACCTCACGGGCTCGGCCGGGAAGGTCGCGGAGGTCGCCTCCGACGACGACACCGAGTCGCATCCGGGGGCGAGCCTTCACGAAGACCGACGAAGGTGGACTACTGGCTGAGGTCCTTGGCGGAGGATCGAAGCCGCTGCGCCATGACCTTCAGCATCTTCGCCGCGATGGCCGGGCTGCTCTCCACCAGCCGCTTGAAGTCCCACGGGGTGAGCCCGAGGGTGACGACCTCCGTCTCGGCCGTCACCGTCGCCGTGCGCGGACCTCCATCCAGGAGGGAGATCTCGCCGAAGAAGTCGCCGGGCCCCAGGCGCCCCCGGGACCGGTCCCCCACCTTCACCCCGGCGGATCCGTCGAGGATCAGGAAGAACCCCACCCCCGATTGGCCCTGCCTCGCCAGGACCGAGCCCTGGCGGTGGGTGATCTCCTTGGCCGCTCCGGCGATCTGCGACAGCTCCTTCTTCGAGAGCCCCTCGAAGATGGGGACGTCGGCCAGCATCTTGACCGGATCCTGTTTGGCCACGCCTCACTCCTTCCGATCGGGCCGCCGCCCTTCCGTGGCCGGGATTCTATCTCAGGCCCGGGGGCGCTCCCGAACGACCTCGCGGGCCGGCTTGTCCTCACGCAGCCCGAGGAAGCGAGGGTGCCGCAGCTGGCCGTCCCGCGTCCACTCGGAGAACCCGATCTCGGCCACCAGCTCGGGTTCGATCCAGTGCACGCCCTTGCGTGGGAGGTGGTCGGCGGCGAAGGGCGGCGAGGACCGTTCCAGCGGCGCCATCTGGGCGGCCAGGTCCGCGAGGGTTCGCTGGTCGAACCCCGTGCCCACCTTCCCGGCGTACCGGAGCCGCTCGCCTTCGTGGTAGCCGATGAGTAGGGCGCCGAACCACGGTCGTGATCCCTTGGGCTCCGTGTATCCGCCGATGACGAACTCCTGCTGGTTGACGCACTTGAACTTGAGCCAGTCGGGCGAGCGCCGGCCCACGTACGGCGCCGCGGCCCGCTTGGCGATGAGCCCTTCCCATCCACGCTCGCACGCATCGAGCCAGTAGGGCTGGCCGTTCCCCACTCGGTGTGTGGTGACCCTGACCGGTCCGCCTGGGTGCAGGAGGTGGCGAAGGAGAGCCTTCCGGTGGCGCAGCTCCAGCTGCGTGGTGTCGAACCCCTCGGCGTGCACCACGTCGAACACGTAGTAGGCGATGGTGACCCCGGTCCTCCGGGCCACCTCAGGGTCCCAGACCTTCATCCGTCGCTGCAGGAGCTCGAAGCTGGTCCGGCCCCCCCGGAACGCCACGACCTCACCGTCCAGTACGAAGGCCCTCGAAGGCTGGTCGGCCAGGGCTTGGGCCACCTCCGGGTAGTGGCCGGCGATCTCGAGCCGGTTCCGAGAGAACATCCGGGGTCTTCCGCCTCGGACGAAGCTCAGGCACCGTTCGCCGTCGAGCTTGCGCTCGTAGAGCCAGGCGGGCTCGGAGAACCGCCGGTCGGTGAGCGTGGCCAGCATCGGCTGGAACCAGTCGGGAAACCGCGACCGACGGAGCAGGCGCCTCGCCTCCGTCGGAAGCCGATCGAAGAGGTCCGTCACGAGGCGGGATGGTACGATGTGGCCACGGGCCGCGACGCGGCCTCCGAGCCACAGGAGGTGACCGATGACGACTGCGTGGGAGGTCGTCGAGTCGCGCCGTGGTTCGGGACGTTTCCTCGGATCCTGATCCGCTTCTTCATCACCGTCCGGATCCATCCCCTGAGCCTTCGGGCGCGACCAGCGTCCTCGTCCGGTCATCGTCCACTGGAGGCTCTCCCATGTCACGCGATCAACGCGGTGGCGCTCACCGCCATCGCCTCATCTCGTTCCGCTGCCGGCACTGCGGGCTCGACGTTCCCACGCAGGCGCCCGGGACCCTGCACCGCAACCACTGTCCGAACTGCCTGTGGAGCCGTCATCTCGACGACGACACCCCGGGCGATCGCGACGCGGACTGCGGCTCGCTCATGGAGCCGATCGCCATCTGTGTGCGCGGCGACGGCGAGTGGGTGCTGGTCCACCGGTGCACCGGGTGCGACGACCTCAGCCTGAACCGCACGGCCGGCGACGACAACCCGCTGATCCTGTTCCGACTGGCGGTGAAGCCGCTGGCCCAGCCCCCCTTCCCGATCGAGCGGATCGCCCAGCTCTGAAACGGCCGGGCGATCCGTGCCATCCTCTGGCACGTCGGAATCGCAGACCCCGCTCGGACGTTGTCGAGGGACGATGGATGTCGAAGGGACGATGGACCCGAAGCGCGTGATCCGCGGCTACCTCGTCATCAACGGGCTGTTCACCTTGTCGGCCTCGTTGATCTGGGGGATCAACACGCTCTTCCTGCTGGACGCCGGCCTGTCGATCTTCGAGGTGTTCGTGGCCAACGCCGCGTTCACGGCGGCCATGGCGCTGTTCGAGGTACCGACGGGAGTGGTGGCGGACACCCTGGGGCGGCGGGCCTCCTTCCTTCTGTCGGAGTCCACGCTGGCGGTGGGGACGCTGGCCTACGTGGGGGTGGCGGCCATCCACGGTGGACTGGTGCTGTTCTGCCTGGCCGGCGTGATCCTGGGACTGGGGTACACGTTCTACTCGGGCGCGGTGGAGGCCTGGGTCGTCGATGCGCTGAAGGCCACGGGCTACCAGCGGGAGCTCGACGGGGTGTTCGCCCGGGCGTCGATCGTCTCGAGCATCGCCATGATCGCCGGCACCGTCGGCGGCGGGCTGCTCGGCCAGATCCACCTGTCGCTGCCGTACCTGGCCCGGGCCGTGCTGGTGCTGATGGCGTTCACGGTTGGGTTCCGGACGATGCATGACATCGGGTTCACACCGCGGGCCCTGCACCTCCGAGGCATCGTCGGGGAGATGCGGAAGGTGGGCCGGGCCGGCATCACGTATGGCTGGCAGAAACCGGCGGTGCGCCTCCTCGTGCTGGAGTCGTTCATCACGTGGGGGTTCTTCTCGTGGGCGTGGTACGCGTGGCAGCCCTACTTCCTGGACCTGTACGGCAAGGACGCCATCTGGTTGTCAGGGCTGATCGCGTCGCTGTTCGCCCTGGCGGGCATCGTGGGCAACTCGCTGGTGGGGAGGCTGGCGATCCCGGGCCGCCGCCGGACCACCATCCTGCTCGGCGCCGCCGCAGTTTCATCGGCGACCATGGTCGCCACCGGCGTCGTGCAGACGTTCTGGGTCACCGTGCCCATCTTCCTGCTGGGCGCGGTGGCCGGCGGGGTCCTGCAACCGGTCCGGCAGACCTATCTGCACCAGTCGATCCCCACGACCGAGCGCGCCACGCTGGTGTCGTTCGACTCGCTCATGGGGAGCCTGGGGAGCGTGGGAGGGCAGACCGGCCTGGGGTTGCTCTCGCAGGAGCGGTCGATCCCGGCGGGCTTCGTGGTGGGAGGTCTGGCCACCGTGCTCGCCGTGCCGATCATCGGACGGCTCCGGTCCCTGCACGAACCCGCGGACCTCATCACCGGGGAGTCTTCAGACGTGCAGGAGGCGCTGGTCGGTACGGTACCCGACGCAACTCCTGAGAACCCGGTCCGCTGATCGTCCGTCCCCATTGACTTCGGGAGACTCGGCGCGAGAGCATTGATGTTTCCGGCCAAGCCGGCCGCGTTGTGCGTGCCTGCCCGTCGCAGAGAGGGGAACCATCGTGCTGACATCTCACCGCTCCATCCGCTACGCGAGAAGGGCGATTGCCGTGGCGGTGGTTGCCGCGGCCATCGTCGCGGCGTTGGCCGTACCCGCGCTGGCCGCCAAGAAGAAGTTCTACAGCGCTTCGATCTCGGGGACGACCGCCTTCGGCGGCAACTCCGTGACCTTCACGCTCACGCTCACCAACCTTGCCACCAGCCAGCAGGGCCTTGGCTCGGCCAACGTCACCATCCCCGCCGGCTTTACCTTCGTGGCCTTCGGTGCGCTGACCCCCCCACCGGGGAAGACCTGGAACCCCCCGACGCTGGCGGGCAACGTCATCCAGCTCCGCAATCCGGGCCCGAGCAACGTGAACGCGCTCAGCCCAGGGCAGGCTCTCAGCCTTGAGGTGACGGTGATCACCCCGTGTCCCCCGAACACGTCGTACACGTGGGTGACCAAGACCAAGCAGTCCAACGACTTCAGCGGCACGGGGAACGACTTCACCCGGGTCGGCTCGGATCCGGCGGTCGCGGTGACCGTCGGGTGCCCCGACCATGTGGACTTCGGCCAGCAGCCCACCGACACGATGGCCGGCCAGCCCATCGACGCGGCGCTGAACCCAGCAGGCGTGACCGTGCGCATCGAGGACTCAGACGGCCAGCTCGTCACGAACTCGACGGCGGCCGTGGGCGTCTCGATCGCCAGCGGGCCGGGGACCCTCTTCGGCACCACGTCGGTCAACGCCGT
>JBIOYQ010000032.1:0-5106 GCA_044870295.1 Actinomycetota bacterium
TAGATTTGAACACCCCGTCACCACCTGATCCCCCTCCAGGGTCGAATCCACCCGCATAGACGGTCAAGGAGTTTGTGGGATCCACGATCAGAGCTCGGATATCGCCGGCACCCGCCAGACCTATCGAGTACTGCACCCAGCTCTCACCCTGATCGACGGACTTGTAGATGCTCTCGAAGGCTCCCGCGTAGATCGTCTCAGGGCTGGCAGGATCGATAGCCAGTGAAAAGAGGACGATGTCGGAGATTCCTTGGTCGGCCGGAACCCACGTTGCGCCTCCGTCGGTGGACTTACGGATCCCCGACCAGCGAGGGGCCGCGTAAAGGACTTGAGGGTTCGTGGGGTCAACGGCGAGGTCTGCCCGTAATAGAGATCGAGATCCGCGTTGGTGAGTGTCCAATGACGGCCCGCATCGATCGTCTTGAACAAGCCGTCGTTCTCGGTCCCGACATACACCGTATTCGTATCAATAGGGTCGCCGCTTGCTGCGCGGACGGTCCCGCCAAGGGTGTTTGTCGAGGCGATCCACAGGGAGCCGCCATTCGTCGTGCGGAAGATGGCGGTCGTCGTTCCCGCCACAGCGATTCCCAGCCTCAATGGATCGAGGTCTACGGCGAGAACTGGCATGCCGCTGATTCCCTGGTTGGCATCCCGCCAATGGCGTCCCTGGTCCGTCGACTTGGCCATGCCGGTCTCCGTACCCGCATAGAGAATGCGGGGATGGTTCGGGTCCAATGCAAGGGCGTACACGTTCTCGCCTCTTTTCACCCGATTCCACGTTGTGCCCCCATCTGTTGTCTTGAAGACGCCAGCTTTTTGAGCAAAGCTCGGGTCGGCCGCTCCCGCGTACACCGTGTCGGTCCGACCGGGATCGATAGTCAGGGCGTGGATCTCGAAGTCCCTCAGTCGCGAGGGACCGATGGACTTCCAATTCCCCCCGCCGTCCGTGGACTTGTACACCCCGGAGCCATCGGAGACCTCATCATCGGTGCCCGCGTAGACGGTCGCGGGGTCCGAAGGATCGACGGCCAAGGCCAGGACGTCAGTACCCGCGTTGCCGTTCGGAATGCCCATATCCGAGAGCGTCCACGTCGCGGCGCCATCCGTGGACTTGTACAGGCTCTCCCATCCTGCAGCGCCCGCGTAGATGGTTGAGGGCGCAGTGGGATCGATGGCCAAAGACTTGATCAAGGTGTAGTCCGAGATTCCGACGCTGGTCCTTACCCAGGTGCTCGCTCCGTTAGTGGACTTGAAGACCCCATTCGTGCTCCCGGCATACAAAACGAGATCGTCTGTCGGGTCGATGGCAAGCGATAGGACGTCGACGTCGCTCAAACCCTGGTGGATGGCAGTCCAGGTGAGCCCGGCGTCGGTCGACTTCAAGACGTAGTCACCGGCAGTCGCGGCATATACGGCATTCGGATCCACCGGATCGATCAAGATGTCAAGGGCCCCGGTCGATGGTCCCCCCGTATGCGCCCAATGTCCGACCTCGGGGAGGCCAGGCTTGGCGCTCTGACCAGAAGCTGGATTCATTGCACCGAGGACCAGGAGAAGCACACAGGCCATTAGCACAGAGAGGTTCGTTCTCATGGGGATCATGTCGGCGATGCCTCCTCGGAGGGTAGGCGGAACCTGCATTCTTCCATGGCCCTGCCGAAGGAGGGAAGACGATATGAGTAAGAGTTGCCTATGAATGCAAACTCGTTGAGGCTGAGGCTCCGGCGAGGGCCCTCGAGAGCTGCTTGCCCGCGTGGTACGAGGACCGCACCAGTGGACCGGCCTCGACGTGAGCGAACCCAAGCTCCTTGCCGAACTCGGCGTAGCCGGCGAACTCCTCGGGGGTGACCCACCGGTCGACCGGCAGATGGAACTTCGTGGGCTGGAGGTACTGGCCCATCGTGAGCAGGTCACAACCGGTGTCAGCGAGATCGCGCATGCTGTCCCGGACCTCGTATGGCTCCTCGCCCATGCCCAGGATGAGGTTGGACTTGGTCACACCGTTCGGCCGGAGGCGCTTGGCGATCCGCAGGACCTCCAGCGACCGGTCATAGCCGAAGGCGGGCCGGATCCTGGCGTGCAGCCGCCGGACTGTCTCCAGGTTGTGGGCGAACACGTCGGGTTCGGCGTCCAGCACCGTGGCGATGTCCGATTCGTCTCCGCGGAAGTCGGACGGGAGCACCTCGACCCCGCAGCCTGGGACAGCTTCCTTGATTGCCCGAACGCATGCCGCCCACACGGCCGCCCCGCTGTCCGGCAGGTCGTCCCGGGCCACCGAGGTCAGCACGACGTAGCGCAGCCCCATCGCCGCCACGGCCTCGGCCACGCGCTGAGGTTCGTCCGTGTCGACGTCGTCCGGCTTGGCCGTCATGACGTCGCAGAACCCGCACCGGCGCGTGCATTTGTCCCCGAGGATCAGGAACGTCGCCTCGCGTTCCTCCCAGCACTCGTAGATGTTGGGGCAGCCGGCCTCCTCGCATACCGTGTGCAGATCGAGGCCGCGCATGATGCCCTTCAGCTCGGAGTAGTTCGGCCCGGTCTGGATCTTGACCTTCAACCACTCCGGTCTTCGGGCGACCGGTCGAGCCGTCTGCGCGCACCCCACCGAGTGAGCCACGTGGGAGTCCTCGAGGACAGCCGTCTGAGTAGCGCCGTTCGTGGAGACGATCGGAAGGTGGAGCCGTCGCCGGTGGGGGTTGTGATCGGTGGTCGGCATCGAGGCCAGTGTACCCAGGACCCGCCTAATACCTGGCCAGGTCCCTCATGTGCTCGTAGACCTTGTCGGCGTCGGGCATGAAGAAGTGCTCCATGGGCGTGGCGAACGGCATGGCCGGGACGTCCGGCCCGCCGATGCGAAGGACCGGCGCGTCCAGGTCGAACATGAGCTCCTCGGAGATGGTGGCCGAGATCTCGGCGCCGGCGCCGTACGTGCGGTTGTCCTCGTACAGCACCATGGCCTTGGACGTCTTGCGCACGGACTGCAGGATCATCTCCTTGTCGAGCGGCGCGATGGTCCGAACGTCGACCACCTCCGCCGACTGTTCCTCTTCCTCCTGCAGGCGGGCGGCCGCTTCCAACGCCAGGTGGAGCATCAACCCGTAGGCGATGACAGTGAGATCCTCGCCCTCCCGCTTCACGTCGGCCTTGCCGATGGGGACCTCGTAGGGCTCGTCGGGCACGTCGCCCTTGATCAGCCGGTACGTCTTCTTGTGCTCGAGGAACAGCACCGGATCGGGGTCGTTCACCGCGGCGATGAGCAGCCCCTTGACGTCATAGGGAGTCGAGGGCACGACCACCTTCAGTCCTGGAACGTGTCCGTAGAAGGCCTCGATGCTCTGGGAGTGGTACAGGGCTCCATGGACACCGCCGCCGTAGGGCGCGCGGACGACCATGGGGACGCTCCAGTCGCCCGCCGAGCGATAGCGGATCCGGGCGGCCTCGGACACCAATTGGTCGAACGCGGGGTGGATGAAGTCGGCGAACTGGATCTCGGCGATGGGCAGCAGGCCATGCATGGCCATCCCGATGGCCACGCCCACGATGGACGATTCGGCCAACGGCGTGTCGACCACGCGGAGCTCTCCGAACTCGTCCAGGAAGCCGGCGGTGGCCCGGAAGACCCCGCCGCGCGCGCCGACGTCCTCGCCCAGGATCAGGACCCGGTCGTCGGACTTCATCAGGTCCCACAGCGTGTCGTGGATGGTCTGCACGACGTTCTTCTCGGTGACCTGCGCTGTGGCGGTCACTCCTGGGGCCCTTCGGCGGCGGGCTTCGCCGGCGTCGCTTCGCCGCCGGTCGTCTCCAGGATCGAATCGTCACCCGGCGTCTCGCCGGAGCCTTCGGCGCCGGACGTCCTCCCGATGCGAACCTGGCTCTCCCGGCCCTGTCCATCCTTCGCGAAGACGTGCTCGAGGGCCTCCTCCGGTTCGGGATCGGGGGCGCCCCAGGCCGCGTCCACCTCGGCGTCGACCTGCTGCTTCAGCTCACTCCGCAGGGACTGCACGCCGTCCATGTCGATCAAACCCAGCTCGATCAGGTAGTTGCCGAACAGGATGATCGGGTCGTTGCGCTTGGCCTCCTCGACCTCCTCGCGCGATCGGTACGTGCGATCGTCGTCGTCGGAGGTGTGCGGGTGGAAGCGGTAGGTCTTCATCTCGATCAGGGTGGGGCCGCCGCCGCTTCGAGCCTTGTCGACCGCCTTCTTCGACGCCTCGTAGCACCCCAGGACGTCGTTGCCGTCGACGACCACCCCCTCGAACCCGTAGGCCTCTCCGCGGATGGCCACGTCCTTCACGGCCATCTGCTTGGAGAGCGGAACGCTGATCGCGTACTTGTTGTTCTCGCAGTACCAGACCACCGGCAGCTTGTGGATGCCTGAGAAGTTCAGGCCCTCGTGCCAGTCGCCCTCGCTGGTCGCCCCGTCGCCGAACCAGCAGCCGACCACGGCATCCTCGCCGCGGTAGGCGATGGCGTAGGCCGCCCCGGCGGCGTGCGGGATCTGCGTGGCGATGGGGGAGGAGCCGGTCAGGATGCCGAGGCGCTTCGATCCCCAGTGGGCGGGCATCTGGCGACCGCCGGACGAGGGATCCTGGCGCTTCCCGAAGACGCCCAGGAACACGTCCCGAGGGGTCAGCCCGGCCACCAGGCAGATGCCCATGTCGCGGTAGTAGGGGACCCAGACGTCGGTGCCGCGGCGGTAGGCCCACGCCGACCCGATCTGGCAGCCCTCGTGGCCGGAGACCGGTACCACGAACGGAGCCTTGCCCTGCCGGTTCAGCCGGAACTGCGCCTCGTCGCAGAGCCGCGCCGTCACCATGGTTCGGAACATGTCGAGCAGGTCCTGCTCCGAGAGACCCAGTTCCTGGTAGCGGCTGACCGCCTCTTGCTTCGTGCGCGTGGCCACGGAGACCTCCAGGGACGAACGGGCGTGGCGATTCTAGCAAGGGGGTATGGCGTGGTGGCCAGACGCTCCGCGGCTGCTACAGTCCGCCGCGAGATGCCGGTCGACCGTCCACGCATCCCTCCGGGCACGGGGAAGTATCAGCGCGTCGCGAAGCTCCTGATCGGCTGGTTCATCCGGCTCTACTGCCGCATGAAGGTCATCGG